>JAFUSD010000137.1 GCA_017480685.1 Bacteroidaceae bacterium
ATATATATTATTACTAATAGGTATGTTCATGCTGTACCGCGTGTTTCACCACCATGAGCACCATGGCGACGAATGCCACGACTGCGGCAAGACAATAAACCGTAGCGGACCTGCAGGAGCATTCATACTCGGACTGATGCTCGCCTTCGCCTTCTGCCCCGAGAGCGCAATCATCTACTTCGGCATGATGATGCCCCTGGCCGCAACCCACAGCCTGGGAGCACTGGCACCACCCGCCTTCGCACTCGCCTCAGCAATACCAGTAGTGCTGATTGTCTACCTCATGGCAACCGCCAGCCGCCACACAATGACACTTTCGCTGAAGTTCCGCCACTTCCAAAAGATAGCAAATGCACTTATAGGAACCGCTTTCATAGTGACAGCAATAATACTTCTGATAAGATGAAACGAATAGGACTCCTGTCTGATACACACGGATACTGGGACGAGCGCTATGCAAAACACTTTGCAGAGTGTGACGAAATATGGCATGCAGGCGACATAGGCACCATGGAAGTTGCCAACCGGCTGGCAGAGCTGAAACCATTAAGAGCTGTATATGGCAACATAGACGGCGGCGACATACGCATGACCTTCAGCGAGAAATACAGATTCAAGTGTGAAGACGTAGAAGTGCTGATTAAACATATAGGAGGATATCCAGGCAACTACGACCCCTCAATAAGAGGAAGCATATTCGCCCGGCCGCCAAAGCTGTTCATATCCGGTCACAGCCACATACTCAAAGTGATGTACGACAAAACACTCGGACTGCTCCACATCAACCCAGGAGCAGCAGGTGTATCGGGATTCCACAAAGTAAGGACACTCGTGAGATTTACCATAGACGGTGCCGAGATAAAAGACCTCGAAGTAATTGAGTTGGCAGAAAAGTAGCAGGGAGAACAAACTACGCAGCAATTGAGCTGGCAGAGAAGTAGCAGGGAGAAATCATAATCAATCAGCAATTATGGACACAGAGCAATCAAGACATAACATCAACGACGACAAATCGGGCAGCGAAATGCTATCCGAAATTTGCCGTTTGCTGCTCAAGTTGCTGATTAAGTGTATTGTCAAACTACTGAAGCTCATCATCAAAGGCTTACGGCTGGTGTTTGTACTGCTTAAGATGATGCTGCAAGCATGTGTTGATTTCTGGAACGACAACAGCACACAAGAAAAGATACACATGGCACGCAGGTGGTGTGTGGACACACTCAAATTGTGTGTGGAGTTGACACTCATCACGTTGCATAAACTATGGCAATGGAGCATCATTGCTCTCAAAGCCACCGTTCGCGGAACGGTATGGGTTGCAAAAGCCACCGTCAGGGGTATTATACACTTAAGGCCGACCATCGTGCTCATCGGCAAAGAGTGCCTCAAGGGGCTTAAAGCCACATGGAAAGGCATGCGATGGCTTGGGCGGACGCTTCGCCTGTTTGCCTTGAAACGCAAACGCGCCTATCTTGCATTCAGGAAGAATAAGGGATTCAAGGGATTGCTACTCGACATCAAGAACCATCTGCAACATCGGCTCAACGACTACATGGACGAAGGACAAGAGGACGCTGCGAGCGATGCCATGAGCTATGGCGAGTATATCACCGACGAAATTGGCGACGAAACCAAGACTCGCTCCATTGGAAAGAAGATATACAAGAGTATGAACAAACTATTTGATGACAATGAATAAGATTACCAACCTATTGATGGTACTAACCATAGCACTGATACAGGCGCTGCCTGCACATGCTGTGTTGAAGGAGAAGGACCTTGCGCAGACTCTCAGCGTACTGCGTCTGGAGCTTGAGCAGAGTTATCGGGAGCAAAAATCGTTCATGATGCTCTATGAGCAGCAAAGCGCGGCACAGCATAAGCAGCTGATTGTCTACATGAAACGTAGTGAGCAAATAGGGTTAATGCTCTATTCTCAGAAGAACGACTTCACTTTCGATGTAGCTTATGCATGTAACGAGGCTGCCTCGCTCTACAAGCAGCTGAACAAGACCAACATTCCATACGACCGCATCCGTTCACGCATGACCAGCGAAATTGCCCGATATGACAGCCTCATAGCATCGTTGCGCGAGTTGCCGCCGGCCATTGAATTGGGCAGTAAGATGACAGCCACAGACTCCATTAACCAAAAGATGAGCGAGAAAATTGAAGATGCTGAAGGCAAGGTTCAAGCTGCCAAGCCGTTCATTCTGAGCAAAGAGGAGCAGAAAGACCGCGAGCGCTGTCTGCTTTATGCCAAGGCTCTTAGAAACAACTTGATGCGCATTCTCAATTCAATCGAGGAAGACCAGCAGTATTACTCGCTTGTAACCGACAAGGTTGGTAAACTCTATAACTACTCACAAAACAAGTATAAAGACATACAGAACAACCTGTTTCAGGATGCAGGAGTCAACTATTTCAAAGTATTGCGTGCACTGCCTCAACAGATTCAGCATGCCAAGCGCGACTACAACGACAAGTATCGTGCATTTGGCACCAAAGGCAAGCGGTTTTCCGAATGGCGCGGGCCCATCGTGTTGGCTGTCAGCGTATTCATGCTCTTCTACATATTTCTGGCCACACTGCTGAGCAACATTATCCTGAGAACGATACCGGCTTTGACCAAGCGTTTCTTCCCGAAGTTTGCCCAGAAGTTTGAGGCCAAAGTGCTGAAAGGGTGGCTCCACTTCGACTATGAGGGCTACAAGAAACAGCTCCCCACCATTGTACTGGCACTCGGCGTGTTTATCTTTGCCATTGCCATCACTATTGCCAACCAGTTCATATCGCTCAACCTGTATATAATGGCTTCGAAGCTGATGATCAACTTTGCATGGCTGTTTGAGGCAATACTTATCTCGTTGCTCGTTCGCCTGAAGCCCGAGCAGACTTGGCGTGGTGTGGCTATATATATGCCTTTCATCTCGATGGCCCTCACCATCATCATCTTCCGAATCATCCTGATTCCGAACAATCTGGTCAGCCTCATCTGTCCTCCTATAATACTGGTATTTACCATCTGGCAGTATTTCAGCATGATGCGCCATAAGAACCACCTGCCATTCATAGACATGGTCTATTCCGGCATCTCGCTCGTGGTGCTCATCGTGTCGTGCATCTTCTCGTGGCTGGGATACACGCTCATGTGTGTGCAGGTCATCATTTGGTGGACATTCCTGCTGGCAGCTGTGGAAACCATTAACTGCATCTACGACTTGCTCAACATGTATGAGCGTTACATCCTCGTGGCACGCATTATAAAAAATGCGCCCACATTCGAGGAGCAGCGCAAGCTCTTAACCCAACGCAACAACGGCGAGCTCGACAAGGCGATGAACAAGGGGCTGTATATCCACAAGACCTGGGTATTCGATTTCGTTGAGCAGACCATAGTGCCTGTAGCTACCGTAGGTGCCATCATAGCAAGTTTCTACTGGGCTGCCGACATTTTCGAGATGACTGCTGCCTGTACAGAGATGTTCACCCGTATCATCATTGACGAGCCTAAGTACATCCAGCTCTCGCTGGCCAAGCTGTCTATGGTCGTAGCCCTCTATTTCCTGTTCCGCTACCTCAACTATGCCACCCACTCCCTGTACATCATGCTCAGGCAGAAACGAGCTGAGGAGAAGGGGGGTGACTTCAACGAGACTCTGGCCAAGAACGTCGTGGCGATACTGGTGTGGGGACTTTACATCGTCGTGTCGCTCATCATCCTGAAAGTGCCCCAGACCGGCATATCGGTCGTCATGGCAGGTTTGGCCACCGGTATGGGTTTCGCCATGAAAGACCTGTTGGAGAACTTCTTCTACGGCATCTCGCTCATGAGCGGCCGTGTGCGTGTGGGCGACTACATAGAGTGCGACGGCATACAGGGCAAGGTGGAAAGCATTACCTACCAAAGCACTCAAGTCACTACACTCGACGGCAGCGTCATCGCGTTCCTCAATTCGTCGCTCTTCAACAAGAATTTCAAGAACCTCACCCGAAACCACGGATACATACTGTTGAAGATTCCCATCGGCGTGGCCTACGGCACCGACATAGCCAAGGCCCGACACCTTATTATAAATGCCATCACCCCACTCCGCTACAATGCAAAAACCAAGCAAGACATCGTAGACCCCAGGAAAGACATAACGGTGGTGATAGAAAACTTTGGCGACAACAGCATCGACCTCACCGTGGCAGCCTGGGTGCTCTTCGACCAGAAGTGGGGATTCTCTACCCAGGCACGCGAACGAATCTACACCGCATTCAACGAAAACGGAATCGAAATCCCATTCCCGCAACGCGACGTCCACATACGCTCCATTGTAAACGAAACCCCACGAATTGATAACAAATAAGACATAAAACCATTTTTTTTCAAAAAAAAACGTAATAAAACAACGTCGGATGAAAAAAAAGTGCTACATTTGCCACACAGAGCGAACAAGCGCAACAAAGAGATAACAAAAAAAACTACAAATATGGAAATCAAGAAATCAAAGAAAGCCGACCTCGAAGGGCAGAAGAGCACCAGCATGCTCATCGGATACATCTTTGCCCTTGGCGCAATTTTTGCCGCCTTTGAGTGGACCACCCGCGACTACAAAGAGACCGACCCCGTTCTCTATGCAGCCTATGCACCGATGGAAGAAGAAGTGCCGCCAGTGACACAACCCATTTTCCAGACCGCTCCGCCACCACCAGTAGAAGCTCCGCAGGTGGCTGAAATCCTCGACATCGTAGACGATGACGAAGAAATCGAAGAAGAAGAAATCCAAAGCTCGGAAGACATCAACGAAGCAGTATCGGGTCCGGTAGCACAGGCATCAGGTCCTGTCATGACCGGTCCGGCAATCACAGGCGATGCCAGCGACGAGGATGAAATCTTCGACATCGTAGAACAAATGCCCGAATACCCCGGCGGCCAGTCCGAACTGCTGAAATACCTTGGCAAAAACATCAAATACCCTGCCAGGGCACAGCGTGAAGGTCTGCAAGGCACATGCGTCATAGAGTTCGTTGTAAACCGAGACGGCTCTGTAGTAGACCCCAAGGTAGTAAAGCCACTCGATGCCGAATGCGACGCAGAAGCACTACGCGTAGTGCGCGCAATGCCAAAGTGGAAACCAGGAATGCAACGCGGAAAACCAGTAAGAGTGAAGTACACCGTGCCAGTAGCATTCCGCTTAACATAACAAAGACATAAGACAAACAAATAAGGTGTGCCACACAAAACACGATGGCACACCTTATTTATAATATATAAGGCAACCCTGCAGACAAGCCACGGCCGACAAGCCACCATGCCACACCATGCGACGATATCCTCAACGCCCTGCGACGATATCCTCAACACCATGCGACGATATCCTCAACACCATGCGACGATATCCTCAACACCATGCGACGATATCCTCGCAAAAAACCTTAACACCACATACACACAAAACCAGCATACACAAAGCCACATGTACAACTACAGCCAACTCACAACCGACATAAACCAATATATCGACACCATGCCCTACCCCGCCACCCCCGACGGACTATACGCCCCAATACGTTACGTCCTCAGCCTTGGTGGCAAACGCATAAGACCCGCACTCATGCTCATGGCCTACAACCTATACCACGACAACCCCCACTGCATCATGCCACAAGCCATAGCACTCGAGACATACCACAACTTCACCCTGCTGCACGACGACCTCATGGACCGCGCCGACATGCGACGCGGAAACCCGACCGTACACCGCAAATGGGACGAAAACACCGCAATCCTCTCGGGCGACACAATGCTCATCATGGCATACCGCATCTTCATACAAGACACCTCAAACCCCTACATCATGCAAGCCATGCATACATTCAACGACGCCACCCTCGGAGTCTACGAAGGGCAGAGATACGACATGGAATTCGAGAAACGCAACGACGTAAAAACCAACGAATACATGGAGATGATACGCCTCAAGACATCACTGCTCCTTGCATGCGCACTCAAGATAGGAGCACAACTGGCAGGAGCCACCAACACCGACACCAGCCACCTCTACGACTTCGGCGAGAAAATGGGACTGGCCTTCCAACTCCAAGACGACCTGCTCGACGTCTATGGCGACCCAGCCACATTCGGCAAAAACACCGGAGGCGACATCCTGTGCAACAAAAAGACATTCATGCTGCTCAAGACACAAGAAATGGCAAGCCCCGCCGAGCGCAGACAACTGCAACAATGGCTCGACGACACACAATCAGACCCCACCGAGAAAATCAAAGCCGTCACAGCAATCTACGACCACGTGGGAATACGCCAAGTATGCCAGGAAAAGATAGAACACATCTTTACACAGTCACTCAAAAGCCTCGACCAAGTAGGCGTGGACGACGAGCGCAAAACACAACTCCGCGACATCGCCCACCAACTGCTCAAACGCAAGAAATAACACAAATGTATATCGACACACACTCACACCTCGATGCACCCGAGTTCGCCGACGACCTCGAAGCAGTCATACAGCGAGCCAAAGACGCACAAGTAGAAACCATACTCATACCCGCCACCAACCTCGAAAGCCTCGACCGCATCGAACAAATATGCAGCCAACACCCCGGATACCTATACCCCATGATAGGCCTGCACCCCGAGGATGTAGGCGACGACTACCAGCACCAGCTCGACCAAATGCACCAACGCCTCAGACACACCCCCGACCGCTACGTGGCAATAGGCGAAATAGGACTCGACCTATACTGGAGCGACACTTACGCCACACAGCAAGTCGACGCCTTCGAACAACAAATCGGCTGGGCAATACAATACCACAAGCCACTCATGATTCACGCCCGCAACGCACACCGCCAGCTCATCGAAATCATGGAACGCCACCGCGCCGACAACCTCAGCGGAGTATTCCACTGCTTCACCGGCACCACCGACGAAGCCCTACAACTGCTCAGCTACCCCAACTTCAAACTCGGAATAGGCGGAGTCCTTACATTCAAGAAATCAACCCTACCCGAAGTCCTCCGCCAAGCCGTACCACTCTCACGAATAGTGCTCGAAACCGACTCCCCATACCTCGCCCCGACACCACACCGAGGCAACCGCAACGAAAGCGCATGTATAAGAGCAATAGCGACCCACTTAACTGCAATTTACGGCCTCTAAACAGAAAATTTCGCCCTCGAAAGAAAGAAAAATGCATTCTTTCTATTCAGATAATAAAAATTTTTCGTATTTTTGTTGCTGATTTAGCTGCATTGCGAACAAAAAGCCCCCAAAAGGCAAGACAAAACAAGCAAAAAGCAGCATAAAAAAAAGGAGAGATGCTCGAGTGGCTGAAGAGGCACGCCTGGAAAGCGTGTGACCGGCAAAACTGGTTCGCGAGTTCGAATCTCGCTCTCTCCGCACCAAAACAAATCCAGAACAAACGGGACGGCGCAAGTCACGACACGACAAGCCCACGCCCGACAACATAAAAACAAACAAATCAATAAAAGTATTAATCTTAACAAAATTAAAGACACAATGAAAAAAGCATTTGCAATCATTGCACTCATGGGAGTCTTCACATTTGGAATGACTCAGACAATGTCAGCTCAACCAGCTCAAGACGAAGAAGCCGTAGACACAGCAGCCATTGAGCAAGTAGACACACTCGCAGCCGAGGAAGAAGTGGCAGCAGCCGAAACCGAAATCCCAGAAGCAACAGTGGAAGAAGTAGGCATGTACAAAACCCTCAAAACCAAGTTCATCGAAGGTGACGCAGGCTTCATGGCCATCGTAGCCATCGCACTCATCATCGGTCTCGCATTCTGCATCGAGCGTATCATCTACCTCGCACTGGCCGACGTAAAGACCGACAAAATGCTCGCTGAAGTAGAAAAAGCACTCGACGCCGACGACGTAGAAAAGGCAAAGACAGTGTGCCGCAACACACGCGGACCAATAGCCTCAATCTGCTACCAAGGCCTCATGCGCCTGAAAGACGGAGCCGACTCAGTAGAAAAAGCAGTAGTAGCCTACGGAGCAGTTCAGGCATCAAACCTCGAAAAGGGATGCTCATGGATCACCCTGTTCATCGCCATGGCACCATCACTCGGATTCTTGGGTACAGTGATCGGTATGGTACAGGCATTCGACGCAATCCAGCAAGCAGGTGACATCAGCCCGACAGTCGTTGCCGGAGGTATGAAAGTCGCACTTCTTACCACAATCTTCGGTATCATCGTTGCACTCATCCTGCAGGTGTTCTACAACTACATCCTCGCCAAGATCGAGTCAATCACAGCCCAGATGGAAGACTCAACCATCTCTCTCCTTGACCTCGTTGCAAAGTACAACCTTAAGAAATAATAAGGTTTACCAGAAAATATAGAAAACCTAGCCCAACCAAACAGGCTAGAAATACTAGAAAGGCTAGAAATACTAGACAATCTAGAGCAACCCAAACATTAATTAACCAACCAAAAACAAGGAGACCACAATGAATATAGACAAAATATCCAAGATTACACTCTGGAGCCTCATGGGCATCAGCGTTGTCATCTTCATACTCTTCTTCCTGGTGGGATTCGCCACACCATGGGAAGAAAACCCCAAACAGTACGATCCACAGTTCACCGATGCACTCATCATTTGGTCTATGGTACTCAGCGCCGCAACATTCGTTATGATGCTCGTCAGCTTCTTCATGTACGTAAAAGAGTACGGCTTCAACAAGTCATACCTCTACACATGGGGACTGCCAATCATCACCCTTGCCATCGGTGCCGCCATCGGCTTCAGCAACAAGCATGAAGTGATGCTCATCAACGGTAAGGACTGGAACACAGAAGCAAAGCCAGAAGTGTTCAACATGGTGCTCACCGACTCAACAATGGTATCAATCGGCATACTCTTCATCATTGCAATCATTGCCATCATCTACAGCATCGTAATCAAAGGAAAGAAGTAACCACCACGAAAACTGAGTGACTATGGGAAAAAAGAGAAAAATGCCAGGTCTGAACACCAGTTCAACTGCGGACATATCATTCATGTTGCTCATCTTCTTCCTCGTCACCACCTCTATGGACACCGACCAGGGTCTGGCACGTACACTGCCTAAACCACCAGAGGAAGACGAACTCAACAACGAGATAAAGGTAAAAGAGCGCAACATCCTCAATATCCGTATCAATAAGGACAACTACCTTATGATTGGCGATGACTACGTTGATATAAGCGACGTAAAACCTCGTGCAAAAGAATTTATTGCAAACCCGGAAAACAATCCGCACCTGCCCGAACTCAAGCCCAAGCAAGTAAAACTGCTCGGCACAATGATGGTGACAGAAAACCACGTTATCTCAGTGCAGACCGACCGTGGTACAAGTTACGGAGTGTATTTCCAAGTTCAAGACCAACTCGTAGCAGCCTACAACGAACTGCGTGACGAACTTGCCAAGCAGAAATTCGGCTACAAGTATCAGTTCCTCACCAAGGAAGAGCAGGAAGCAATACGTGAAGTCTATCCTCAGAAAATCTCTGAGGCAGAACCAAAACAATACGGAAAGGGACAATAACTATGAGTAGATTTAATAAAGGAAAGAAGGAAATGCCAGAACTGAATACCTCGTCACTACCTGACTTGATATTCTCCGTACTCTTCTTCTTCATGATGGTGACATCAATGCGAGAAGTGACACTCATGGTAAAGTTCGACCGTCCTGCCGGTACACAGCTTGAGAAGCTGGCACGCAAGTCATGCACATCGTTCATCTACATCGGACGCCCGCAGGAACAATACCGTGCACAATATGGCAACTCAACCAAGATTCAGCTCAACGACAAATTTGCAGAAGCAGGCGAGGTCTACGACTTCGTAATGGACGACCGCAACAAGTTGGCTGAAGTAGACAAGCCTTTCTATACTGTTTCAATCAAAGCCGACCACGAATCGCCGATGGGAACCATCACCGACGTGAAGCAAATGTTGCGTAAAGGATACGCCCTCAAAATCGTATACTCTGCAACCAAGCCAAGAGAATAAGACAGCATAACATTCGGCTTATACTGCTATAAGTTGAGCAAAACATCAATAAAGAGTGGGTTGGATAAGTTCCAATCCACTCTTTTTTATCCAAATAGTTCACTTGCGTTATTATGAAAACAACTTTTGTTTGGGATAAAGAATCGCCAATAATAGCAGGATTATGTATCGGGAAACCCATGGAAGCGGGATATGTGTACTGTGAGACGTATGGAAACCGGGCACCCATACTGAGACGCTTATGGAAGCGGGATATGTGTACTGTGGACGTATGGAAACCAGGCGCCCATACTGCGAAGCTTATGGAAGCGGGATATGTGTACTGTGGACGTATGGAAACCGGGCGCCCATACTGCGAAGCTTATGGAAGCGGGATATGTGTACTGTGAAGAGTATGAAAGCCGACGTAAGGGCTGCTGGGTGTTGATGGTCTGATAAGAGAAAAAAAGAAGGAGCGGACCCTGATTTGGGTTCGCTCCTTGTGTTTGCTATTTCCGACTTTACTTCACAAGTACTTTTTTGCCATTTTGAATGGTTATGCCGCGATATGTGCCGTCCACTTTCACACCCATGATGTTGTATGTGGCATGTGTGTGGTGGTTGCTGTCGCTTACAACTGAGTTGATGGCAGTAGGTGTTGTGCAAATAAGGTTGATTTTGTCGATGTTGCAGTTGGCACCGTTAATTGTGAAACGCAATATGTGTTGTCCTGGTTCCAACTCGCGTGAGAATACTCCCTTCACAATGCGGTAGTTGTCCCATGTGTTGCTTCCTGTCTGCGGCACAGTCACACGTGCCAGTGCCAAAACGGTTCCGTTGTCGGCCAGTGCGATGGTGAATCCCGAGCCGGTTACGCCCGACGACACTGTTGCCTCGAACGAGTAGCGTCCGCCTTGTGTGACGTTGATGGTATATTCCATCCACTCGCCTGCTGCGGTGTATCCTATTACGTATCCGCTTCCTGACTTGACGATGTCTAAGCCTTCGTTGTCGTTGCGGTATCCTGTGCCTTCTTCGTCTTTAGAGTCAGAGTCGTGGAAGGTGAGTCCTTCGCCGCCGCGGTCGAAGTCTTCGGCCTCGAAGCTACCAGGCACTTCTATCACGCCCTTGTGTGGTATGCGTTGGTTGTTCACCACCATTGCGTAGTTTGCAATCTTCGACTGGCGTCCTTCGGCATCGGTTGCAATGGCAAAGAAGCTATATGTTCCCTTTTCTGTCGGGCGGTAGGCGTATTGGTATGGTTCTTGGGTCACTGTGCGCTGCAGCACATTGTTGAGATAGAATTTCACGTTCGCAATTGTGCTGGTTGTCGACGATGCTGTTGCCTTCATGAGCGTGGTTGTGTTCACGGTCGAAGGTGCAGGGTCTGATGTGAGTGATATCTGCATGTCGTTGTCCACTTCCACATGTCTGAATATGATACGGTCTATGTTGCAGTTTCCGCCTGTTATGTTGAGGCGTATCACGTGTGTTCCCTCGGTGAGTTCCATGGCCAGACGTCCGTGCAGTGTGCGGTATGTGTCCCAGTTGTTTGCCTGTACGCATGGTACGGGTAGTACGGGTGTGAGGTCGCGCAGCTCGCCGCCGTCGGCCAGCGACAGTTTGATTGACGATGTGGTACTTCCTGACGATACTGATGCATCGTAGCTGTATATGCCGGCTTCTTTCACGTTGACGGTATATTCAAGCCATTCGCCTGTCACGGTATATCCTATGGCATATCCTGTGCTGCATGTCACGATGTCTACTCCGCCTATGTCGGTGCGGTATGATGTGCCGCCTTGCGACTGCGTGTCAGAGTCGTGGAATGAAATGCCGTCGGCTCCCGAGTCGAAGTTCTCGGCCTGAAGTGTTCCCGGCAGGTCGGTTCCGCCGTTGTAGGGTGCACGGGGCTTGTAAGCGGTGAAGCCCGAAAGGCGCTCATATTCTGTACCGTCGGTGGCTACGAGCACTGCCTTCAGGTTGTATTTGCCAAGAGTGGCAGGGGTATATTCCAGTACGTATGGTGCTTCGGTGAAGGTTGCTTCGAGTTTGTTGTTTACATATAGGTCTATATGGTCTATCGTCTTCGTCCTCAGCCGTGCGCGTATGGTTATATTCACCGGTTCGTCTTTTGTCACACTGAGCGATGCGGGTTTCACATAGAGCGATGCTTCTTTCTTCATTCCTGGGAACGGACTCTTTGCCGTCTTGGCCTTTTCGGTCTGCATATATTCGCGCAGCCACTGCATTGCAGGACGGTCCTGGCCGTTGCGTATGATGCCCGAGTTTCCGTCGGTAGTCCACGTAGCGCCGTATATGTATCCCCACAGGGTGATGCCTGCACAGTAGTCGGCCTCCCACATGTATGGTATTTGTTCCTTGTAGCGTTGTAGTTGCAGGTTGTCGTCGGTCGTACCGATGTCGTATTCACTGCTGTACATAGGCATCTTCAGTGCGTTTTGTATCTCGACCATTGCCGACTTGAAGTTGCCTTCGCTCATGTCGGTGAGGTCATGGCTCTGACATCCGTAGGCATCGATTGGTGCTCCGGCATCACGCAGTGTGCGTACGAGGTCGATGAACTGACTGCGCTGCCACTGGAATGTGTTGTAGTCGTTGTATATCAGTATGGCATCCGGCCATCGCTCGTGTGCCATCTCGAAGGCTTTGATAATCCAGTCATATCCGGTCTTGCCTTCGCCGCCCAGTGCAGCCCTGTAGGGTGCCGGGGCATGTCCCGACACAGCTTCGTTCACCACGTCGATGAGGTCGATGGTGGGATAGTGTGCCTTGATTGCATCCATCCATTCCACTATAGCCTTATACTGTTCGCTGGTCGAGAGGTTATCCATCCATCCGGGATACTGCGAACCCCATATCAGCGTATGAAACTTAAACGGGAATTTATGGCTCTTGGCGTAGTTGTAGCAGTTGTCGCTGCCGTTCCAGTTGAAGCTGCCTCGGCGTGAACCCTCGATTGACGACCACTTCGACTCGTTTTCGCCAGTGATTTGGTTCCACAATTGATAGAACTTCTCATTGCCATAGTCCACCTGTCCACGCGTAGTGATATTGCCAAGAAACTTGTCGGGGTTGGTCGATAGCTGTGCACTGGCATTTCCACCACTCACCAGCCAGACACTTGTAAGCATGCCGGCTGCCAGCAAGTGGCGACAAAACTTCTGAGTAAACTTTTTTCCATAATGCAATCCGATTTTTATTAGTGTATATATTTTAAAGTCAACGTCAAGGCATTCCTGGCATGGCAACTGTCGACATACCGACAGCAGACTGCCTATACTGGTTATCATGCCGCAAATTTAATAAATAAATGTCAACAGACGAAACAAAACGCCAACTTTTTGCGCTTTTATATATAATAAGGTGTCGGTTTCATGCCTATTTATGCATTGAAGCGGATATCAATTCATGGTCGCGACGATATCGGTAAAACATCGCAACGATATCGTTAAAACATCGCGACGATATCGTTAAAACATCGCGACGATATCGTTAAAACATCGCGACGATATCGTTAAA
>JAFUSD010000138.1 GCA_017480685.1 Bacteroidaceae bacterium
GACGTGAATCACCAAGACGGAGTCACGGTGATGGTTAAGTGAGTGTAGAGAAAAAAGCATAGAGAAAAAAGTATCTGCACGTATATACGTAACGGCCTGAAGCAATATACGTGAGCCACTGAGCGTATATTGCTTCGGGCTTGAAGCAATATTTTTGAGGTATGGTGTGTTTTTTTGTGTTTCGTATTTCCGTTCGTCCTTTTTTTACTACCTTTGTGCCCGAATTTGATGGTATATGCTTTTTTAAGTAAAAAATGTGATATATACGCTTGTGGCGATTGCCTGTATGTGGGTGTCGGGGGTGAAAGCTCAGGTCGACACCATACACATCGCAAGGGGGTTGAGCATCAGAGCCGACACGGCACGACTGCACCGACAGGCTTTGCTGGCCGACAGCATCCTGTCGGAACGATATTATGCACATACAAGTGTCGACACCAACTACATCTGCCGTCCCGACGAGCGGCTGACGCTGAAGCTGAGGTACAACGTGTCGGGCGCTTCGGTAAGGGGTGTGGGTAAATTCGACCACCGATATACCTCGCACATCAGTTCCGACCTCAAGGGAACCCTGAGCGTAGGAGCCACGTATATGGGGGTGTCGCTGGGATTTGCCCCAAATCCTGGTGCGCTGATAGGACGGTATAAGGACTACGAAATCAATGTGACATCCTACGGCAACCGCTTCGGATTTGAATACATCTATCAGCATGCACGCAACTTCGAGGGATGGGAACGTGTGGACAACGGACCACGACTGAACATAGCGGTCGACATGATAAGCATGTACACCACCAACATCAACGCGTATTATGCCTTTGGAGGACGACGGTTCTCGTATCCGGCGGCATTCACACAATCGTACATACAGCGACGCTCGGCAGGCAGCTGGATGCTGGCTGCTTCGTTCCAGACACAGAACCTACATTCGCGTGCCAATACGCAAGGAGGCACTCAACTGCTAAACTTGAGGGAAACAAACTTCGGCATCGGAGGCGGATATGGTCATAACTTCGTGACCCGACACAACTGGCTGTTCCACGTGTCGGTACTTCCCACATTTGTTATGGCAGCCAACAACCGCATGACGCTGTATGGTGAGCGACACACGATGAACGGCAACTTCACGGATGTGATAGTGACGGGACGCGCATCCGTAGTACATTCGTGGCGCAACCGCTTTGCTGGCATGTCGGCAATGTATACCAACACATTCATAGGCGGGCATGGCGACGTGCAGGTACAACATCTGAAGTGGAGGGTGCGCCTGTTTGTCGGAATGCGACTCTTTGATTGATGGTTTCGCGTGACAGATGTTGTTTTGCTAAAGGAGTTAAAGGAGATAAAGACAATTGACGATTGACCTTTTACAATTTCATTTAACTCTGATCATGAATATAAAAATGAATATAAATATGCTATCAACTCATTCTATTCACAACGCAGCGCAGTTGACGGAACTGATACACGATGTGGGTTTCCTGCCGTTGCTCAACAGCGGCATCGGTGGCTTCTCGGCCGAAGAACTGGTTGACGACGAATGTCGTTACGTGGTGTTTCCCGATGGCGGATGGGATTGGCCCTTGTGGAAATGGAAAGGCGAGATAGTGAGGGATGGAGGCTGTGTGTATGGCAAGTTCTTCGATTCGAAAGCCGGGTTCATATCCACCGAGTGGTGGCCACACTTCTGCAACTACCGCCGGGGCATGGCACCCGCGATAGAGCCGGCATCGATAGAGGAAACCATACTCATGACCCTGCGCGAACATGGCAGCCTCATCACCCGCGACCTGCGGGCAGCATGCGGATTTACTGGCAAGGGAATGCGAGGGAAGTTTGATGCCTACATCACCCGCATGCAGATGTCGTGCCGCATCGTGACCGAGGACTTTGTGTATCCTCGCGACCGCCACGGACATGAATACGGATGGGGACTCGCCCTCCTCACCACGCCCGAACGACTCTATGGCCCCGAAGCCTGTCACACCGATGCATCGCCCGACGAGTCGTTGAACTTAATCATGACACATCTGCGCAACAGACTCCCCCAAGCATCCGACCGCCAACTCATGCGCATGATGCACTAATCATCAAAAAAGATGCAGGGGGTGTTCGGCATGTCGGATAAAAACCAACAAGTTGTCCGAAAAAACTCATAAAAGCACAAAAAAGTCGATATTTGTTTTGTGCATTCACGCTTTTGTGCTAACTTTGCAGTCGAAACGAAAAGTGTGCATGAAATAACCACACAATCGTAAATCGTCGAATCGTAAATAATCGTCGAATCGTAAATAATCGTAAATCGTAAATAAATAGTAAATAGTAAATCGTCGAATCGTAAATAATCGTAAATCGTCAAATCGTAAATAATATTATGGATCAAGAACTATTGAAACAATGTGAAGCCGTGGCAAAGGAATGGGCAACCAATCCGGTATTCGATGCTCAGACTCAAGCTGAGGTACGTGCCATGCTCGAAAACGATGATAAGACTCAACTGATTGACAGTTTCTATCAGACTTTGGAATTTGGTACAGGTGGGCTTCGTGGAATCATGGGCCCTGGTACAAACCGTATGAATATATACACTGTAGGAGCAGCCACACAAGGCCTTGCCAACTATCTGAAGAAGAACTTTGCCGACCGCGACAAGATAAGCGTCGCCGTAGGTGTTGACTGCCGCAACAACTCCGATGTGTTTGCCGAGCGCGTGGCCGACATATTCGCTGCAAACGGCATATATGTATATCTGTTCGACGACATGCGCCCAACGCCCGAAGTGTCATTCGCAATCCGATACCTCGGCTGCCAAAGTGGTGTGAACATAACCGCCAGCCACAACCCACGTGAATATAACGGCTACAAGGCATACTGGGACGACGGTGCACAGGTGCTGCCACCTCACGACAAGGGCATCATCGAAGAAGTGAACCGCGTTCGCTATGAAGACGTGAAGACCGGTGGCGACAAGAAGTATATCACCATCATCGGCGAAGAAGTTGACCAGGAATATATCGATGCAGTACATACTTTGTCGATCGACAAGGCAGCCATCGAGCGCCAGAAAGACCTCTGCATCGTCTACACTCCGCTTCATGGAGCAGGCATGATGATGATACCTCGCAGCCTCAAGGCATGGGGATTCGAGAACGTAAACTGTGTGCCCGAGCAAATGGTGAAGGACGGAAACTTCCCAACAGTAGTATCGCCCAACCCCGAAAACGCCGAGGCTATGACACTGGCCATCAACCTTGCCAAGAAACTCGATGCCGACATCGTGATGGCAAGCGACCCCGATGCCGACCGCATTGCAATGGCATGTAAGGACACTAACGGCGAATGGACTATCATCAACGGTAACCAGACCATGCTCATCTTCCTCTACTACATCATCAAAAACCGCGTTGACCAAGGCCTGATGAAAGGCAACGAGTTTGTGGTGAAGACCATCGTGACAACCGAAATGGTGAAGAAGGTGGCCGACAAGTATGGCATCGAAATGCGCGACTGCTACACAGGATTCAAGTGGATTGCACGCGAAATTCTCATTTCCGAAGGCGTGAAGAAATACATAGGTGGTGGCGAGGAAAGCTTTGGCTTCTTGGCCGAAGACTTCTGTCGCGACAAAGACTCCGTCAGCGCATGCTCACTCCTGGCCGAGATCTGTGCTTGGGCAAAAGACCAAGGCAAGAGCCTCTATCAGATATTGATGGACATATATATGGAGTATGGCTTCTCGTACAACAAGGCAGTCAACGTGGTGCGTCCGGGCAAGACCGGTGCCGACGAGATAAAGGCCATGATGGAGAACTACCGCCAGAACCCACCTACCGAACTGGCAGGCGAGAAGGTGACGCTCGTGAAAGACTGGTCGGTGCTCGAAGCAACCGACGACAAGGGCAACAAGACCAAACTGGTGCAGCCCGCAACAAGCAACGTACTGCAATACTTCACTGCAAGCGGAACCAAAGCAAGTGTACGCCCATCGGGTACCGAACCAAAGATTAAGTTCTACATCGAGGTGGAAGGCAAGATGCAGTCGCCAGCCGACTACAAAGCTTGCTGTGAGGCAGCCGAGAAGAAGTGTCTCGATGTCCTCAAGAGCCTTGGAGTAGAATAACAAACAACGATGTACGATTGTCAATTTCAATAGCAAACGCGTTGCCAAATACGATACAAGACGCGTTTGGCTATTGACAAGGTCCGGTAGCTTAGCTGAATAGAGCGTCAGATTCCGGTTCTGAAGGTCGCGGGTTTGAATCCCGCCCGGATCACGTGTGATAGGCGGACTGTTTATTCCGCCTATCGTCGTTATAAGGTCGGTAAGGACATCAACAATCCTGACGATCATCCCCC
>JAFUSD010000139.1 GCA_017480685.1 Bacteroidaceae bacterium
AGGCGGCGGCTTTGGTGGTCCAGGCGGCGGCTTTGGTGGTCCAGGCGGCGGCTTTGGTGGTCCAGGCGGCGGCTTTGGTGGCTTTGGCGGAATGGGTGGCGGAAGCAACATCGAGATAAGCGACTCGGTACGCCGGTTGCTGTTTGCCGACATTCAGCAGGATGAGCGTGGTGGCGGTTTCGGTGGTAAACGCAAGTATAACGGTAGTGCGAAAGCCATGAAGGCAATGGGTATCATCACTATAAATGGTGGTGACATAAGGCTCGAAACCCAGACGGCTGGCGCTGAAGGCTTAGAGGGCAAGCGCGGCATTACGATGAACGATGGTACGCTGTGGGTGAAAGCACAGGATGACGGCATGAATTCGGGTGGCAAGATAGTGTTCAATGGTGGCAGCACCTTTGTGTGGAGTATGGGCAACGACGCCATCGACTCCAATTCGCGTGGTGCAGGTGCCATCACGATAACAGGTGGGAAGGTTGTTTCTTGCTCCCAGACTGGGCCGCCCGAGGAGGCATTCGACTGCGACTTCTCGCCCATGTTGCTCACTGGCGGCACCGTGTTTGGCATGGGAGGCTCGATGGGCGGCGAGGCAACAGCCCCAGCCGATGCTGACGACACACAACCCACCGTGGTGCTCTCGGGACTGCCTTGTCCGAAAGGCAAGACCCTTGTGGTCATCGACGAGAGCGGTAAGGAGCTTTTCAGCTTCGACATTCCGTTCACCATGCAGCAGAGCAGCAGCATATTGTCGTTGCCTGCATTCAAGAGGGGTCAGACATTCAGTGTGAAGATTAAGGATCCCGACGTGACGCTGAAGCGTTTCACGTTCGACAGCACTATAGCCCGATAAGGCACTCTTTTGCTTCAATAAGTGTCAAATCAACCAGTTACAGATGAAAATATGCGTTGCAAATGTATGTTTTTCATTTCTTTGCTCCGTAAATCGGAGGGAAATGTGTACATTTGCAACGCATTAGTTTTATAAAACAGAAGAAGACAGGAACCATGAATAGCAATTTATATATGAGGAACATAGTAGGAGTATTGGTGTGCAGCATCTGTACATTTGCATACGCTCAGTGGCAACCGGTGGCAGGATGGCTGACCACCGACTGGAGTGCACAGGTCGACCCTTCGAATGTGCATGGCGAACATCCGTATCCGCTGATGGAGCGCAAGGAATGGATGAGCCTGAATGGCTTGTGGAATTATGCCATACTCGATAAGGGGATGGCAGAACCCATGCAGTTCGACGGCAAGATATTGGTGCCATACCCCATCGAGTCATCGCTCTCGGGCGTGGGCAAACGCCTGACAGCCAAGCAGGAATTGTGGTATGAGCGCGAGTTTGAACTGCCCCGTCGGTGGCAGCGCCGCGACATTTTGCTGCACTTGGGAGCTGTTGACTATAAGGCCGATGTGTGGATTAACGATTCGCTCGTGATAAGCCATGAGGGTGGATATGGCGAGATGACGGTCAACGTGTCGCGTCACCTCTATCGCAAGGGCTTGCAGCGCATCGTGGTGCGTGTGTGGGACCCCACCGACAGCGGCAGTCAGCCGCGCGGCAAGCAGGTGGCAAATCCCAACGGGATATGGTATACGCCGGTGAGCGGAATATGGCAGACGGTGTGGATTGAGCCTGTGGACCTCAACTACTTGGAGGACCTGCGCGTGACGACTGACATTGACGAGGGCACCATCATGGTGGAAAGCAACCAACACTTCAAACTCAGCAATGCCGCATTGTGGGTCACCATCTACGACGGCAAGCGCAAAGTGGTGTCGAAGAAGAGCAAGAACGGGCAGTACGTCATATTGAAAATGCCTGAAGGTTTCAAGCTCTGGAGCCCCGACAACCCATTCCTCTACCGCATGAAGGTGGAACTGAGAGAGAGCGGCATCGTGATTGACGAGGTGAAGAGCTATGTGGCCATGCGTAAGTTTACTTCGGAACAAGACTCGAACGGCATACCGCGCATCTGCCTCAACCATAAGCCCATATTCCTGTTCGGACCGCTCGACCAAGGCTGGTGGCCCGACGGCCTCTACACTGCGCCCACCGATGCTGCGATGCTCTACGACTTGCAGAAGACGAAGCAATGGGGATTTAACATGGTGCGCAAACACGTGAAGGTGGAACCAGCCCGATGGTACACATATTGTGACCAGCTGGGCCTTATCGTATGGCAGGACATGCCCAGTGGCGGAGAGACATCGCCCAAGTGGCAACCCGACCAATTCTTCGACGGCGACGAGGTGTCACGCTCTGAAGAGAGCGACCTTCAGTACCGCCACGAGCTGCACGAACTGATACGCCAGCACGAGTCATACCCATGCATTGCCGTGTGGGTGCCTTTCAACGAGGCATGGGGGCAATACAACACTGAGGAGATTGCCATGTGGACGAGACACCTGGACTCGAGCCGCCTGGTTGATGCAGCCAGCGGAGGCAACCACTACTACTGTGGCGACATGCTCGACATCCACCACTACCCCGACCCTGCCATCACCCTCAGCGACCCCAACCGCATCACCGTGCTGGGCGAATATGGCGGCATCGGCATGGCAGCCGAAGGCCACCTGTGGGCCCCCGACCGCAATTGGGGATATGTGCAATACAAGAGCCCGAAGGAGGTGACCGACCAATACGTCGTCTATGCCACCAAGTTGAAAGAACTGATACGCCAGGGACTGTCGGCTGCTGTCTACACCCAGACCACAGACGTGGAGACCGAGGTGAATGGCATCATGACCTACGACCGCCGCATGGTGAAGATGGACGAGGCCACCATCAGAGCCATAAATACGGAGGTGATAGGCTCGCTGAAATAAGACGCCAGTATTCTTGCATGACAACGAGGATATCCTCACAGGGCGTTGAGGATATCCTCACAGGGCGATGAGGATATCCTCGCAAGCCCGAAAGGATATCCTCGCAAAAAGTCAAATGCGCAGAAGTCGTTTTTCATCATCGTAAACACTTATTTTGCTTACATATTCCAAAAAACCGCATAAACAGATGCAGGCTTTACAAATTCTTCGTATCTTTGCACTGCATAAACCGCAGACCACCCCTCAGCAACCATTCAATATGAACATACTCGTAGTACGTATGCGCCAGATGGGCGATGCCATACTTGCCACAGCGCTGCTCAACACGCTGCGGCGCAACTTTCCCGACGCAAACATAGATTTTGTGCTCAACAGCCGCATAGCCCCGCTGTTCGACGGGCATCCGTCGATAGACCACCTCATCACATTCACCGACGAGGAGCGTCACAACACGCGCATATATATAAGAAAGGTGTGGAACGTGGTGCACAACACCCACTACGATGCCATAATCGACATGCGCAGCACCTTCAACACCATGCTGTTTGCCATGCTCTCGCCCTCCACCCCTTACCGCATAGGACTGAACAAGCCCTACACATGGCTGGCATTCAACCACCGTGTGGCCCGCAACAAGCAGAAACGCTCAATCGTGGAGCACGACATAAGCTTTGCCCAGCCGCTATGCCCCCCAGGCAAACTGGAGGAGGTGAGGGAATTCAGCCTACACATAAGCAATGAAGAGCTCAGCGAGTATGGCACCTACCTGCACCAGATGGGTATAGACACCACCCGCCCCCTGCTCCTGGCCAACGTAACCGCCAAACTTCCAGGCAAAGTGTGGGCCGAAGAACGCATGACCGATGTGCTGTCGAGGTTTGTGAAACACTACCCCCACTGGCAGATAATATTCAACTACGCACCAGGAGCCGAGGAGGCCAACGCCCGCCGCATCTACACACGCATGGGCTGTCCGCCACAGGTGAAGATAGAGGTGCAAGCCCGCTCGCCCCGCCAGCTCGTAGCCCTGGGCCATTATGCCACCCTCTTCTTCGGAAACGAAGGAGGTGCACGCCACATAATGCAGGCCGCCGGATGCCCCACACTCGTGGTATGCGCCCCCGAAAACGACAAACGCGTGTGGATTCCGCAAACCAACGTTGAAGCACGCGGCATAGCAGCTGCCGACTTCATGACATCTGCACAACTGCAAACAATGGACCGCAACGAGCAGTATGCGCTCATCACAGCCGATGCAGTGTGGGCAGAACTCGACCAGATGACGCAACGAATAAACAGATGATGAGATGAAATGAAAAGAGAAGAGAGGAAAGTGAACTGACGATGGAAAGAAAGTGAACTGGCGATAGAAATAAAATGGAACTGACGAAGAATAGTCAGTGAACGAAAAAAAAAGAAGCTAAAGACAATGATACTACATACTGCAGATATCGTCTTTAGCCCCTTTTTTTATAGTTATAGCCTCTATAGCTTTATTTAATTCCAAGCTTTGTCTTCACCTGGTCGGTAATGTCGGTGCTGAGAGTCTGGTTGAAGAAGAGGATTGGAGTGGCCTGGGCCGAAACATCCATCACATAAACATATCCACCTGCATTGCCAACTTCTTCGATGGCCTTGAGCAACTTCTCGTGGATAGGTGCCACCTTCTCCTGATACTTAGTCTGCATGTCCTGCTCGCTCTTCTGCGCAAACTCCTCCATACGCTGGTTGAGGTCCTGCAGCTCTTGCTGACGGCGTTGCTTTGTGGGCTCGGGGAATGTAGCCTCGTTCTTCTGATAATCTTCATACTTGGTACGCAATTCGTCTTGCATACGCTGGAATTCCTCCTGTAACTGTGTCTGCAGGGTCTGTAGCTCAGTCTGGGCTGCTACGGTCTCAGGCATTGCAGTGAATACTGCCGTAGCGTCGATGTGCGCAAATTTCTGCGCCATAGCACCCAAAGGCAATGCCATGAGTGCAAGGATAATTAGTTTCTTCATAATCTTATTTTAATATTTTACGATTTACCATTATTCTTATTTGTCTCTCATACTCGTTTAATAACTATATCCCAGTCTCTGCAGCACTTCGTCGCTGATATCGATTTTGGGCGAAGCGTAGATGATGCTGCCTGCCGATGCACGATCGTGAACCAGTTGGTAGCCTTTCTGGTCGGCTATATCTTTAATAGCATTGTATATTTCGTCTTGTATCGGCGCCATCAGGCTCTGACGTTTCTTGTATAGTTCGCCTTCGCTGCTAAAATACTTCTTGCGCAACTCGCTGGCTGCCTTCTCGCGAGCCATGATGGCTTCCTCAGCTTTTTGTTTCTGGGCATCCGACAAGAACACCACTTCCGACTGATACTTCTTGTACATAGCTTCCACCTCCTGAACAATGGCCTCCACCTCTGCTTCCCATTTCTTCGAAATCTGGTTGAGTTGCTCATTGGCACGTTCATAAGCGGGCACGTTCTTAAGGATATACTCCATATCTACGAGAGCAAACTTTTGTGCGCTGACTGCCGTGCATGTCAGCACGCACATTGTAAGGATTATTAGTTTCTTCATTGTCTGTATTTGGTTAATGAATAATTATAATTAATAACGAATAGCGGATGCTAATCCTCATTCTTCAGTCTTCACACCTTTTTGTGTTAGAACTCCTGGCCAAGCACAAAGTGGAAATGGCCTCCACCCGGTGATGACGAGCCGAAGACTTTATCGAATCCGTATGCATAGTCAATACCCATCATACCCACCATAGGAAGGAACAGGCGGACACCGATTCCGGCTGAGCGTTTCATGTCGAACGGGTTGAACTTACGTATGTCATTCCAGGCATTACCTCCTTCGACAAATGCCAGTCCGTAGATGTTAGTCTGACCCTGCAACAGGAATGGATATCGCAGTTCAAGACCGAGACGTGAGTAGGCATAGCCTTCATATCCCACGTTGGGCGTGAATGCACCATTCTCATATCCGCGCAGTGCAATAGTCTCGGTATAGTATGACGAAGAATATCCCGACATACCGTCGCCTCCCACGTAGAAGGTCTCAAACGGAGAGCGCTTGTTCTTGTTATAGTGTCCGAGGAATCCGAAGTCGACACGTGTCATCAGGACGAAACACTTCATCGAGTTGCCAAGCGGCGTGTAGAACTTAGAATTGAACTTCCACTTGTGATATTCAATCCATCGATACTTCTTCTGTAAGTCGCGCTGATAATTTGCATCGCCCCTCACCGACTGGTATGCCGAGTAGTCTATACCGTCCCATAGCGAGTATGGAGGTGTGGCGCTGACCGATAACGAGATGTCCGAACCGCGTGTCGGGTAAATCATGCTGTTTGTAGATGAGCGGGCCAACTGCAAGGTGAGGTTTATGTTGTTGCAGTTTCCGTTGGTTATGAGGAAGTACTCCCAGTCCTTCAGCATATAGCGGGTGTAAGACAGATATGCCCTCAGATAGAAGTTGTTGTCGGGCCATGTCAGGCGCTTACCCCATCCAATGGTGAGTCCAAACAGCTGTATGTACTTGTCGGGGTCGTAATAAGATGAATAGTTATTGTAGTATGAGTTGTTGTAGTTGCCATATCCATAAAGGTATGACATGTATGAATTGTAGTAGTTGCTATTATAGTAGTTGCTGCTCACATCGGTCTGCCTCGAGTAGAAAGCAGATACAGAAAGCATGTTTGGACGTTTCTTGCCAAACCAGTTGTCAGAAAACGTGACACTGTATGACTGATAGTAGCTGCCGTTTGTCGAGCCGCTTATCTCAAGTTGTTGTCCGTCACCTTGAGGCAGTATTCCACGGCGGTTGCGTCCACGTCCGAAGAGGTTCCCCATCGAGAAGTTGGCAAACTTCAGTCCAAGCTTTCCAATCAAGCCGGTCTGTCCCCATCCGAGCGAAAACTCCACCTGGTCTGACGGTTTTGGTGTAAGGCCTATGTTGAGGTCTACAGTGCTATTGTCTTGGTTGGCAGCAATCCACTCTCCGGGGTTGAGCGCCTCGGGGTCGAAGTGTCCCATCTGGCTAATCTCGCGTGCAGTTTCCTTAAACGAGTCCATAGTAAAGAGGTCGCCAGGCTTCAGCTTGAGCTCGCGACGCACTACGTCTTCATACACGCGGTCGTTTCCGTAGATTTGAATCTTGTTGATGGTGGCCTGCTTGCCTTCTTCGATTCTGATTTCAAGGTCAATAGAGTCGCCATCCACTTCGGCCTCTGCATATTCTACGCGGCTGAATACATATCCATGATTATAGTATTCATTGCTTATCGATTGCTCGTCTTCCTGCAGGCGTTCTGACAGTTTGGTTTGGTTATAGATGTCGCCACGATGCATGTCGAGTGCCTGACTCAGCACATCTGAATTGTATATTGTGTTGCCAATCCAGCTGATGTGGCGTATGTAGTACCTCTCGCCCTCATCTATATGCAGATAGACATCCACCAGGTTCTCGCCCACACTCACCACGCTGTCGGCCACAAAGTATGCATCGCGGAATCCGAGCTCGTTGTATTTCTTCAATACACGCTCTTTGTCTTCTTCATACTTCTCGGCAATGAATTTCTTAGCCTTGAACAGGCTCATGAACCCGCGTTCGTTTGTCTTCTTGAGCAGACCGCCCGAGAAAAAGTTGCCTATAAACTTGCTGCGAGGTATATTGTCGTTTCCTGTAATGTATATCTTGTTTACCTTCACCTTCTCGTTCTTGTCAATGTTGATATCGACAATGAGTTGGTCGTTATGTGCAATATCATCTTTCTGCACAATTTGCACTTGTGCATTCTTGTAGCCTTTGTCATCGAAGTATCGGCGTATGATTTCGGTAGCAGTGTTTACCATGTTGGGGGTGAGTTGCGAACCTTTCACTATTCCAATTTTGGCTGCCAGGTCGTCGCGCTCGTTCTTCTTCACTCCGTTTATGTTCACCTCCGACACTTTTGGCCTCACTCCCAGCACTATATTGAGGAAAATAGAGTCGCCTTTTATCTGGCTGGCTTCAATCTTCACGCTTGTAAACAGTCCGTGCTGCCAATATTTCTTCACAGCCTTGGTAATATCATCGCCCGGCACACGTATGAAGTCACCTACGCTCAGACCCGATATGTTGATGAGCACCTGGTCTGGGTAGTTCTTCGTGCCTTCGTTGGCAGCTTCTATCGTGATACCTCCTATGGTATAGTCGTGTGGCTGTCCATAGATGATGACAGGTTTGTCGTCCTGCGCCATGAGTGCTACACGTCCGATTGCCATCAGAAGGCATATAAGGGTGGTTATTCTTAACTTTATGGTTGAATTTGTCATCTTTGCTATTTCGATTTGTTTTCGTTCTCCACCTGATCTCCAGTCTTGCCGTAGCGTCGTTGACGGCCCTGGTAGTCTATGATAGCCTTGTGGAATTCATCTATGCTAAAGTCGGGCCAGTATATATTTGTGAAGTAGAGTTCTGAATAAGCACACTGCCACAACAAGTAGTTGCTCAGGCGCAGTTCGCCTCCGGTGCGGATAAGGAGTTCGGGGTCGGGCATGTCATGAGTTTCAAGGTGTTGTTCAAACACGTGTTCATCTATAGTGTCGGGGTCGAGTTGTCCGTCGGCTGACAATGCGGCTATCTCCTTTATGGCTTTCATTATTTCCCACTTCGATGAATAGCTGAGTGCTGACACCATGCATGTACCGGTGTTGCCACTGGTCACTTGTTCCAAGTTTGACAGTGCCTCCTGCACGTCCTGCCGCAGGCGCTTTCTGTCGCCTATCACCTTGAACCTTACGTTGTTCTTCATGAAGAGGTCTTCCTTTATGTTGTCCATGAGTATTGACATAAGTGTCGATATCTCTTCTGCCGGACGATTCCAGTTCTCGGTAGAGAAGGTATAGAGTGTGATGTATTCTATACCCAGTCGGCTGGCTTCTTCCACTATCTCTTGCATCTGCTGTGCGCCTTGCTGGTGTCCTGCACTGCGTTCTTGTCCCCGGGCTTTTGCCCAACGTCCGTTTCCATCCATGATTATGGCCACGTGGCGGGGTATACGGTTGCGGTCTAACTCGTTAGTCATTGTTGCATTCTCTGTATTTAGGGAAGAGGTCATAGGATATATAGAACATGGTCATAGAGTATGAGTCTTTGTTTTTCAGGAATCCGCCCTTTATGTTGTATGGGTCGCTGATTCCGTCGAGTTTATCGCTCATGCTCAATCGCATGGACCAGTCTACTCCGCAGTTCCATCTTTCTTTCAGTTTATATTTCAGTCCGATGCCTATCGGTATGTTCATCGTCAGTGTGTTGCCGGCGTATGTGAATCCAAGTCCCATCTGTATGTATGGTGTGAGGCGGCGTGTTCCCTTAAAACCCTGACCTGTGCCGTATGCCCATGCATGCAGTTCGTATTGGCACGACAGGTCTACCAGTGTGTTTGAGAATTTCCATTTCTGTTCTGCCGGTGCTTCGGGGAAGCGTGTGGGGCCATCGAGTGCGTTGCCGGAGATTTTCGTTGCAGCGAGGTTGAACTTCATTGCCATGCGTGGGTTGAAGTTGTAGCGTGCCATGGCTCCGAAGGCTGCGTTGGTGTTTTTGTAGAGCGCTGAGTAGTTTGCGTCGCCAAGATAGAAGTTGGCTCCGAGCATGCCGCCCAGTTCCATCTTGTATTCCAGCTCTTGTGCTCTCAGGCCGACAAGTGGCAGGAGGGTGAGTATCAGCGCTATTATTCTCATTTCTGGTTTTTGATATTTAAATTGTTGTATGCTTGCATCACTTGTTCAGTTTTCCGCGCCACACGTTCACCGGGCCGTCGTCGGTTGCCTGCATCATCCACACATATCCGTTCCATGCAAGTGTGGCGGCTGCCACTCCGGCTCTCATGTCTTGTGGTGGGAACTGGTATCTTGTCACTTGGTGCCATGTGATTCCGTTGTCATCAGACCGGTAGTAGTATTGGTTGGTGCCTCCGGTGGCATAGAGTGCATTGTTGAAGTGACACATGGTCAGGCCGCTCATGGCTGGCAGTGGATAGTTGTTTTCTGAGGTTATGGATATATAGTCCCATTGCTGGTTGCTGCCCGATGCTTCGGTTGCCGACACTTTGTACCATGTCACTGCATTGGTTTGTGCTGGGTTCAGGCCTACCATCACGTCTACCATGAGGTTGGGGTTGGTGTGTGTGGGGTATGTCGCTAACGAGACGTTGGTGTGTGGCAGGTTTTCGAGGTTTTTTGTCCCTGCAGTGTGCCATTGGTCAAGGTTGGTGGTTGCCATTATCTTGCCGTCTTTCACTGCATAGATGCAGAAGTTGTCGGCTCCCAGCAGGTGTTCTACTGTCTGGTTGCTTGCTTGCCAGTTTTTTCCGTCGGCCGATGTATTGATGTTGCCGTCCATGTCGGTGGCGTAGAGTTGTGTGCCGAGTGTGCACACAGTCTTTGTGTCTATGTCTGTGCTGAGTGTTTGTGGAGTTGTCCAGTGTTCTCCGTCGGAGGATGTGCAAAGTGCTTCTTCGTTACCGTATGATCCAAATGCATACATTTTTCCTGCAAATGGTGTGATGCGGCTCACTTCGGTGAGTTGCATGTTGCTTCCGGTCAGTTTGGTCCATAGCAGCGAGTCGGTGTTCACCGTTGCAAGCAGTATTTCGGCGGTATAGTGTTTGATTGATGTTCCGTCGGTTGATGCTACGATGAATTCGACTGGTCGTGTCATGTTGAGCGAGTCGCCACTGCCTGTGATTGGGTAATACACTGAGTCTATCATCACATAGAGGTTTCCGCTGAAACTGATTGAAGGCACCACGCGGGTCAGGTCGGTCCAGCTGGGGAGGGAGTCTACTGAGTATATGTGGCCGTTCACCTGGTCTATGTTGAATTTCACGCTGCTGCCGCCGATGGTCAGTGTGTATGTGCTGTCTATTCCTTCGCTGGTCAGTGTGTGTAGTGTTGATGATATGTCTCTTACTGCGAATCCGTTGATGAAGCACTCGGATGTTGAGTCTACTTCGTCGTCGGAAATACACGATGCTGCCAGGCCGATGGTTGCGGCCAGCATCATGGTGGTTATGTATGAAAACTTGTTATTCATCGTGTTGGTGCGTATGAATTTATCGTGCAAAAGTACAAACAAATTCTCTACTTTCCATCGTCTGCACTCTACTTTTAATGTTTTTTAGGTGTTTTTTTCACTTTTAAGCACAGAAGCGCCCCAAACGGGGCACTTCTTTGCAGGTTGTCTCGTGCATTACTGGTTCACCAGTATATGTCCGTCGTCGGTCATTCCTTCTGCCGAAATGAACATCGACTTGCATGATGAGTTGTTGTAGAATTCCACTGTTGCGCGTCCGCGGTTGTCGGTCTTCACGTTGGCATCCCAGTAGAGTGTGCGTCGGAAGTCTTCTGTGGGTGGCATCACTGAGTAGTCTTCCATCTCGAATGCTGTGGGCACGTTGAATCCTTCGAAGTGTGTGCGCCTCAGTCCTTTTTTCTTGAACCAGAACAAGGGGTGTTCATATACGTATACCACCACGGGGTTGTATGATTCCAGCCCTGTTGCCATGAGGTATGGGCGTATGGCTTGCAGGTCTTCTGATATGTATACGGTCTTTGCTACGTCGAGCATGTCGGGAATCATCACGTTTCCGGTGTTGTTGTTGGTGTAGCTGATTCCGTCTTGCCTCAGGGCTGTTATCTGGCTGTCATACAGTCCGGTTATTCCCCAGAATGTGTTGTCTATAATCCATATTATTGGTCGGTTGTTGTATGTGGTGCGGTCTGAGCTCAGTGTGTAGCCAGAGCGTTCGGGGTCGTCGAATATGACTTGTTCGTATTCAAAGAATGGGTTTTTCTCTGCAAACCATTTGAAGAATGAAGGCACTTCTTCTCCGCGGTCGGCGTATGAGTCGGCATCGTCGTCGCAGTCGTAGCGTATGATTGACTCGCGCTGTGCATCGGTCTCGTCATACCAAGACGATTTCAGGTCGCCCAGCAGCCTCCTGGTGCGCACTTTCACTGTGGGCAGCAGGTGTGTGCGTTGGGTTATCGACACATATTCCGATGGGTCATCGATATCTTCGTCAGCCACTGCGGCGCGTGGTTCGAAGTTGGCTGCCAGCAGTGGCAAGCGTTGGGTCTCGTCGGCGTAGAGGTAGCGTTTCTCGGGCGAGAAGTGGCGGTCTATGCCTATGTAGTAGTTTTGTGCTTCGTCGTTTTTCTTCGATTCGAGCTGGAGCATCCAGTCGCCTTCCACATCGGGCACTATGTAGACATATTTGCCCACACTGTCGGTTTTCAGGGTGCCGTCTATCACCTGTCCGCTCTTGTTGTACATGTAGGCTGTTATTTCCACGTCGTCGGGCGAGTATCGTTTCAGTTTCGACTTCACTTGTCCGAAGAGGTATAGGCGGTCTTCTATGGGTTGGCGGTTTTCCATCTCGGTCACTCCTGCCATGAGGCGGAAGTCATAGCGTCGCCACCCTTGAATCATCATGAGCAGGTCGGCCTGGCGGCGGTGTTCTTCGTCGTCGCTTTCAAAGTAGTATTCGGGGTTGGGTATGTATCCGCGCACTTCGCTTGAGAGCAGCATCCATGTCTTCATGTTGCCCACTGCTCCGTTGTTCATCGTGGCTGCGTCTATGGCTGAGAATGATACCGACGAGTTGGGTTCGGTCTGTATCTTGAATGTTACTTTGCCGCATGGCACGAGTTGTGTGGTCGTGGAGCTTATGGCGATGCTGTCGCGGTCGGTTGGGTTGGGGTATATGAATATGAGGCGTTCGGCCAGGATTTCTCCGTTGGTGCCGAATATGGTCAGTTGGTTCACACCGTCGGGTTGTACGAATCGGTTGAACGCGAGGTGGTGTTCCTTGCCGGCTGTCAGGGTGTCACAGCCTATGATGGTTCCGCCGTGCATCAGTGCATATCCCAGCAGGCGTCCGTGCATGCCTTCGCTGCATTGCAGGGTGGCTTCTATGTCGACCTCGCCCAGCATGTTCACGTTCAGCACCACTCCGTCTTGGCGCGGGGTGGGCAGTGGGAACCGGCGTTCTTTGTCTTTGTCGGTGGTCACCACTGCAGAGTATGTGTGTCCGGCTTGTGGTGTGAACTCAAATATGCCGCGTCCGCGGCTGTCGGTCTTCAGCGTGCATATCTTGGTTTTCTTCTCGTCTTCTACCCAGCCCTCGGTTGTCATGTATCCGCCTGCATCGTCGGTTGCGGTGAATGCCACGCGGCTCTTGAGGCCTTCAACCAGGTCGCCGCCTTCGGGATAGAACTTCATGTTCATCCTCCGTGTGTAGCTCTCTACCATCAGGCCTTCGTCGTCCACACGTGTGTTGGGCAGTCGTTTCGAGTAGCTGTGCATGTCCAGTTCCTGACGTGAGTAGTCGCCCAGCTGGCGCGGAGCCTTGAATATGGGGAACACCCTCGAGAAGCATGCGTGCATACCCCAGTTGGTCATCCACCGAGTGTATGCTCTCACTTCATAGAAGCCGGTCGACTGGATGCTGTCTACCTTGATGTCGCCCTCGGCCTCGCCGTTGTTTATCTTCAGCTTGCGGCGTTCCACCACGTCGCCCGACGGGTTTATCAGCTCCACATAGAGCACACCGCTCAGGTCGGTGCGTTCTTCCGTGTCGCAGCGGATGACGTATGCCTTGAAACGCATCGTCTCGCCCTTGAAGTATCCGGTGTTGTCGAAGTGCATATACACCTTCTCCTGCGGGTTGTATAGGTTGAACACCTTGGCCTTCTGCAACATGCGCTGTATGAATATCGTAGAGTCGGCAACCGCGGGGCCTGCCTCGATGCTGTCGGCGTTGGCTGTCACTACCTCTTGTGCATATATGCGGTTTGTGCCTGCTGCAATCATAAGCATCAGAGCAAACACCAAACGGCTGCCATAAATAATATCTTGTCTCAATTTCATGGATACGAAGGTTTATAGTCCGCTGCAAAGGTACGAATTATTTTTCATTTGACAAGCAAAACACCGATATTATTATGGTGCAGAGCACAAAACTGCAGCTACAGCATCGATAATGACCTATACAGTAATTATATAATTACATGGATATCCACTCCACGCCCGTATGCATACAGCTGTGGAAACTGGTGCCTGTCCATCGCAGGCCTTGGCAGGTGCATGCCATGCAAGGATATCTCCTGTCACCATGCGAGGATATCCTCAACACCATGCGAGGATATCCTCAACACCTCGCGAGGATATCCTCAACACCTCGCGAGGATATCCTCATTTTTTTTCAGACCCCGAATTAAACCTTTTGACCTTGCCGGCGGTCAAAGAGATGCAAACTAGAAACAAGAACTTTATTAACAACTAAAACAAGAAAGACAATGAAAAAACTGATTTTTGCTATTGCAGCAATGGTTATGTCACTCAGCATGATGGCACAAACCCCACAAGGTGGACAAGGACAACAAGGACAGCGTCAGCGCCGTGAGTTCAACCCCGAAGAAATGGCAACCCGCCAGGCCGATCGCCTGAAAGAGAGCTTAGGTCTGAACGACGAACAGTACAAGAAAGTGAAAGACCTCTTCGTTGCCCAGCAGAAGGAGCAGCAGGAGCGCATGCAGAAGATGATGGAAGGCGGCCAGCAGCCACAGCAGATGGACCCAGAAGCCATGATGAAGCAGATGCAGGAACGTCAGGAAGCTCAGAACAAAGCCCTGAAGGCCATCCTCACCGAAGACCAGTGGAAGAAGTATGAGCAGCAGCAGAAAGAAATGCGCGAACGCTTCCAGCAAGGCGGCCAAGGCGGATTCGGCGGCGGATTCGGTGGCGGATTTGGCGGCGGTCAGCGTCAAGGCGGTCAGCGCCAGGGCGGCCAAGGCCAGAACTAATTCATAAGATTGAAAAAGAAAAACAATTATTAATGCCGGTCGGTGCAAGACAATGCGCACCGACCGGCATCCTTTTTATTTCAACAAAAGACCCTCTATTCCATCCGTCGATTCGTTCCCCAAAAGTCCAATCCCTGCTCACCCAGAGCTGAGAGGAGGGAGGAAGGAGAGGGAGTGAGAGGCCATCCAGGTGGTATCACTCCCCTTTGCTTTTTTCGGAGGGGGGAAGGAGGTTAGGAGGAAGCTGAAGTTATTGTCCTTCCTGTCTTTCCTTAATCTTATCCTTTACCTTTTCCGGCAAAGAACTTTCGTCAGACGAAGCAGGTGTCTGGTCAGATTGTGCCTCTGCCTGCTGAACCTCTGTTTCTGTTTTGGTATCTTGCGACGTTGCTTCCGTCACCTTACCTGCATGATTATTTTCTGGTTTGCCATCGGGTTTCTGTACATGCTCCGAACTATTCTCACGCTCTTTGATGTCGTTCACCTTGGTTGATAACGACGAAGGTCTTGAAGGCTGTGCATTTTCTGCTCCTACAGGCACTGCTTCAATACGTTCTGTTGCAGGTTGCTGCTTGTGCTCTGTAGGTTTCTGAGGCACGACGGGCTTTGCAGGAACTTGCTCTTCCACCTTCTGTTCGATATCTGGCTTGGGCTTCACTTGGCTGTCATCACTGTTTTGAAGTTTACCAATAAGCCAGATGCATATTGCCGCAGCAGCTATGGCAGCAAGTGCATAGAGCAGATAGTTGCGCTTCTCCGGTTTTGATGTAGCAACCGGCTGTGACACGGGGCGTGACACCACCTCGGGAGTCACAGATGGCGCAGATGCCGGCTTCACCACAGGAGCAGTCGGCTTGCTGACAGGGGCACCGGCTTTCGGCCCCTCCGGACCATCGGCAACCACCACCAATGGCTCACTCTGACTATCTTGCTCCACATCAAGAACATGAACGAGATATGCCGAATGGTTGTCATGATTATCCTCGCTGTTTCCCTTCAACATCATCACCTTGTCCTCGTCACTCAGGTCGTTGCGCCCAATCATGTATTCCAGATTTTCGTCGGTTGCATTCTCAAGCATTCCGTCTGAACACAAAAAGAAATAGTCGCCTGCACAAACATCGGTCGTGACCTTTATATCTGCATGAGGCCTGCGCTCCATATTGGCCTGCATAGCTCTGGTTATTACGTTCTTGCGTGGGAAGTTCTTAGCTTCCTCGGGGGTCAGTTCACCCACCTTCAACAAGTCGTTTACCAACGAGTGATCCTCGGTTCTGAACACTATTTGCAGCTTTCCTTCTTCATTGGGGCGGAACTGATATATACGGCTGTCGCCTATGTGTGCCATCATCACACCTCCGGCATGGAATTTAAGCAGCGTCATCGTTGTTCCCATCTTCTTCTCCGACTCGGGATGTGGGTCGCGTGCATCGAGTTGGTCAAAAGCTAATGACAGTGCCTGGTTCAACATCTTTTCAGTAAATGTAGTGGAAGGATCGGATGCCACACTCAGTATGCTCTCGCTCATAGTTTCGCAGACAGCCTTACTTGCCACTTCGCCGGCTTCGTGTCCACCCATTCCATCACATACCATGAAAAGGCGGTCGTCCGGACCTGCCGTGTCATGACTTGGGAATATGTAATCTTCTTGTCCGTCACGATAATTTCCCTTTTCGTATATGGACAAGGCTTTGATTTTAAACTTCATCATATTACATTACGAATTTTCTTATTATAATAAAAACTCCATCTAAACAGTAAACCTCATGTCAATATCGCCCATTCGGATGAGCTGACCATTAATCAGCACGATGCGGTCGGCTTCAGTCACCTCCGTACCTCCCACAAGCGTGCGGTTTTTGTTTTTCCAGTTGCGCAGTGTATGGCGTATGTTGCCATCAGCCATACACACCACGTCGATGATTGCATGTTGCCTGCTCATCTGACGTTTCTGCGTGATATCGGGAATTTGAATTGAGGCTGTTGAGTTGCTTGCTTGTCGGCCAATGGTGTTGTTGCCCATCTTCAATTGGAACGCAGCGCCAGAGCTTATAAGCACCAGCTTTCCAATCGGCTGGTTTGAGGCGCGGTTCAAATCGGCGGGGGTTACGGTGTGGTCATCGTCGCCCGACTTAAAGGCGTTCGGACCATATTGGGTTGCATCGCTGTCGGTCTGCTTTGGCTTCAATATCACTTTCGGACAATCAGCAAACTTGCTCTTCTCTTTACAGTTGGAACACATCACGATGGCTTTCTCAATGCCCGGTTGGTTGGGCACCTTCAGCACACTGCCGCAATGCGGACACTTTATTGTAATGGTTGTCATGCTTTCTCTCTCTTTTTAGTTTTCATACTTCTGATTACAACACTATTCCTAGTCGTCACTTCTCAGTTAAGAACAGAGCTACCACGTTATGACAGGCATATTGTTCGAGAACTTGCCCCACATCACAGGGTGTTGCTTTCCGCGTGTGTCGGTACTTACACGGCTCGACACATAGTCGAACAACTCTTTAGCAGTGATGGTGCGGTCACGGTTCTTGTCTGCCTTGCCTCTGATGGCTGCCACCAAGGCAGTAGTGAAATATCCGGTCTCTGCTCCTGCAGCCTCAAACGATGTTTCTCCGCCACGCGACGACAGGAACAGCAATACATTCAAGTTTTTCAACTCCGATTGGTTTGCAGAGCTCTGTCTTTTCTGCTGGCGCATCTGTCCCGAGAAACAAGCATCGGCAAAAATCATTTTGTTCTTGCATCGGCTCGATGCCATGACATTACGCACACTGCTATAGCTCAGGTTACCGTCGTATACACAGAATCCTCCTTGATAGCCATGACCGCTGAAGAAGAGCAGTATAATGTCATTTGTGTTGGCACGTGCATAGAGGCGGCGCATCTGCGTCAATATATTATCTCGTGTTGCATTGGCATCCGAAAGGAATATAACTTCAGAATCGCCGTGTTTATCATACACATATCTCACAGCCTGGGCATCTTTTACAGGGAGATGCAAAGTGTTGAGTTCAGGGTTTTTGTAGTTTTTCACACCTACTGAGACTACGTAGGTCTTGGCACAAGCCACGCTGCACATCATGCAGACGACGGCAAGCGTGGCTATTCTATTTATTACTCTGTTCATTCTTTTTTCTGTTCGTTTAATGGCTTTTGCAATGACTATCACTAAACAAATCTATATTAGACATCTGCCAGATAGTCTATGCCATCGTCGGTTGTGTCATATGAATGCCCTTGCTCAGTCTCGAAATCCGACATTGCGAAGTGTTCGTCGCGCACGTCGTGCCATTCGTCATCATCGAAATGTCCGTTCTCATTGAAGTCGGCTGCCAGGAGGTCTGCTTCACCATCCATGTCTACGTCCATCACGGCAACCACGGTTCCGTCGATTACGGCTCCGCCCAATGCCACTTCGCTGCCGTCATCCATCGTTATGTGTTCCACACCAAGCACTTCTACTCCACTTTCGTCTTCCACAACAGTGGTTTGTACCACATGTCCTTCATCATTGTCGTCTGTGTATTCATCGTCTGAGTGACTGGTGTGCTGTGCCACGTCTTCGTGGTGTTCAGCGTGTTGCTCTTCATGCTGGGCATAGTCTTCATGTGGAGCCGAAGAGGCCGATGTGTGATGTGTTACGTTTGCCTCATAGTGTGGGGTGCGTACCACGCGCAAGTGGCTGTTATAGTCTTCTTTCTCTGCGGCCGACAGGCTGTTCCACTCTTGAGCCGTATATGTGCCATACAGTTCGCCATGCCACTCGAAAACACCACCAGGACCCACTTCTTCATGAGCAGCAGCAAATGCTTCGCCAAACGACATGTCGTCGCTCACTCCGTGAGCTATTGCCAGGGTGCCGTCGGTCACGACCGGGGTGGTCAGTCCATCGCTCGATGCACCTTCGTTTGTATTGTCGGTCTCTTCAGGGGTTGGTATGGTGCCACTGGTGAAAAGCAGTCCGATCACACCACCTGCCACTGCTGCTGCGGTGCCAAGCCCAATGTTTTTTACCATGTCGGCCTTCTTCTTTGCTGGTTGTTCTGCATCTGCTGCCGGCTGTTCACTTGCGGTTGTGTTGTCCACCTGTGTCTTCTCGTCGTCCAATTCAGGGCGGTTCACGATTGTTTCTTCTGAGTAGTTCATAATTTTTCTGTTTTAGTTGTTTGTTTATTTATTGTTTGTTTATTTATTGTTTGTTTCTTAGTCGTTTCTTGTCCTTTTGTTTTTTGTTCGAATCAGCTTTGTTTCTGATTTCCGCTGCAAAGTTAAGGACTATTTACCTCCCCACCAAATGTTTTTTGCTTCGTTACACGAAATATGGGGTTTAATGTATGAAATGGGATTTATGGGGTTTATGGGGTTAATGGGTCTTATGGGGTTAGTGGGTCTTATGGGTCTTATGGGGTTTATGGGTCTTATGGGCAGCAATGGCATTCCGCCCATTAACCCCATTAACCCCATAAACCCCATCAATCCCATTAATTCCGTCCCATCAATCCCATTAATTCCCATTCCGGCGCATCCACTCTTTGCGGGCTCTGTACATCTCCTCTTTTATTCCACCATGCTCTTTGAAGTCGCGTTTTTTCCATTCGATGAGGCCGCGAATCAGCACGTCGCACTGGTGGATAAGGGTTATGGCTATGTTGGCTATGGTCTCGTCGGTGCGGTCTTTGATCTTCTCTCGGTATATGGCTGAGTCGAGATGTGCTTTGCAGAATGCTCGGGTTTGTATGCATCGAGGGTCGTTGTATGCCCATTGTTCCAGTCCGCGCACACGAAGGTAGTCTTCGTAGTCGAGGAGCAGTTCGTGTAGCGATGCTCGGTTCACGTTGGTCAGTTTCAGCTCCATCTCGCGCGATGTGATTCCGTCGATGTTTCCTTCGGCCAGGTTTTGCTTTCCCGAACGTGCTGCTTGAATCATCTGGTCGATGGTTCGGTCGCCAGGCTTCAGAAACTGGTGTGCGAAATAAAAGGTTACATCGTATATGCACTCCGCCTTCTTGAATGCCTTCAAGGTGCGGTAGTTGTTGTCCTGACGCAGGAAGTCCTTATCTTCGTACATGTGTTATTGTTTTATTGTAAGATGCATGAAAACACCTGTATTTATCACCTTGCAGGGTGGTGCCTGGTTGTAGTTGCATATATTAATGATTAGCTATTTGTGTTAGTATTTCTAAAATCATATCTGTTCGTTCTGTCTCTCCCATTGGTAGTGCACATTCTATTTCCTCTCTGATATTATTCCGCTTCAACAATTTATTACATTCTTTACTCAGATATTGCTTCAATTCGGTGTTGGTTTCCGCTTGAAAACGTTGTATGATGTAAGAGCAATAGTTCATGACATAAATCACATCTTCGAAGTCGGACGACATGCGTAGGTCGTTTCCTCCTCGCGAATTGATGGCTTCCAGTTTTGAAGCAATAAAGTATAACAAAGGCATTATATATATTGTACGTCCGTTTGGCAACAGGTGTTCTATTCTTTCTTTTACTCCGGGTTTGTACCAGCGGTTGGTGAATCCCAGAATTTTTTCGTCGGTGGGCATTATGTCCACTTCTTCGCCTTTGAAAAGCCACCTGCATATCGGCGCACCCTGATTATTATCCTCTGTAAATTGTTTCTGATGTAAAAGATCCGTAAAAGCAACATATTCGGGATACGACATCAGTTCGACAACACAAACTACATCGTTTGTAGGGCGTGAATCGGCAGCAGCCGAATCATCGACATACAACTCAGATACAGCACCGCCAACGTATGTCACTCGTTCGTTGAGTTCGTTCATGCCATCTGCTATAGATTGTAGCCGTTCAATGTTGTTCTGCTCCATATGCTTCGCATGCTTTTCTCAGTTCTTCGATTGCTATGGTGCGTTCGCGCGTCCGTCCCATGCGCAGTGTTTCTGCCACTACCAGCAGGCGGTATAGCTCGTCGTCATTGCTTGCAGCTTCGGGCACGGTGGCATATAGTGGCAGTATTGCCTGTCCTCTCATGGTCCCATTCTTGTATGGCCATACAAAATTCTCGTTTCCAACCGATATCTGTTCCTTGATTGGCGATGCAGAAACAGCGGTAGGCATGCCTCGCACAATTGCGCCAGGCTGCACAGGGAATACATATCTGAGTCCCGAGACAAGGAAATCTTGCAGAGCAAGCGTGTTGACCACACTCTTTTGGTTGTCAACCAATCCTGCAATTCGGCAACGCTCCATTGCATCCGATACTTCCGACGGGCTGATGAGTAGCGAAGCCGCGATGTCTTTATTCATCAGACACTTTCCCGATGTGGTTAACTTCTTCAGTAGTATCACCACATCTTGTGGTCTCATTCCGTTGTGTTTCTTGGTCATAAGTACATGAATTTGCGATTTGCGAATTGCGAATCGACGTTTTGTCTGCAAAGATACATATAATATGTGAGTTCACAAAGAATTAGTGGGAATAATTCGACGACTGAGCTGCATTTCTGTTTTTTTCGACCGGCTTTGCCGGTTTCTTTCTTTGCTCACGACCCGAAGCATGGCTTTTTCCTTTGCCCTGCTTTCTTGGTCGTTTCGCTTATTTTGTTTAGGATTCTACCTCAGAGGACGAGGCGGAAGCCGATGTTGTCGTCGCGGCTCGACGGTCCGAACCAGCTGCGGAACGATACGCAGCAGGACCCCGGGATATCGAACCAGCCACCACCACGAAGCACGCGGTCGGAACCCGATGATGGGCCTTTGGGGTTGTTGCTTGGAGAAATAGCATAGTATTCGCCATCATACCAGTCGCTGCACCATTCCCACACATTGCCGCTCATGTCGTAGAGGCCGAGTTCGTTAGGCCATTTAGTCATCCATTCGTGAGTTTTTTTGCCGCTGTTGTCTCTATACCATGCAACATCGTCGAGAGTGTTGCTGCCACTGTATTTATAGCCATTGGAACGGTTGCCGCCGCGGGCTGCATACTCCCACTCAGCTTCGGTGGGCAGACGGTAGGTCTTGCCAGTGATGGAGTTCAGCTTGCTGATAAATGTCTGGCAATCCTCCCATGATACGTTTTCAACCGGACGGCGCTTGCCCTTCCAATTCAACGGATTGCTGCCCATCACAGCTTCCCATTCCTCTTGAGTCACTTCGTGTATGCAGATGTAGAAAGATGACAGGGTGACTTGGTGGGCAGGCTTTTCGTTATCGTATGCATCATCTCCCTGCTCTGATGTTGCTCCCATGGTAAATGTTCCACCCTCTACATATACCATATCGGCTGCGAGGTTGGCAAGGATTTTGTCACGAGAGTTTGTGGACGATTGGATATTCAGCGTAGCAACTACGATGCCTGCTACGGCAATAATACCTGCTGTAACCCATATCCACGTGCGGCTTTTCTTGGCTTTCGGTTGCGGTTGCTGTGATACTGCAGGCTTGGGTGTTGATACTGCAGGCTTGGGTGTTGTTGGTGCCGGTTGTGCCACCTTGGCTACCACCACTGTTTCTTCTTTCACTGGTTGAGCAACCTCGTTGTCAAGCAACTGCAGAAATGCACTTACTGTCTGTGGGCGGTCTTTCCTGCGTGGCTGCATGGCACTCTCTATTGCTTTCCATACACTTACTGAGACTCCGTTTGGTTTGGCTGGCAATCCGTCCTCGTAAACGATGCTGGCTTCGGGCGGTGTCTCTCCTGTGACGAGTTTATACAGCGTTGCACCGAGTGAATACACATCGGTAGCAGGGGAAAAGGTCTGTAAACCTTGATTATATTGTTCAATCGGGGCATATCCTTTGCTGATTCCAGCTGGCGTGGAGCTGGTCTGACTACCACCGTCATCATATCGCTTGCTGATTCCGAAGTCGATGAGTACCGCATCGCCGTTGCATCGCAACAGTATGTTGGATGGCTTTACGTCGAGGTGGAGCACATTTTGTGAATGGATATATGCCAATGCTTTGCCTACCTGTCGTATGTAGTCAACCGCAACGGATTCACTCATCGGCAGATGTTGGTCGCTCAGCGCCCCGCCATCGATGTTTTCCATCACATAGTATGCCGTGCCGTTTTCTTCGAATATGTCGTGAATGCGCACTATGTTGGGGTGGTCGAATGCCGCTATGGTCTGCGCTTCCTTCAGGAACTTCTGGCGGAATCGCTCCACCAGTTCGCGGCTGCCTATCGATGGCACCGATACATGGCAGGTCTGAGCATCGCGGTTGCAGAGGTCTTTCATGAAGAACTCCTTCACAGCCACCAGTCGGTTCAGTCCTGTCTGAACTGCCAGATACGTGATACCGAAACCGCCTTGTCCCAGCACACGTTCTATCTTGTATTTACCGCTGCATAGGGTGGTGCCTGATTGTAGTTGCATGGTTAATTTAATGAATAATTAATAATGAATAGCGTGGTTTGGCGGGATAATGATTTCATGATGGGGCTGGTGGTATATTTGTTATTTTCGAACACTGTCGATTATGTCGCGCAGGGTGGGACGGGTGTTTGTGGTTGGTTGTGCTGGCAGGGTGATGGTGCTGGCATCGGGCATGGCGGGAGTTGACGTGGTTGTGGTGATGCCTTGTGCGGTGAGTTCTTCGATAGCGAGGTTGACGTCAACTAACTCGGAGCGCAGGGCGAGGCAGATGGAGTCTTGTGCCATGTTGGCGGCTTCCTGTTCTGTCGGTGTGGCTCCTGGTATGGTGTTCCCCCTGCGTTCGTCTTCCTGTCGGATGCGTTGTTCGAGTGTGGTGCGACGTTGTATGAGTTCGCGTTGTTTGAGTGTGTAGCGCATGGAGTCGAGGCCTACTGGTTGCTGCTGTGCGTCTTTGGGTTCGGGGTCTTGTGCTGCGAGGCTGAGACACGACGCGAGCAGTAGGATTGTGGTTATGATTGTCTTCATTTGTTCACTGTTTTTTTGATTTGTGCCGGTTGCAGCATTTGTTGTTTCTCGAATGTGTAGGGTTTGGCGGCGTCTTGCAGAAGTGTTGTCTCGGGGCGGTTGGTCACTATGTCGTAGTATTCGCCCTGCACTGCGCATAGTGCTTTCTTGTATGCCTTGACTGCCGGTGCCGGTACCATGAGTGTGAGTTGTGGGTTTGCCACTGCCAGTGCGGTGGTGTCGCGTCCTTCGTAGTTGGCGGTGTGTATTGGTGTCTCGGCCTTGATGGTGAGTGTCTGCAGCCGTTCCATGCGGCTGAACTCGCGGAACGAGAGTTTCTGCACTGATGCTGGCAGGACGATGTCGGTGATGAGTGTACAGTCTATCATGCTTCCCCAGAGTATCGTGGTGGTGCCTTCGGCTACGTTGAGGCTGCCTTTGTAGGCTCGTGGCACGCATAGCAGTGTGGGTGCGGTGGATGAATAGAGCACTCCGTCGGCCGACTTGTAGTTGGTGTTGGTTCCTGCCACGTTGATGGTTGTGAGGCCTCGCAGGGTCTTCAGGCCTTGCATGCGTTCTACCTTGGATGGTATGTTCACAATGTGCAGGCTGTCGGTCCATCTGAACATGGTGAAGTTTATCTCTTTCCACTCGTCGCCGAATTCCACTGAGCTGATTGCCGTGCAGCGGAAGAATGTGCCTTGTCCGAATGTTGGTTGGCCTTCTGGCATGACTATGTGGGTGAGTTGTGTGCATCCTTCGAATGCGAAATCGCCCACTTGGCTTATGGTTGCCGGCATGATGATGGTGTCGAGTCCTTCGGCTCCTGCCAGTGCTTTGGGGCCTATGGCGTTGATGGTGTATACTGCATCGCCATGACGCACCGTGGCTGGTATCTTGATGGTTCCTTTGCAGGGGTTGACGTGGTGGTCGGCTATGTTGCCTCGGTAGGTGAGGCATGCGGTGTGTGCCTGGTGGTCGGTTATCTTGAAGTACATGGTGTTGCCTCCAAGTGTGACCGAGAAGTCATGGGCCCATGTTGCGGCGGGCATGATGACGGCAAGCAGTGCGAGCACTATTTTTGTTTTCACGTTTTGCTTCATAGCAGGTTTTGGTATGTGGTTTGCAGTTTTGTGTATGTGTTTACTGTTTTATGCCATGTAGTCGTCTACGTTTCCGTCGTTGATGTAGTCGGGTCCGTTGTCTATCTCTTGTTGTGCGATCAGGCCTTCTTCGTAGGCTTGCTGCAGCGGTGCCATGGCCATCTGGTCTTCGGTTATGTCGATTGCTTCGCCTTGGTCGAAGTGTCCGTTTTCGTTGACGTCGGATGCCATGAGGTTGGCGTATCCGTCGTTGTCGGTATCGGCTATGTAGATTATTTGTCCGTTGTGTTCGAGTGTGGCGATGGCTGCCTCTGAGCCGTCTTCGTCTTGCACCACTTCATAGCCTATGACGTTCATTTCGTTGGGGTTGGGACATGGGCATGGCTCGGGTTCTGGATCGGGCTCGGGGGTGGGTTCGGGCTCGGGGGTGGGATCGGGCTCTGGGGTGGGTTCGGGCTCGGGTGTTGGTATTGGGTTGACGTGTACTGATGGGTGTTCGATTGGTGTGACCATCGGTTCGTGTTGTGTGTCGTGTTCCATCTCGGCAGCCTCGGCGGGTGTTGCCAATACGGTTCCGGCTACTACTCCTACTACGGCTCCGGCTGCGATGCTTGCTCCGCCCGATGCCATTGAGGATGATTGGCTTTCGTTACGTTTTGTCTCGGCAGTTTCCTGCTTCATGTTCTCTTCGTTCTGGTTTGCTTGAGTATTCATAATTCTTTAGTTTTTTGTTGTTGGTTGTTTGTTTTGACGCTGCAAAGTTAGGTTGTTTTCCCGACGCGTCCAAACGTTTTGGTCCTTAATGGACGAAGTATAGGGTTTAGTGTATGAAATGTCTATTTCTCGAATTGGCACTTGCAGTATGGGCATTGTGGCATCTCTTCGATTATGTCGTAGGGCTGGTTGCCGAAGAAGTGTTTGCAGTTGGGGTTGGGGCATCGGTATTTGCTGCGGAAGTCTTCGTTGAGGCGGTCCATACGCAGTATGATGTCGTCCTTCAATCCGCGTCGGCTCTGGATGAAGAAGTATAGCGACATGAGTGCCATGAGCGATGCGATGACGAGTCGCAGGACATTGACCCATTCGGGCATTTCTACTTTCATGACATAAGGCAGGATGAAGAGTATCATACTGATTGGTGAAAGAACGCCAGTGAGCATGCGGTTGACGTTTTTCTTCTTCTCGTCGAGTTGCATCCTGATTTGTGTGTTGTGGTAGTTTTCCCATACTCGTTTCAGCGGTCGTATGGAGTATGTGGGTGGTGCTGCCTGGTCTATTGCCTGGCGCACCTTGCTCATGTCGACAGCAAAGTGGTCTACGCCCAGTTCTACGTGGCAGGTGGGTTGTATGCGCTTGCTTTCTATCTGTATGCCGTCGACGTAGGTATAGAGTGCCGACTTGATGTTGGTCAGTGTCCACTGTCCGCCGTCTACCCTGAGTTGGCAGTGTTTGCTGCTCACGGTGTTTGGAACTATGCCCGATGGGCTGAGGGGTATTACTTTGCCTGCCATGGTCATGACCAGGCGGTTGGTGCCGTGTTCTCGGCCGATGATTGCTTCTATCATGGTTCTTGTCGATGTGTTTGCGGGGTTATTTCTTGATGAGTATGCTGCGCAGGGTCTTGAGTGCCTCTTTCGATATGGCAAGGCTGAAAGCAAATGTGCGCTGGTCGCTCAGTATGAGGCTTTGCTTCAGTATCTGTATGGCACAGATGTAGTTCATGTTGATGATGTAGCTCTTGCCTATGCGGGCAAAGTTGCTCGCTTTCTCTTTGAGTTGGGCAGACAGCATGTTCTGCATCTGCGAGAGGTTCATACACACCACACACTTCAGCTTGTTGGCCAGGATGATGTTGGTGTAGTTGCCATCTGCTTGGAAATAGACGATTTGAGAGATGTCGAGTCGCAGCAACTCGTCGCGCGAATTGAGATATAGGTATTCGGTTGTCATAGTTGGGTAATAATTTTTTGGTGGTTTTATGTTGCAAATATAGCGTTTTTTTAGTTACAAGATAAAAAAAGGTTAAAATATTTCACTTTTGAGTGTGTAAAAAAGGAGCACAACGGTTGGTTTTTGCCATCGTCGGGCAATGTTGACTGCAGGCACCAGTGTCATCGTGCCTTGTAGAGGATATCCTCACAGGCCGTTGACGATATCCTCACAGGGCCGCGAGGATATCCTCGTTTTTTTCAGTGCATAATGAATTGCTGACACATCGCTATCGCATGGGTGGAGGGCGGCTATGCTTTATTCATGATACATTATACACAGTTCATCATTCATTAAATCGTTGTGTACACAAAAAATGGCGGCATGAAGCATTTTTTTCGTAAAACATGAACAGCGAATCACATTTATTTCGTAAATTTGCAGCAATATCGAATCCACACGTATATACACATTATTATATATATATAACTATGAAGAATTCAATCGTTACATTTCCGGTTCCGCAGAACGAACCGGTGAAGGCTTACCTTGCTGGTAGCCCCGAGCGCATCGCACTGGATGCAGAGTTGAAACGTCAGCACGAAACCATCGTGGATATCCCAATCATCATTGGCGGCAAGGAGATACGCACAGGCAACACAGCCGAAATCGTGTGTCCGCACGACCATCATCACGTACTGGCACGCTACCACAAGGCCGGCGAGAAGGAGATTAAGATGGCCATCGACGCTGCCATGGCTGCCCACAAGCAATGGGCCGAGACCGACTGGACGGTGCGTGCATCGATAGTGATGAAATGTGCCGAACTGCTCGCCACCAAGTACCGCCCAATACTCAACGCAGCCACCATGCTCGGTCAGAGCAAGAACATCTACCAGGCAGAAATCGACTCAGCTTGCGAGACCATCGACTTCTTCCGCTACAACGTGCACTACGCATCAAAGCTCTACGGCATACAACCCAAAGACGGAAGCGGCAACATCAACAACACCGAATACCGTCCGCTCGAAGGATTCGTGCTCGCTGTCACACCGTTCAACTTCTCGTCGATTGCCTGCAACCTCAACATGACACCAGTGCTGCTGGGCAACACCACCATCTGGAAACCATCGTCGACCGCAATACTGTCGAACTACTACCTCATGCAACTCTTCAAAGAAGCCGGAGTGCCCGACGGAGTTGTCAACTTCGTGCCAAGCCGCGGTAGCGAGATAGGCCGTATATGCTGCGCAAGCAAACACCTCGCCGGCATACACTTCACCGGTTCGACCTCCACATTCCAGACCCTCTGGCGCTCGGTAGGCGAAAACATCGCAAACTACGTGAGCTACCCACGACTCGTGGGCGAGACCGGCGGCAAAGACTACATCTTCGTACACCCATCGGCCAACGTCGATGCAGTGGCACACGCCGCATTCACCGGAGCTTACGAATACCAGGGACAGAAGTGCTCGGCTGCAAGCCGCATGTACATACCGAAGAGCCTCTGGCCCGCTGTGCTCGAGAAGATGAAGAAATTTGCAGGCGAAGTGAAGATGGGCGACGTGATGGACGCCACCAACTACATCAACGCCGTCATCGACGAAGCATCGTTCGACAACATCGCAAGCTACATCGAATATGCCAAAGCATCAACCGACGCCAAGATCGTCATGGGCGGCGGCTACGACAAGAGCGTGGGATACTTCGTCCAGCCGACAGTCATCGAAACCACCAACCCACACTTCAAGTCGATGGAAGAAGAAATCTTCGGCCCTGTGCTCACCGTCTATCCATACGACGACGACAAGGTCGACGAGGCAGTAGCACTCTGCGACACAACATCACCTTACGGCCTCACCGGCTCAGTATTCGGACAAGACCGCCTGGCCGTAGAGAAGATAGCCGACGCACTGTGCTACACAGCCGGCAACTTCTACGTCAACGACCGCCCCACAGGAGCCGTCGTAGGTATGCAACCATTCGGCGGAAGCCGAGCATCGGGCACCAACGACAAGGCAGGAGGCGAATTCAACCTCATACGTTGGGTCCTACCACGAGTAATCAAAGAGACACTCGTAAGCCCAACCGACTACCGCTACACATACATGAAATAATCTAAACACATACACCAGCCAACCACCCAAGAAGCGGGAGGCTGGTGTATTTTCTAACCATACCGACGAAAACATGAACAAGATACCACAAATCCTCCTTTCAGCAATAGCATTACTGACCATTAACATAGCAACTATAAAAGCACAAAACATACCACCCTACTACACCCAGCGCACCCAGGCCGCCGGCATCACCATCGTCTCGTCCGACCGCTGCCCCGACAGCTGCCTCACACAGATATGCACCCAGGTCGAAGACATCATGTCTGCTCTACGCCCCGACGTGCGGCAGGAGTTGCTCCGACAGAACATGCACATCGTGGCAATGGGCAGGTATGAAGGTATCACCCAACTGCCCGAATACAATACATACCCCGGCATCGAGCCCTGGTGTGACATCCACGTGCGCAGTATGGGAGCCACAAAGTCGCTACCAATAACTCTGTGTGCCGAAGAAAACGTACTCGCCTACCAAATCGACCCCAACTATGCCGAAGACCAACTCATATCTGCCATGGCAAAAAGCATACTCGCACTCGGAGTCACAACCACACAAAACAATGCCATGCAGCAGCTGACAGATCTTTATAATGCTGCCATTTCATCGGGCAAATGGGCACATACGACTGCAGCAAACAGCCCGACCGACTATTGGGCCGAGGGAGTGCAAGACTGGTTCGGGGTGAACGGCGAGGCACCACTGCCCAACGGACTCCACAACTGGGTGAACACACGCGCCGACCTGAAGCGATACGACCCCAAACTTCACGATTTCATCGGCATTTTCTTACGCGACGACGTACAACTACACTCCTATCACACCAAGGTCAACCTCTACACAAAAGACGACCACCGAGCATACGCACGGCTGAACAAAGAGAAGAAACTCAACATCGAAGTGCCAACATGCCAGATAGAACCCGTATCGGCCCAGCTGGCCCAGCGCCTGCGACTCGACACCAAGTTCTACAAGAAACATGTCGACAGCAATGGCATCCACATACTCTCGTCGGCCAACGTGCCCGACAGCGTCCTGCGCCAGGCACACAAAACCATCTATTGCATGACCAGCATGTTGCCGCGCCAGGTGCTCGACGCCATGACACGTGTCGACACCCGTGTGGTCGTCATGGGACAGAAAGAGGTGACCATCGACGTGCCCGAACACGCCGGCATGGCACGCGACCGCTCGCTCAACTGGAACCTGCGTGCACGCGGACTGGGCGGCACCCTGCGCGAGCCAATCACATCGTGTGCCGAAGAAAACGTGATGGCATACGCATGGGACAAATACCACGCCGAAGACATACTCATCCACGAATTCTCACACTCCATCCACCTCATCGGCATACTGCAAGTTGACCCGACAATCAACCGACAACTGCAAGACCTGCTCGCACAAGCACGCGCCGAAGGACTGTGGGAAAACACCTACGCCGGTGGCGAATATGCCGAATACTGGGCCGAGGGAGTGCAGTGCTGGTTCAACGTCAACGCCGAGACACCACGTCCCGACACCAAGCACAACCCCGTGAACACACGCGAAGAGCTGCGCCGCTACGACCCGCGCCTCTATGCACTCATTGCCAAGTACTTCCCCGAAACCAATGCACAGATAGGCAAACACAAGAAAGAAAACCTTTACAACTACGAATAGAGAGACGTTTGTCAGAGAGAGCGGGGGGGACAGTCGGCAAGTACATGTGGCGCGCCATACCATCCTACATGAACGACCTCGCTCTCTCTGGCAACAGACTGAGTGAAAATGCTTTCAAGTAATATTTATTCACAACATTCACCGACTCATGAACAACAACATCCTTGCAGCCTTTCTGCTATTTGCCACATCGTTGATACCGCTGTCTGCACAACAGTTGCGGTGGGGCGACCAGGGTAACGGCAGGTATCGCAACCCTATTCTCAATGCCGACTACTCCGACCCCGATGCCATACGTGTGGGTAAAAAATACTATATGGTGGCATCCGACTTCCATTTCATCGGGATGCAGATACTCGAGTCGGCCGACCTCGTCAACTGGAACATAGTGACACAGGTGTACCACCGCTTCGACTACCCCGGCTGGGATGCCAACCGCCACTATGCAGGCGGGTCGTGGGCTCCAGCCATACGCTACCACGACGGCCGTTTCTGGATTTACTTCTGCACCCCCGACGAGGGACTTTTCATGACCCAAGCCAAGAAGCCCGAGGGTCCGTGGAGCCCGTTGCACCTGGTGAAAGCTGTTCAGAAATGGGAAGACCCGTGCCCTTTCTGGGACGATGACGGACAGGCATACCTGGGGCGCAGCAAGCATGGAGCGGGTCCCATCATCATCCACAAGATGAGCCCCGACGGCCGCACATTGCTCGACGACGGAGTGACGGTATATGAGGGTCCGGTGGCCGAGGGCACCAAGTTTCTGAAGCGCGACGGATGGTATTATATTTCCATACCCGAAGGCGGTGTGGAAGGTGGCTGGCAGACGGTCTTGCGCTCGCAAAACATCTACGGTCCCTACGAAAAGCGGGTGGTGCTCGAGCAGGGGACGACGGCGGTCAACGGCCCGCATCAGGGCGCACTTGTCGATGCCGCCGATGGCCGCTGGTGGTTCCTGCATTTCCAACATGCGGGTGCTATAGGCCGCATCGTGCACCTGCAGCCCGTAGTTTGGCACGACGGCTGGCCGCAGATAGGTGTCGACCTCGATGGCAACGGGGTGGGCGAACCTGTCGAGGAGTGGGAGATGCCTTCAGGCAAGTCGGCACCCCGCCTGCCGGCTACCAGCGATGAATTCAAGTCGAAACGCCTCTCGCCTCAATGGCAGTGGAACCACAACCCCGATGACACGGCTTGGAGCCTCAGCGAACACCGCGGCAGCCTCACCCTACACACCCTGCCTGCCAACCACCTCATGATGGCACGCAACACACTGACACAAAAGGCAATGGGCTATGAAAGCGAAGTGACCGTAGCCATCGATGTGTCGCACATCGTAGACGGCACCCGTTGCGGACTTGCCTGCATGGGCATGATGACAGAGACCCTGGGGGTGACCTCAGCCGACGGCCAGCGCCGCATCTGCCACGCCGGAGCATGGGGCACGGAGGAGGCAGTGAGCCAACCGCTACCGACCGACACGGTCTACCTGCGCCTCACGCTCAACATTCCAGCCAAGTCATACCAGTTTGCCTACAGCATCGACGGCACGACGTTCACACCGGCCGGACGCCCCTTCGTCATCGATTTCGGCAACTGGAAAGGGGTGCGTTTTGCCATCTACAACTACAACACCCAAGGCCTCGCCGAGGGGTACATCACGGTGCCTTGGCTCCACTACGACATCATGAGATAGAACGTGAGGTATTAATCAAAACGATAAATACTCTTTAAAGAGAAAACCAAAATGTAAAGATGAATCAGAAATCAAAACCTTGGATGGTCTTTGTCATCCTTATCAGCCTATGTGCAGCAGGACTTTTATTCCACTATACATGCAAAGAGACCAATCTTACAGCTATTGCACCCCCCCAGGAATATATTCCACAGGCTCCCGACTATGCAGATTCTACGATGTGGGTCATAGCCGACGGCGATTCCGCCGGCACCGGTGCCGACGTGTTCTACATCGTATCGACATGGGAAGAAGACTGGAAAACGTCAGATAGTATTGTGAGTCACTATGCTGATGTATGGAATCCGACCCATCGTGAACACATGGCGCGTGAGATGCATCGTGCTGCAGCATATATGTCGCCCGGCAACCGTTTCTATGCCCCATACTATCGCCACACCACCATAGATGCATGGGTGACGCAGAACGAAGACACCATCGAGCGACGTACACGCCTGGCAATGGCCGACGTTTGTGCGGCATTCGACCATTTCCAACAGCAAAGGAATCATTCGCGCCCACTGATCATTGCAGGATTCAGTCAGGGCGGCATGGCTGTGGTGGAACTATTGAAACATATCAGCGACGAGACCTACAGCCAGCTGGCAGCAGCATACGTCCTTGGGTATAAGGTGACCGAGGCCGACATGGCCGAGTGCAGCCACATCCGACCGGCACAAGGCGAGACCGATACAGGCGTCACAATCTGCTACAACACCGTGAAAGACGTGAAGTATGCCAAGCCAATCATCGCCGCATCAGCCGTCTGCATCAACCCTGTGAATTGGCGCACCGATGCCACACCAGCCACACTCCACGACACCATTACCATCACCCTTTCGCCCGAGAGCCACGTCCTTGTAGCCACCGGCTACAGCGCATCCGAATATCATCCATACAAAGACCTCATCAACGTGGGCGACATCCACAGTTGCGAACCGTGGCTCTACAGCGAGTGCCTACAGCAGAACATGGCAGTCAGAGCCGACGAGTGGAGAGGAAAGAATTGATATATGTACCGTCGATGATATCCTCACGGGCCGTTGACGATATCCTCGCGGGCCGATGAGGATATCGTCGTTTTATACCACTTACATAACAAAAGGGGGTGGTTGCCTGCATTTTTATAGGTAAACAAGTCGTTTTTTCTTCTGTTACGACCCTTTTCGCACTTTTTTTAGTATATTTGCAGCGTAATTTATATTTATTAACCAAACCAGAATCATTATGAGACACAAGGTAATTCTTCTCTTAGGATTAGTGGTCTTGTCGATGCACACCCTTAACACATCGGCACAAGACAAGTATCTATTCAACCATGTAGCAGTTGGGGTCGAAGCCGGCACAACAGGTTTTGGTGTGGAACTCTCGGCACCACTCACCCACTACCTCACCCTACGGACAGGATTCACCACCATGCCGCAGTTCAGTTACGACGACGATGTGCGCTACACCAGCCACGGCAACCCCGAAAAGGTGAACGTGGAAGGCAAGCTCCACATGAGCGATTGGAAACTTCTGGCCGAACTCTATCCCTTCCGCAACAAAGGGTTCCATCTCACCGCAGGCTTCTATGTAGGCAAGGAAGAGATGATAACCGCCGAGAACACCGAAGACATCAAGGGACTGGAGCCCAACGAAGGTATTGAAATAGGCGACTACCTCGTACGCCCCGACCAGAACGGAGTGGCACGTGCCAACCTCAAAGTAAAGAGTTTCAAACCCTATCTGGGCATCGGATGGGGCCGCAGCATCTCCGAGAAACACCGTCTGGGCATGGCATTCGACATGGGAGTACAATTCTGGGGTGAACCATTGGTCAACGCATTCTCACCCGACGACAACCAATGGGTGAAAGTACATACCACCGATACCGATGTGGACGACCTCAACAAAGCACTCGACACCATTGCGGGCATCAAAGTATGGCCAGTGCTGAGCCTGCGACTGACATACCGCATATTCTAATAAGATGGAGAGGTTGAAGACCCTGAAAACCGGAGTGGCATCCGCTATTCATTATTCACTAAAAAACCAAGCATCCACTATATATATTATTCATTTAGTTAATCATAAACAAACATGAAATACAATTATTTCTATATGGCACTCTTTGCCATAGCAACCCTTACAATCGCAAGCCTGACCACCGCATGTGGCAGCGACAACGACGACGACACACCCCAAGTACCAGAAAAAATCGTGAAGTATGCAGAACAAGCCATCTCGCTCGAACTGCTCAACGATGTGTATTACAACGACAAAATCTTGCGCCGCACAGAACTGACCGAGGGCGGCGAATGCCTGCTCACACTGGTAGACAAACTCCCGGAAGCGAAGACACGCCTTGCAATAAACGACATCCTGTCATACGTCCACGGCACATACACCGTGAAAGACAATACCTACACAATCTATATCGATGGCAAAAAGATGTGTGACATAACCGTGAGCAACAAGAACGGCACCACCACCAACGCCAAGATAGAATTCGAAAACGGCAGTGCATTCGAAGTAACGGCAAGACTGGCCCAACGCCTCACCGACAGCGCAACCAAAGAACTGTGTGCCACATGGAAAGTGAAGAAGACACGCCTGCGCCTTGAGGGCGACGTTACAGGCGCTGCCGACTTCAACGGCTGCAACCTCCACGAAATACTTGAATACGCCAAGAAGCGCGGCGGAAACATAAGCCAGGAGTTCGATGTAAACAAAATAGTGACCGACATCAAGTTCACATCATGGGGAACATTCGAAATCAACTACAAAGACGGCAAGCCCGATGTAGGAACATGGACATGGCAAAACCGCACCAACGGTGCAATCACATACCACTGGAACGACCCCTATAACATGGGTAACGACTTTGAAAACGGCACAGCCACATTCGACCAACGAGCCGGCAGCTACTGCCTCACACTGGGTGCCGACGTAAAGTACGAAAACAAAAACTACAACGCAAGCATAAGCCTCTATCTCGAATGAGAAACCATTCAACCATATCACCCAAGGGGAGGAGCCATGAACATTCTGAAGGCATCCTCTCCCCTTGGAGGAGATGAGAGAAGGGTTATTATTCATTACTAATTAATCACTAAACAAAAAACCTATGGATTACAAAATTATCGACATCGAAGGCATCGGCGACGTTTACGCAGAGAAACTCACCGCTGCAGGCATCACCAAAGTGAGCCAGTTGCTCGAGAAGTGTGCAGCTCCCGCCGGCCGCAAGGCATTGGAAGACGAGACTGGCATATCGGGCAAACTCATCCTGAAATGGACCAACCATGCCGACCTCTTCCGTATCAACGGCATAGGCCCGCAGTTTGCCGAACTGCTCGAAGCAGCCGGTGTTGACACCGTGAAGGACCTGAAACACCGTGTGGCAGAAAACCTGCAAAAGAAACTGGAAGAAGTAAACGCAGAGAAAAACCTCTGCAACCGAGTACCTGCCGTGACAGAGGTGCAGAAGATGATTGACCAGGCAAAAGAACTGCCTGCCATGATGACCTACTGATGCGAGTACTCATTATCAATACATCAGAACGTATTGGCGGCGCCGCAATCGCCGCCAATCGTTTGATGGAGGCCTTGAAGAAAAACGGAATCAAGGCACGTATGCTTGTGCGCGACAAGCAAACCGACCAAATGACCGTGGAACGAATCAGCCAGTCATGGATGCTGCCCATCAAGTTCCTGTGGGAAAGAGTATGCATCTGGCTGAGCAACGGACTCAGCAAGCGCAACATATTCCAAGTCGACATAGCAAACACCGGCACCGACGTGACCAAGATGTTCGAGTTTGAACAAGCCGACGTGATACACCTGCACTGGGTGAACCAGGGATTCCTCTCGACCGACGATATAGCCCGAATCATCAACTCAGGAAAGCCCGTGGTTATCACCATGCACGACATGTGGTACTTCACCGGCATCTGCCACTACTCGGCAGGATGTCAGCGCTACACCACCGGATGCCACCACTGCCCCCTGCTCACCCACGGAGGCATCGGCCGCGACCTCGCGCAGCAAGTATACAACAAAAAGCAACGCATATACGGCACGACACACTTAGCCTTCATCGGTTGCAGCAACTGGATAACCCAACTGGCACGCGCCAGCCGGCTGACCCAAGGACACTACGTTGCCAACATCCCCAACGCGATAAACACGGCTACTTTCCACCCCATCGACAAGACCACGGCACGGCAGCGACGCCAACTGCCCACCGACGGACGGCGTCTCATACTCTTCGGCTCGCAACGAATCACCGACCCGAGAAAAGGATTTACCTACCTGGCACAAGCATGCCAGACAATCAAAGCACGCAACCCCAAACTCGCCGCGGGCATAGGCGTGGTGGTGCTGGGAAGCGAGAGCGAGAAAGTGAGAGACCGACTGCCATTCACCGTCTATACGATGAAATACATGTCGGGCGAGCAAGACATCATGGAACTCTACAACGCAGTCGACCTCTTCGTCACACCATCACTCCAGGACAACCTGCCCAACACCATAGTCGAAGCAATGGCATGCGGAACACCATGCGTAGGATTCAACGTGGGCGGCATACCCGAGATGATCGACCACAAGGAAAACGGATATGTGGCGCAATACATGAACGCCGACGACCTGGCTCGCGGCATCGAGTGGTGTCTCGACACCGGGCACTACGACAACCTATGCACCTCGGCACACAACAAAGCACTGGCAACATACAGCGAAGACCGAGTGGCACGCCGATACACCGAAGTGTATGAGATGATGATGGAAAAACCTACCCTAACCCCTCCCAAGGAGGGGAATCCCCATCCGGAAGGAAAAAACCTCCCCTAACCCCTCCCAAGGAGGGAAATCCCCATCCGGAAGGAAAAAACCTCCCCTAACCCCTCCCAAGGAGGGGAATCCCCATCCGGAAGGAAATGGATAAATAGTAAATGCCAAATAGAGATAAATAGTAAATGGTAAATGGTTAAATAGTAAATCTTAATGTTGCTTACAATAGTAACCATAACATATAATGCCGAACACACCATCGGCCGTACACTCGACAGTGTGGAGCGACAGACATGTGCTCAGGACATTGAACACATCATCGTCGACGGAGCATCGACCGACAACACCGTGGCCCTTGCACTCGACTACAAACAGCGCAACCCCGCGCGGCGCATAATAGTGCAGAGCGAACCCGACCGCGGACTCTACGACGCCATGAACAAAGGGCTGCATATGGCTCAAGGCACATACATCTGCTTCCTCAATGCAGGCGACAAACTCCACTCGCCTACCACCATCGAGCACATGAAGCCACTGATGCAGGAAGCCACGTATGGTGTGATATACGGCGATACCGACATCGTCGATTCCGAAGGCTGCTTCATCCGCAAGCGACACCTCACACCGCCACAGCATCTCACCTCCCGTTCCTTCTCTGACGGCATGCTCGTATGCCATCAGTCGTTCTATGCACTGCGACGGCTATGCCCCGACTACGACCTGCGCTACCGATTCTCGGCCGATGTCGACTGGTGCATACGCGTGATGCAGGAAGGCGAACGGCAGGGACTTGACAACTGCAACATGCATGCCGTGCTGACTGACTACCTCGACGAAGGCATCACGACCAACAACCATCGTGCATCCCTCATCGAGCGTTTCAACGTCATGCGGCATCACTATGGCTTGGCAACAACCATTGGTAAGCACTTCACCTTCCTGTTCAGACAACACTGATTAATAAACTTTCATAACAATGACAATGAAACGAACTGCACTCTTTTTAATCTACATGACGGTTGCCATGCTCATGGCAGCACAATCTTCCTTTGTACCCTACGAGTGGTCGAAGTCGACCGACTCAAACGGAACAACCATATACAGCGAAGGAAGCATCCATTACTACAAACATTCAAAGAGCAGTAAACACTTCGATGTATACTACGGTACGGGCTACGGCTCCACTCCTCCCGACGAGCTTTCAAGCAGCAATGCACTGTATGTCAATGTAGCCGACCTGCTCGAGAAGGCCGAGTCGTTCTTCGACCTTTATGTCAATCAGCTGAAGTTTGCCGACCTCACGGCCAACTCCAAGCTCAACCGCTACAAGATGATCATCTGCCTGCTCCACGATACAGGCTGGACCGCCACCGGTTCCGGCTACGACAATCAGATAGGTGCCCTGTGGGTAACACCCAGCACATGCCATCCGGTGGGACAAACCATAGCTCACGAGATAGGTCACTCATTCCAGTATCAGGTGTATAGCGACCTTGGCGGCTATGCCGGTTTCCGCGAGGCAGTGGGCAACGGCTCCACCTTCTGGGAACAGACAGCACAGTGGCAGTCGGTGCAGGCATACCCCAACCTCATGATATCACAAAGCATAGACTTGTGGCAACACAACCACAACTACGCCTTCACCCACGAGTGGCAGCGCTATCAAAGCTATTGGCTCCACTACTATTGGACCGATAAGCACGGCATCGATGCCGTAGGTCGCGTGTGGCGCGGTGGAACCGTAAGCGGCGAAGACCCCTGCCAGGTCTACATGCGAGTGTTTGGTGTGTCGGCTCACGACTTCTACAAGGAAATCTACGACTATGCAAGCCACATGGCTACCTACGACCTCGATGCCATCCGCTCGTATGGTGCAAGCAGCATCGGTCGGTACACCTACAGCTATGTCGATACCGACGATGGCAAGATACAGGTGGCATACTCCAGCTGTCCGCAGAGCACGGGCTTCAACGTCATCCCGCTCGAAGTGCCATCGGCCGGTACTACCATCAAGACCATCTTCTCTGCACTGCCTGCCGGACGTACCAACCTGCTCGAAGCCGACAAGAAACAATACCACAACGGCAGTAACTTTACATCAATCAACACCACTAAGTACAACTCATTCTCGGGTGCCGCATATCGCGGATTCCGTCATGGATATGTAGCATTGCTGACCGATGGCACACGTGTCTACCAGTCGGCCGACACCGTATACTCTGTAGCACGTACCACCGCAGAGCGCTATAAGGCAATTACCGACACCACCACCTTCGTGGTGCCCGAAGGCACACAGCGCCTCTTCTTCATCGTGAGTCCTGCTCCCACTCAATATATAGTTCATAAGTGGGACGAAGACATCACCAACGACGACCAGTGGCCGTATCAACTCGAGTTTGAGAATACCGACGTGGTGGGTCATATACCCACCGTCGACCTCAGCGACACAAGCATACTGCCTCACGACACATTGCTCAACATCTACGTGGGATTCAAAGCCACAACGGGCAACAACTACAGCGGTACCACCTACACCCTCTCGTCGCGCGAGTTGCGTGCCATAGGTGAAGCACTGAGAATACAACCAGCCGATATCGCCAGCCGTCTCAGGACCTATTCGGCACCGCAAGCCAACAACACCGTACACTTTCTGGGCCTCAATGCCACAACGGGCAACTCGGTGGTGAACGGAACATCTACCGCCAACGGCTACGGACACTGGTTCAACGCATCGGGCAATGTGTGCCCGTATAGCGGAACATCCTACGTCTTCTCCGAACTCAACACCAGCACCCTGGCATTCAACATAGGTCAGTACCCGGGTCGCTGCCGCAACGGACAGGTGTATCAGCTGGGACAGGCCTTCCGCTACAAGGATGCTAACGGCAATATAGGTGTGGCCAAACTCATATTCCACATCTATATAGGCGGAGTGCCCACCGACATCGAGGCGGTCACCACCCATGAGGGACGCAGTGTAGCGGGCTCAGTGTACGACCTCACCGGCCGACGCTTCTCTGACAGCCGCCACCTCACTCCAGGCATCTACATCATAGATGGCCGCAAAGTATTGATAAAATAAAATGAACAGAATTGTTTTAGGACTTTTCCTCTCAGTCATATCTCTGACATCACGGGCTGAAGGCACGGCAATGCTCATATCCGACAACCGTCAGGTGGAAACATCGTGGGAATGGTGTTTCACTGACGAGTCGTTGGGTCTGAGCATCCGTCGCATCACCTCGTGCTACAACTGCACACTCACCTCAGCCAATGGCATGTCGGCCGATGTAGCACGTATTCTGTCAAGCAAAAACATTGCCGAGACTGCTCCCGACGTCATATTCCTGCAACTGGGATGTAACGACAGTCCCGACTCCGACGAACAACACGCCGCCTACGAGTCGTCGCTCTTCGACTACCCCTACGGCAAGGTGTGCAATCTGGCAGGTGCCAACCCGCGCACAAAAAACATTGCAGTGTCGAAAGACAAGACAGCCATCAGCTGCGTCAACTTCTCGGGTGCGCTATATCGCATTGCAGAATTCCTGCGACACGAGACACCATCCACACGAATCTTCATCCTGGCACCAGTGCGCTACGGCAGTCAGCCATCACCAACCGACTCGCTGAAGCTGACACAACTGCGCGAGGTGGCCAACATGCTTTGCATCCCATTTGTTGAAAATTGGTCGACGGTGCAACGCTACGACTTCATATGGAAGCACACACGACCATCACTGGGTCATATACTGATTTTAGGCGACAGCTATTCACAACTGCGCAAGTGGACATCTCAGATGGAAAGCATGGCTGAGGTGAAGGCACTCACCAACCTTGGAAAGACGAGCGCCACACTGAAAGAGCGCGGAAACTCACACACCAACACACTCGCCAACCAAATAGGCAGGATTCCTGCATCATGCCACCCCGACATCATACTTATCGAAGGTGGAATCAACGACGACCCCGACCCCGACCGACTGGTTGCAAACTACGAGGAATGCATTGCCAGACAACGTCGCACCACCTTTGCCGGGGCACTCGCTTACATCGTACAACAGTTGCGCAACCGTTTCCCAAATGCCAAAATATATGCCGTAACACCTGGCGGACTCTACTATGGACATACCGACCGCCCCTTCGACTTCATAGTAAAGGCCAACCAGATACGCCGCGCAGCACAGATGCTCAGTCTGCAAACTGTAGATTGGGATCGTGAGGGACGCCTCTCATTCGTGTTTAACAACTCCAAAGGCACAGGCAACGGAACCGAAGAGAAACCTTTCATATATAACGTACCATCCGACGAGACAGGCGACCTCCTGCATCCCAACGACCATGGAGCCCGCTATCTTGCCGAAAACATAATAAAGACAATACGTCAGAATTGAAAGCAATAGTCGACGACAAGATACCCTACATCCGCGGCCAGATAGAGCAGCTGGTCGACCAGGTGACCTACATGCCTGGCAGTGCGATATCGCCCACCGATGTACGCAATGCCGACATACTCATTGTGCGAACCCGCACCCGCTGCGACGCCCACCTGCTCGAGGGGTCGGCCGTGAAGCTCATAGTCACAGCTACCATCGGGTTTGACCACATCGACACCGATTACTGCACATCGCATGGCATCGAGTGGACCAACTGCCCGGGATGCAATGCCCGTTCCGTGTGTTGCTATGTGATAAACAGCCTCCGCCTTTTGGGCAAGTTGCAGCAGGGACTCACTATCGGCATCGTGGGAGTGGGACATGTGGGAACCCTCGTAGCCTCGGCTGCCAGCCAGCATGGCATGAGACTACTGCTGTGCGACCCCCCACGCCGCGATGCAGGCTCATTTGTCGACGGCATGCCATTCGTGTCGCTCAGCGATATAGCCTCCGAGGCCGACATCATCACATTCCACACACCACTCACCACTCAGGGATTATATTCCACCTACCACATGGCCGATGCCCCCTTTTTCCGTTCGTTGCAGAAACGCCCGGTCATCATCAATGCGTCGCGCGGAGCAGTGGTCGATAACGGAGCATTGCTCAGTGCCGTGCGCTCCGGCATGGTGGCAGATGCCGTGGTCGATACATGGGAAGGCGAACCATCACATATCGACCCCGACCTGCTGAGTGTGTGCGCCGTTGCAACGCCCCATGTGGCCGGTTACTCGGCCGACGGCAAGGCAAACGCCACACGCATGTCGCTCTCGGCAGTAGCCCGATTCCTAGGCCGCGACTTCATGCCATCAATCGTTTTGCCCGATGCCGGGCTTCTTTCGGTCGAAACACTTTACGACGATACACGCAAGATGAAACTCAATCCTCAACAATTCGAATACATGCGCGAACACTATCCCACACGCCGCGAACCAACCACAATATAACACAAATTCATTGTCAATTCTCAATCATTATTTATTCTCAATTATATATTATATATTAAAAAAATGCGACTACGTTTTTATCATACACTACTTTTGTCCGCCCTCTTCGGCATCGAAGCCCTTGCGCAGCAACCGGCAGCCGATGACGACCTGACCCTCCACGAGGACAGCATCTGGTTTGATGCCGTCACAGGTCGCCGCATGCACCTGCAACGCCTTGGCGGGGTCGACACCCTTGTCTACATCAAACCACGTCCGCTCACCGCATTGGCAAAAGACCTCGGACTCAATGCAGCCATACTCTCGTGGGACCACTTCGTGCAGCAACGCGAATGGGCGGCAGTCACCAGCCACGTCATTCGCGACCACTTCACCCACGGACCACGTCTCGACAACGACAGCTTCTCGGGCAATCAGTTCTCACATCCATACCACGGCGGTATGTTCTACAACACCGCACGCAACGAAGGTCTCTCCTACGGCGTGTCGCTCCTCTACCCCCTCATAGGCAGTGCCTCGTGGGAGTGGCTGTGCGAAACCAATCCACCATCCATCAACGACCTCCTGTCGACCGGAGTGGGTGGAGCCGTGATAGGCGAGGTCACACATCGCACCAGCGACATCTTCTTCGACGACTCACGCCGTGGCTTCAACCGCGTGTTGCGCGAGATAATCGGTTCGGCACTCAATCCCGTGCGTGCCATACACCGCATCCTCAGCGGCGAGATGTGGCGCGTTTCACCTTCACGAGGCAAGCGCCTGCAACCACAACCCTATTCATTCGAACTCGGATTCGGTACACGCCTCATGGGCGAAATCACAGGCAACCGCGAACACATGTCGTCACCCTACATCGACTTCAACTTCAACTATGGCGAACGCTTTACACCCGCGGGCCGCACCCGCCCCTTCGACCTCTTCAGCCTCTCGCTACTCGCCAACCTATCCAACCAACACCCCACGGTGGGCAACCTCGACATATCGGGCCGACTGGCCGACCGCCAGTTCCATCCACATAGTAGCAGTTGGGCCCTCGACCTCGGGTTCTATCAGAACCTCAAATACATGGAACACTACTCTAAGGCAGGCAAGGTGGCAGGTCATTTCTCCATCCTGTCTGAGGCCGTGAGCTTCGGTGGCGGACTTTATGCCGAGCGTACATCACCCACCACATGCTTCTACAACGACCTCATGCTCAGCGCAGTCGTCTTCGGTGGCATCAATGCCGACTACTACCAGCCGCGCCGCTATAGCTACACCAGCGGAGCCAGCATACGCAACAACACACAATTCGCCATCAACCAGCGAGCCATCATCGGCAACCGCTTCTACTTCGCACGACTCTACGCCTTCAAGGGATACACCACCGAGGAAATAGAGCGACAGCAAGCAGCAGGCATCGACCCCAGCTGCTGGGGCGATCAAGGCAACCACTCCTTCATATCCAACACCCTCTACACCCAGTTCAACATCTTCAAGAACATGCGCCTCGGGGTCGACTACCAATACTTCTACCGCTCATCCCACTACACCCACTTCCCTTCCGTCCGAGCCAAGAGCTACGAATGGAAGCTGGGACTCATATATTCAATATAATTGATGATTGACAATTTATAATTGATGATTAGCCATCCGGATTTATGACTTCCGACTTCATCCTTCAACATCTTTCCGACGACACACACACACTTGCACTGCAGGCATCCCGATACCCCGATGTCGACATGCCCTATGCCCTCAGTCAGATACAAGGATGGCAAGCCGCACGCCACAAACTGCCCACATGGGCAGCCACCGAAGGCATCATCTATCCCCCACACCTGTCGATGGAGCAATGTTCGTCGGAACCCACCGCACGCTACAAAGCCACAATACTGCCTCCCGATGCACCGCACAACACCATGACCGACCTCACAGGCGGATTCGGAGTCGATGCAGCCATCATAGCACAGGATTATCGCCAACTCACATTCGTCGAGACAAGCGCCGAGCTCTGCCGGCTGGCAAGTCACAACCTCACCCTCCTAGGCATCCACGATGCAAATATCATCAATGCCGATGCAACACAAGTCATCATGACACTCCCACATCAAGACCTCATATACCTCGACCCCGCACGTCGCGACGACTACGGGCGCAAGATGGTAGAGATAAGCCACTGCACCCCCGACCTCACCACCCTCCAAGACCACCTGCTCCACAAGTGCCACCACCTGCTTGTCAAGCTCTCGCCTATGCTCGACATCCACCACATACTCCACACCCTCCACCACATCCACTCCCTACACGTCGTAAGCCTGCAAGGCGAATGCAAGGAAATCGTCGTACACATGAGCCTGCACGACACACCCACATCGCCCATCATATATGCGGTGAATATCAAACAAGGGGAGACAGAAATACTAAAAAGTAGCTATCACCCTGCCTCTCCCCTTACACCACACCATCACCCTGCCACAACAATCCAACCCCACACCACCTATCTCTACGAGCCCAACGCCTCAATCATGAAAGCACAACTCTTCGACCAGGTGTCACAACAATACGGCGTCCAACAGCTTCATCCAAACAGCCACCTATTCATTTCTGACCAACAGATAGGCAACTTCCCCGGACGAAGTTTCGTCATACAAGGCGTATACACATTGAGCAAACAAAACATAAGCACCCTGAGAAAACTCAAGCAAGCCAACATCAGTGTACGCAACTTCCCACTCAGCGTCCGGCAACTGCGTCAGCGACTGCACCTTGCCGACGGTGGTGACACCTACCTCATGGCAACCACCATACAGCACGACGAACAGAAAGTTATAATCTGTTGCACAAAGTGCCGCTGACACACAAGTTTACACTGAAAAACAACGTAAACAAGAATAAAAAAAAGAAATATCAATTGCCAGTTATCAATAATTTTCATATCTTTGCCACATGAAACGTACAACAACATTTATAATGATGCTTGCCATGGCAGTTATGTGTGTCACAGCAAGCCCTCGCGAGAAACAATGGGTGGCAACATGGGCCACCGCAGTACAGAAAGTAGAACCGCACAACCTGCCACCAGCTCCAGGATTGTCAGGTAACACCCTGCGCCAAATCATCGAAGTGTCAACCGGCGGCAAGAACGTGCGCCTTCAGCTATCGGCACAGTATGACAGCCAAGAGGTGGAGATAGAACAAGTGGAACTGGCCGAAGCCCTGACCCAGGGCGAATCGGCCGATATCAAAGAGTCGTCGGCCGTAGTGCTTAAGTGGAACGGAAGCACAAAAACCACGATGAAACCAGGAGAAACGCTCACTTCCGATCCTATACGATTCCGTCTGAAACCACGCACAAGAGTTGCAATCACCATAAGATTCGGCAAGTGTGGAGCAACCGATGTTAGCGGCCATCCGGGCTCACGCACCACATCATATATTGCCACTGGCTGGACCAATAATTTCAGTGAAGCAAAACGCATGGACCACTGGTGCTACATCAGCAATCTTCAGGTCGAAACTTCTGATGAAATGGCAGCAATTGCCGTAATAGGCAACTCAATCACCGACGGGCGTGGAACCACAACCAACCATCAGAACCGATGGACCGACATCCTGTCGCAGCGACTGTTGAAACAGAAAGCCACACGCCACCTCAGCGTACTCAACTACGGACTCGGAGGCAACTGCGTGATACGAGGCGGACTCGGTCCCACAGCCAACAGCCGCTTCGACCGCGATGCACTCGAGACACCAGGGGTGAAATACGTCATCGTGTTCGAAGGTGTCAACGACATCGGAGGAGCCTGGAATGCCGATGAAACCGCGAAAAACCTCATCGAATCATATCAAAAGATGATAGTGAAAGCACACGAACGCGGAATGAAGATATTTGGTGCAACCATCATGCCGTTCAAGGGCAACGGATACTACAACGAAGCACGCGAGCGAGCCCGCAACACCGTGAACGAGTGGATACGCACGAGCGGTGAATACGACGGAGTCATCGATTTCGACCGCATCATGTGCGACCCCACACAGACCGACCGCCTCAACCCCAACTTCCTGTTCGAAAACGACTGGCTCCACCCCAACGCCGATGGATACCGCACCATGGGTGAAGGCATAGACCTCAACCTTTTCTGACAATGCAACGTCTGCTTACCTGCATACTACTTCTCACCCTCCTCATCGCCGCCTGCACCGGCGGCGGCGACGAGGCAACTATTGCAGTGCTCGAGCGGGCCGAATCGTTCCTTCCTGCCTCGCCCGACAGTACCGAGGCGTGCCTCGACAGCCTGGGCGACGGATGGACGCGCCTCGGCTCCGACGATCGTGCCCTCTACGGCCTGCTGCGCACCATGACCGACGACATGCTCCGCGGCATCACCCCCACCGACTCCATCATCCGCCACACCTATATATATTATAAGGAGCAGATGGATGGCAAAGTGTTTTTTTTACAATCCAACACCTTGAAGCGACGCTATGCCCGCAGCGCATTCTACCTCGCCAGATGCCTGGAGCAAAGCGACAGCATAAAGGCAGCAGAAGATCTGTATCGCGAATCTGCCGAGTATTCAGAACAGGCCGAAGACTGGCACACGTGCTATCTTGCATGCTATTATCTGGGACGCAGCGTTAGCTACAGCAACCAGAACAATGGTCTTTCAATACTTAGCCAGGCACTGTCAAACTACGACAAATGCA
>JAFUSD010000140.1 GCA_017480685.1 Bacteroidaceae bacterium
GTGTCCGGCACGGTCGGTGACGAAAGTAATCAAGTCCATATCCTCGCCTTCCTTACGACCTAAGAGACGGTCGACGGTCTTGATGACTACCTTGATGATGTCGATATTCTTCCATTCGTTGAAGCCTCCGATGTTGTAGGTCTCGGCTATTGTGCCGCGGTGGAAGATGACATCGATGGCACGAGCGTGGTCTTCGACGAAGAGCCAGTCGCGCACGTTCTCACCTTTTCCGTAGACAGGCAGCGGGCGGCGGTGGCGTATGTTGTTGATGAAAAGCGGTATAAGCTTCTCGGGGAACTGATAAGGTCCGTAGTTGTTGGAGCAGTTGGTGACGATTGTAGGCATTCCGTATGTGTCGTGGAATGCACGGACGAAGTGGTCGCTCGATGCCTTTGAGGCAGAGTAGGGCGAATGTGGGTTGTATTTTGTGGTCTCGTAGAAGAAGTCGGTTCCGTATGCCAGATGATGTTCGCCGCTCGATGCAGTGGTGGTGAACGGTGGCTCTATGCCTTCGGGCCGGTCCATCTGAAGTGCTCCATAGACTTCGTCGGTCGAAATGTGGTAGAAGCGTTTGCCTTCATATCCTTCGGGCAGGCTTTCCCAGTAGAGTTTAGCTGCTTGCAGCAGTGTGAGTGTACCCATCACGTTGGTGCGAGCGAATGTGAAGGGGTCTTTGATTGAACGGTCTACATGGCTCTCGGCTGCCAGGTGTATGATGCCGTCGATGTGGTTGTCTTGCATGAGCTTGTAGAAAGCATCGAAGTCGCAGATGTCCATGCGTACGAACTTGTAGTTAGGACGGTCTTCGATGTCCTTCAAGTTGGCGAGGTTGCCTGCGTAGGTGAGCTTGTCGAGGTTGATGATGTTGTACTCGGGGTACTTGTTGACGAAGAGACGGACCACGTGGCTTCCGATGAATCCGGCTCCTCCGGTGATTACGATGTTACGTTTCATAATTTATTCTCGTTTACTATTACATTGTTGACGGTGAGGTGTTCGATGAACTCGGGGTGATAGTTCACGTTGCGAGCCTTGACGTTGCAGTCTTCGAACAGGAAGTCGCGCAGGTGATATTGGTCTTCGCGCTGAGTGACGTTGAAGAATGTGTTGCACTCGAGGTTGATGCGTCGCATGGTGATGTTGTTGCTGTAGGACATCGGTGGGTCATGTCGGTCCTTGAGGTCGTAGAACTGTGTCCACGGGCGTACGAGCAGGAAGTTTTGTGCATTGCCTGTGATGTCTTCCACTGTGATGTATTCATAGTGTTGTGGTGTGTCGGGACGCATCTTGAGCCACAGGAGGTTGGTGGCACGGTCTACTCGAATGCGTCGCAGCACGATGTTGTGGTCGAAGATGGACTCGCTGCCGCAGGTGACACAGCTGGCACAGAAGCCGAACACGCAGTCTTCGATGATGATGTTTTCGTTGCCTCCGTTCTCGGGCATGCGTTGCGGGTCGTCGGCCCACGGTCCTTTACCGCCCTTGAGCGCCACTGCATCGTCGTCGACCGACATGTAGCACCCTTTGACCAGCATGTTGCGGCATGCATCGATATCGATTGCATCGGTCGATGGGGCGCGCACCGGTTCGTAGAGCGATGTGATGTGGA
>JAFUSD010000141.1 GCA_017480685.1 Bacteroidaceae bacterium
CAATCCTTCAATTTTTCAATGCTGTTGCTGACAAACATATCGTGTCAGGGTAATATGCAGACCGACAGCATCGAGTCTCCGTTTGAATATCGCGAGATATACCTGTCCGAACGTGGCAGCGACATGGCAAAGACCCTGCATCTCAACAATCTCGACACCGACTGGGGACTATGGGGACACAAACTCTCGAGCGTGTTGCCCGAACATCATTCGCAAACCGTATATGCATCGAGCGGCTCGGAGCTGCTGCGTGAGCAGTTTTGTTTCACCTCGCCTATGCTTTTCGATTATATAGTGAAGTATATCGACGACTATTATGGCGAAGATGATACCAACCGCTTTGCCATACTGCCCAACGACAACAGCATCGTGTGTCAGTGTGCCGACTGTCGCGAGTGTGGAAACACCGAGAGCGATGCATCGCCTGCCGTTTACCAGCTCATCAACAAGTTGGCGCAGCGATTCCCAAATCATATGTTCTATGCTTCATACTATCGCACCACGCGCAAACTGCCGCAGCAGCATCTGCCCCAAAATGCTGGTGTGCTCATCAGCACCATGGGATTTCCGCTTTCACCTGTAGAGACACAGCAAGAGACCAATTTCATACAGCTGTTGCACAATTTCCACGAGAAATGCAACCACATATATATCTGGGATTATATCAACAACTTCGACGACTACCTCACTCCATTCCCCTTGTTCAGCATCATGCAGCATCGCCTGCAAATATATGCACGGGGTGGAGTCGACGGAGTGTTTCTCAACGGCAGCGGTACCGACTACAGCAGTTTCAGCCCGCTGCGAACCCATATCCTTGCTTTGATGTTGCAGAATCCCGACATCGATTGGCGTAAGGAACTAATCGCGCTCTGCCACAAACACTATCCGAAGACCGGCAACATCATAGCCAACTACCTCATTGCACAAGATGACTACACCACACAGTGTGGACAGATATTGCCCATATACGACGGAACGACACGTGCCCTCAAGACCTATTTGCCAGCCGACCGATTTGTCGAGTTCTACGACAGCCTTGTGGCTATGCACAATAACACACTGGCATGGGAGCGGGAACAAACCTCAAAGCTCATCAGTGCACTTGCGTTCACACGTCTGGAACTCATGCGTCTCGATGGCGACACAACGGGTGCGTTGACACTGCTGAAACGTCTGGCACTGTTGCCCGACGAAGAAGACATAGATGTGTATACCGAATCGTGTTGGACAATCGGAAACTACATCCGCGACTACAAATTCATGTTGCATCATGCAGATGTAATAAGAGAGAGCAACCTGCTGCGCGGAAAAGACATAACACCCCTCACTCCGCTCGACGAAGACTATTCAGATACATCCGTCCTCACCGACGGCCTGCTTGGCTTGCCATCCAACTACCATTGCGGCCAGATGATTTCGTCGGCCACACCAGCCCTGCGGCTCTCGATACCAGTGGTCGAAGGCATGCAACGCCTGCGCCTATGCTTCACACGCAATCCTCTCTATCAGATAGAACTGCCACAAAGCGTCACCCTCAGGGCCGGCGGACACGACATCGCAACAATCACACCCCAACCACATGCCAGCGAAAGCGGTCATTCGTTCGTGGAATTCCAACTGCCAACCATTGCGAAAGGCAATGTGGAAGCCGTCATCATACGCAATACAGAATTCAGGACAATGGCATTAGAAGAAATTGAAGGATTGAAAAATTGAAGGATTGAAAAATTGAAGCAATTAAAAATTGAAGCATTGAAATGAAACGAATAACTATCTACATATCATTCCTCATTTTGCTGACAGCATGCGACAAGGAGTTGAAGCCGGCAGAGGTAATCATCGTTGACCCCGTGCGCCACTACTATCCCGTGATTCAAGGCGAGATGCTTGGTGTGACCTACGAAATAGAAAACATATCCGATAACCCCCTGTTCATTCAGGAGGTTCAGACATCATGCGGTTGTCTCATCCCGCGCGACGAGATGCCCATCACCATCCTGCCCCACAAGCGCGGATTCGTGCATATCGACTACAACACCATAAAAAACACCGGCTATGTAGAGCACTACATCTACTGCTACGGCAACTTCAAAGACACCACAATCGTAGAACTGGAGTTTGATACCAACGTGGTGCCGCAAGCCGATTTCATACGCGACTACGAGCAACTGTGGCAAGAGCAAACTAAAAAGACAGGCAGCATGCGCGACATCGTTGATGGTACATCGTCGCAAAAAGGCTACTATACAGGCGAACTCAATCCCACACCGCGTGAACAGCGTCGCGAAGCAGTGCAGGATGCGATCGACGATGTCGCTTTTTAAGGGAAAAAAACAACATATAGAAGTAAGTATGAACTTATATATATGTATATAAAAATGAGGGTATGCATGTGCATATCCTCATTATTTTAACTGACTGATATGGGTGTCTGCTCAGTATTGCTCGTTCTCGTTGGGGAAGTCGCCGCTCTTCACGTCGGGGATGTAGTGTCCGATTGCCTCGGTCATGATGGAATGTAGGTCGGCATATCGGCGCAGGAACTTGGGCGAGAAGCCTTGCGACATGCCGAGCATGTCGGCCACGACGAGCACCTGGCCGTCGCATGCACCGCCGGCTCCGATGCCTATCACTGGTATGCGCAGTTCGCTTGTCACACGTGCTGCCAGTGCTGCGGGTATTTTCTCGAGCACTATGGCGAAGCATCCTGCATCTTCGAGTGCATGTGCATCGCTCACCAGCTTTGCGGCTTCGGCCTGTTCGCGGGCTCGCACGGTGTAGGTTCCGAATTTGTTGATGCTCTGTGGTGTGAGTCCCAGGTGTCCGCACACCGGTATGCCTGCATCGAGTATTTTCTTCACCGTGTCGATTATCTCTACTCCGCCTTCGAGCTTGAGTGCGTCGCAGTGGCTTTCCTTCATGATGCGGATTGCATTGGTGACACCCTCGGTGGGGTTGACTTGATAGGTGCCGAAGGGCATGTCGCACACCACGAGTGCACGTTTCGTGGCGCGCACCACAGCTTTGGCATGATATATCATCTGGTCGAGCGTGATAGGCAGCGTAGTCACGTTGCCCGCCATGACGTTCGATGCCGAGTCGCCAACGAGTATTATATCCATTCCGGCAGCATCGACAATCTGAGCCGTTGTGTAGTCGTAGGATGTGAGCATGGCAATTTTCTTGCCTTCCTGTTTCATCTGAATCAGACGGTGAGTTGTCACCTTGCGTGTGTCTTCTACTAAATATCCCATGTAGTTATTTACGATTTGACGATCTACTATTTACTATTTATTTTCGATTTAACTATTTAATTATTTGGAATGGAAAGGAATGGAAAGAAGTTATCGCTTCGCTATGAAGTTAAAAGGACGGATGTTGCCTCGGAGTAGGTATCGTCCCTTTAACTTCCCTTTTACTCCCTTTTAATTTCTCTTTAACTTCTGTTTTATTTACTATTTACGATATATTTACTATTTACTATTTATTTTCGATTTAACTATTTAATTATTTGGAATGGAAAGGAATGGAAAGAAGTTATCGCTTCGCTATGAAGTTAAAAGGACGGATGTTGCCTCGGAGTAGGTATC
>JAFUSD010000012.1 GCA_017480685.1 Bacteroidaceae bacterium
CCACCTGAAAGGGGGACGAGCGAAGCGGAGGGGGTCTCCGCGCTGGATAGAAAAGATACACAATATAATATAGTGCCATGTGGGGAGGAGACCCCCTCCCCCTGCGGGTACTCCCCCTTTCAGGTGGGAGAGTCTATCCAGCTTAAGCCTTCTGGAAGGAAATGGCTAAATCTTAAATGAACAAATAGAATAAATAGTAAATTGTTAAATAGTAAATAAGATTATGAAACAATATATCAAACCTGCAACAGTGGAGGAGAATATCGCACTTACAAATATGGTATGCGTAAGTGGTCCTGAAACTACAACAAAATCTGCTCAACAAGATCGTGGCATGGACACCAAGAGCCGCGACGTATGGAGCGAAGGCTACTGGTGAAAAGCGGCTGAAGGACTATACATCAAGAAAAGAGAGGCACGGTGCCTCTCTTTTTTGTTTGCAAATATATGAAGTGGTGTGTGATTAGCAGTCCTTCGTCCTGTCACGTCATCTATCTCCCTTTATCTCCATATTACTCACATCCGAAACTTCAATTATTAATTATTCTTTATTTTCAGCACCGGCATGATGTTGTTGAGCGGGGTGTCGGGCAGGGTGACGATGAGTGCATCAGTGGTGCGGCGAAACGGCACCTTACCGTATCCGAGCAGTTCCACTTTGCTGATTTTGCCGGTGAAGTATTGGCTGCCTTCAGCCAGTGCACTGACGGTGATGGTATGGTTGTCGGGCCATGCAAGTGCGCTGACATAGAGGTAACGCTCGGTTTGTGTGAATCGAATCTCGTCGGAACCGGCTCGTGTGTATTGTCCGTCGTTGAACCCCTGGTTGTTGATTTTGATGTCGGCATTTGCGATGGGGCCTTCGCCGAAGATGGTCCACGGACGTGTACCCACTATGCTTTCCTTGTTTATCTTCATCCATGCACCAAACTCATGGAGTATGGCGAGTTCTTTCTCGTCGGGGGTTCCATCGGCCCGCAGCGGTACACTAAGCAGCATGTTGCCGTTTTTCGACACGATATCGACGAGCAGTTTGGCAACGGTCGATGCACTCTTGTAGCCGTTACGCTGATAGACCGATGTGTTGTAGTGCCAGTCGCCAAGGCAGTTGCAGCATTGCCAGGGGCGCTCCATGATTTTGTTGGGGGCTCCACGCTCCACATCCCACACGAGTGCATCCTTCTGGTCTTCTTCGAGTATCTTGCCAAACACCACGGCTTGGTTCTTACCGCCATGAAGTGCAGCGCTGTGGTTATACATGTGGGCAGTTATCTTCATGCCTGCATCGCTCACGGGATAGAACGGCAGGACGGTGACATCGAAGTAGATGAGGTCGAGGTTGTAGCGGTTGATGGCGTCGATGGTGCGGTTGTAGAAGTTGGTGATATACTCCTGTGTAGGCAGGTTGGCACCATTGCCCCACCCCCATTGGTTGTGTATGGCACCGTTGTTCCATGTGTCGTTGCTGAAGTCGTGGTCCTGTGCATAGAGTTTCTGCGGGTCGAGACCGCGCCACCACTTCACGCTTCCGTCGGCATTGAGCTTGTAGCCGTCTTCCTTGGTGAGCCATCCGTCGTACTTCACCCCGCGCAGCGGTCCGTGTAGGTCGAAACGCCGGCTGGGTTCATACCATGTCCATGCATGGTCGGCATGGAACGATGCACCGAAAGGCAGTCCGACCTTACGTGCAGCAGCAGCCCATTCGCCCAGGATGTCGCGATGTGGGCCGATGGCCATCGAGTTCCATTCCTGGTATTTAGAATCCCAGAGGTCGAAGTTGTCGTGGTGGTTGCCGAGTGCAAAGAAGTATTGTGCGCCGACTTCTTCCTTATAGAAGCGAACGAGTTCGTCGGGTGTCCAGTGTTCGGCACGGAAGAGTGGCAGTATGTCTTTGAATCCCACTTCAGACGGATGTCCGTAGTGGTCGCGATGATAGTTGTATTTGCCGTTACCCTCCATATAGAGTTCGCGTGCCATCCAGTCGCCACTGCCCTCGACGCATTGTGGTCCCCAGTGCGCCCAGATGCCGAACTTGGCATCGCGGAACCAATCGGGCACTTCGTAGGTGCGCAGCGACTCCCATGTAGGTTGGAACGGACCTGTCTGCATCGGCTCGTCGGTCTCGAGCACTGGTATCTGATAACTCTGTGCCTGCATCATGACCACAGCTGCAGTCATGCCAAGCAAAAGGAATAGTTTTCTTGTATTCATAGTTAAAAATGATGATTGATGATTGAATATTGAAGATTGAATATTGAATATTAGCCCCTCTCTTATTTCCCCACCACTTCCACATCGCTATACGCCATGCGTTCGCCCTGAGCCAGACGTAGGCCTTCAAAGCGTATGACACTGGCGCGAGTGGGTTTGCAACTAATGCTTTGCCAGATTGGGTTGTTCACAATGTTCGAGAACTCGCCTTCGCCCAGCACTTCCCAGTGGTTCCAATCGGTGGTAGCCGATACACGGTAGCGGGTGATAGTTCCATCCTTGCTGTCTTGTGGTGGAAGGTATCGGAATCCTGTTACGGTCTGTTCCTTTCCCAGGTTGACAAACATCATGCGGTCAGTTGCAAAGAAGATGTAGTAGTTGGCACAGCGTTTCTCGCCCGAGTCGGGAGTGTCGGCTGTTATGTCGGGAGCCATATATACGCCCACCTTCGATATGAGCGGACAAGCCTTGGCTTCGAGTATTGTGAACCGCAATTTCGTTGCGGTTACCGCAGGAAAGCAGATGATGCGTCGGTGACCTATGGTTGTCATCCCGTCGCCCACTTCGGAGAGCTGGTCGGTGAGTTGTATCCACTTTCCACCGGCCAAGGCCTCGAGTGCAAAGCGTTTCACGCGCTGTCCGAATGGGATATATTCCTCGGCAAGGAAGCGGTTGAATGTTGTTGGCTTGCCAAATGACAGCGTGAGTGTTGCATTTGTCACACCATCGTCGGTGGCCCAGTAGGTATCAGTCTTTCCGTCGATAGCATGACGCCCATCATACTTGCGGCTTCCGCCACGGGTGTTGCTTACCTCAACCGTTGCTTTACGTGCCAGGTCTGTACGGAACACTTCGTTTATCATCCGGTTGAATGCGATGCCGCGCAAGCTGTCGGTGGGATGTATGCGTCCGTTTGGTGCGATTGGGAAATTGAGCAGCAGGGTTGAGTTGCGGCCCACTGATTTATAATATGTGTCCATAAGCCGCGACAGGCTCTTCACGTTCTCGTTTTCTGTCTCGTGATAGAACCACCCGGGACGTATGCTGGTATTGGTCTCGGCTGCCACCCACGAGTCGCCATCCTCCAAGCCATTGCGCAACATACCTCCGTGTACTGTCCCCAGACGGTTGAGCAGACTCCAGTTGGTCTCGCCCACACTGCCAGCCTCGTTGCCAACCCATCGCAGGTCTCCGCGGTCGCCTCCGTCGTTCCAGATAACACACTTGGGTTGAAGTTCGCGTATCATGCGGAATGTCTCGGCCCACTCGTAGTATGTCTTGGCATCGATACGTCGTGTCTCGTTGGCTCCGCCATACCATCCATCGCCTCCGTTGGCACCGTCGAACCACACCTCGAAGATGTCGCCGTACTGTGTGAGTAGTTCGCGCAGCTGATTGCGGAAGTAGGTGATGTATTCCGGACGGCCATATTGCGGATGGTTGCGGTCCCATGGCGAGAGATAGACGGCAAACTTAAGGCCTTCCTTGCGGCAGGCATCGGCCAACTCGCGCACCACGTCGCCATGTCCGCCCTTCCATGGTGTGTTTTTCACCGAATAGTCGGTATAGGCCGAAGGCCACATGCAGAATCCGCAGTGGTGCTTGGCTGTGAAGATGATGCCACGCATACCCGACAGCTTGCACACACGTGCCCACTGACGGCAGTCGAGGTCGGATGGATTGAACAAGCTCAATTGTTCGTTGCCGAATCCCCACTCTTGGTCAGTGTAGGTATTGAGTGAATAATGGATAAATGCGTACATCTCCAGTTCCTGCCATCGCAGCTGGTTGGCATTGGGCAACGGGCCGCATGGTGCAGGTGCCGTCGCTTTCTGTGCCACGACAGCTGAATTTATCAGCATGAAGAATGCGATATATGCTATCGAGCGTTTCATATCAGGTAATGGTTTCTTAGTCGTAGAGTCGGAACATACGTTCTGTCATCTGCCATTTCTCGTCGCTGCGCGCATCGGGGTTGCAACCTTGCAGCCGTGCAACGAATGCTTCCCACTCTGCCTGGCGCGGTAAGGTGGCGAGGCGGTTCATGGCCGATGTCCAGTCGAAGTCGGCCGGTGTATCGACTATCATGACAAGATGATTGTCGCGGATGTAGATTTCCATCTCGAGTATTCCGACGCTGCGGATTCCGTCGCGAATCTCGAGCCAGTGGTATGGTTCGGAGTGCCATTTGCGATACTCGGCAATCATGGCAGGGTCGTCGCGCAGGTCGAGAACCTGTACGTATCGTTTTGTAGGGAAGTCGTAATGACGTTGTGAATAGCCGTCGGTCATATCA
>JAFUSD010000142.1 GCA_017480685.1 Bacteroidaceae bacterium
CATACGCCTATATCCACACCTCATTCCGCTCACCCACATCCAGTGGAAGTTGTGGGCACTGCTGCTTGTCAGTGTGGCAGGATTCATATTCCATGCACGCCAGAGCGCACTGGCCGACTACTATCGCAACATACACCTCTATTTCCTCAAAGGCAAAGAAGGGAGCGAACTCGACAACTACCCTCAACAATATGCCATATACAAGGCCGCACGCTGGACTGACGACCCCGTGTGGAAGTTCTTCATGTGGACATACTACCGCTACACACGCGGACAGGAACGACAGACACCACACTTCCAGCAGCTCATGCACACGTTGCGAGCCAAATATCCAGGCGGCATGCCACCGCAAGAGTTCCGCGACAACTTCCGACGCCACAGCCTTCCACTCATGAAATGGACCAACATCCTCACGTTCAACACACGCGCCATCGTGCTCTACATCACCTGCCTTGCCGACATACCATGGGCTTACCCACTGTTCGAGATTACCGTCATGGCAGCCATACACTGGTATATGCGACACGAGCACGAAAAGATGAGTAAACAACTAAACACAGAGATATGAACACAGAAAAGTCAGACATGACCCGCATCTCAGGCCTTATCTTCGACTACGGCGGCACCCTCGATACCGACAGCGTACACTGGTCGTGGGTGTTGTGGGATGCCTACGTGGCAGAAGGCGTCGATGTGACACTCCCGCAATTTCGCGAAGCCTACGTGCACGGCGAACGCACATTGGCCAAAGAGCCACTCATAAAGCCCGAGCACAACATGCTCGACCTCCTGCGCATCAAGGTAGATGTCGAGACACGATACCTCATGGAGCACGAATGGTTGAAAGTGCAGGAAGTGACACGACGCGCACAGACCGAGCACATCGCACTGCGTTGCTACAACCATGTGAAGCAAGTGCTGGAGCGCAGCCGCCAAGTGCTCGACAAGTTGCAGACACACTATCCCATGGTGCTCGTCAGCAACTTCTATGGCAACATACACACCATCCTGCACGACTTCCATCTCGACCACTATTTCACCACCGTCATCGAGTCGGCAGTTGTAGGCATACGCAAGCCCGACCCTCGCATCTTCCAACTCGGCATCGATACACTCCATGTGCCGGCATCCCACGTCGTAGTTGTAGGCGACAGCTACAGCAAAGACATCCTTCCCGCCTCGTCACTTGGATGCAAGACCGTATGGATACGTGGCCGTGAATGGGACGAAAAGCAATACGACGAATCGCTGCCCACCATCGTCCTCCAACATCTGGAACAACTGCCCGAAGCACTCATGCATATCTGAAATACCTGCGACGATATCCTCACTGCCCTGCGACGATATCCTCACTGCCCTGCGACGATATCCTCACGGCCCTGCGACGATATCCTCACGGCCCTGCGACATATCGTCGCCATAACGTTTCGATACTATAATTCTTTCTTTATTTATGTTGTTCTTTTTGTTTACCTACATTTTCTGCCTTAAAAGTTTGGTAGTTTCGAAATAAAACGGTACATTTGCACCGTTGAAATATAACTAACAAAAATAGATTACACGATGAAAACAACAATTACGATTGTCTGCGCTGCCTTGCTTATGCAAGGTGCGGCAGTGATGGCCGCTCCTCAGTCGGCTCCCTTGAAGTTTGATTCCTACGAGTGGGACTTTGGTCAGATTAGTTCGGTTCGTGGTGCCGTATGCCACACATTCAGTTTCCGCAACACGTCGGGCCGTCCTGTCACGATTGCATCGGCAGTAGAAAGCTGTGAATGTATAAAGGCATTCTATCCGTCGGAGAGTATAGAGCCAGGGGCAGAGGCCGAAGTGATGGTTGCTATGTCGCCAGGCGATGCCATTGGCAAGACCTACCGCAGTGTGGAACTGATTGGCTCTGATGGCACAACACTCGGAGCACTGTCGGTATCGGCCATGGTAAACAAAGCTCTTGTAAGTGTGACCGATGCCTACGACTACCCATTCTGGGACACAAAACTATCAAACGAAGAACGCGTTGAGAACCTGCTCTCACTGCTCACACCCGAGGAGAAAGTGGGACTCATGATGAACAAGTCAATTTCAATCGAGCGCTTAGGCATTCCGTCATACAACTGGTGGAGCGAGGCATGCCACGGTGTACGTCAAGATGGATATACCGTCTATCCGCAACCTATAGGCATGGCAGCCGCATTCAATGCCGGTCTCGTCTACGACGTCTTCTCGACCGTGAGCGACGAGGCACGCGCCAACTGGAACCGCTCAAACCACGACGTGTTCGGTGTGAAGATGGGAGCCACATACTATCCAGGCAACCCCGAACTGACATTCTGGTGCCCTAATGTCAACATCTTCCGCGACCCGCGATGGGGACGCGGACAGGAGACATGCGGCGAAGACCCATACCTCAACGCAGTGCTCGGAGTGCAGACAGTGCTCGGCATGCAAGGCAACGACAAGAAATACTTCAAGACCCACGCTTGTGCAAAACACTATGCAGTGCACAGCGGACCAGAACCACTGCGCCACACATTCAACGCAAGCGTGTCGATGCGCGACCTCTGGGAAACATATCTGCCTGCATTCAAGGCCCTGGTGAAGAAAGGCAACGTGCAGGAAGTGATGTGTGCCTACAACCGCTACGAGGGTGTGCCATGCTGCACAAGCGACCGGCTGCTGGTCGACATCCTGCG
>JAFUSD010000143.1 GCA_017480685.1 Bacteroidaceae bacterium
CAAGATTTGAGGATATCCTCGCAAGGTCGCGAGGATATCCTCAACAAGCTGCGAGGATATCGTCAACAGCTGTTGACGATATCCTCATTTTCATACCAACATACCCCTCCCCATACAAACCGCCACCTAGATGTTTGCAAACGGTGCATGACAAATACATACAATGAAATATGATTTCTACATTTTTTCCATGAAAAGAGTTTGCCGATTCAAGTAAAATCACTAACTTTGCAGTGTCTTTCGTGAAAATGGAAAATGAGACATAAATTCATACAATAATAATCACAGCAAAAACAGTAAACAACATGATAGGAACAAACTGGTTTGAATGCAAGGTATCGGCCGAGAAAGCCGTAGAGGGCGGAATGAGTAAGAAATTCAACGAATCATACTTGGTAGATGCCCTCAACTTCACCGATGCAGAAGCACGCATCACAAAAGAAGTGGCTCCGTTCTGCAACGGCGCCCTTGAAATCAAGAACATAACTCCTGCTAAAATTGCAGAACTATTCATAAACGAAGCCGACGATGCCGACAAGTGGTATAAGGTGAAATGCAACTTCATCACACTCGACGAAAAGACACAAACCGAGAAGCGCACCTCACAGCTCATGCTTGTGCAGGCAGCCAACTTCCGCGGCGCGTTAGACCGTTTCGAGGAAGGAATGAAGGGAACGATGGCCGATTATGAAGTGGCAGCAATACAAGAAACCCCATTACTCGATGTATTCCCATTTAGTGCCGATGACAATAATACAACTCAACCTGAAAGCCCTGCAGAATGAGCTTGAAGGCTCAGACGGCGTTCAGATAGTGGCCGTATCCAAGTATTACACAGCCGAACATATTGCCCAAGCTTACGAGCTAGGCCAGAGGGCATTTGGAGAAAGCTATGTGCACGAAATGTGCAAAAAACACGATATGCTGCCTCAAGACATAGAATGGCACTTCATAGGTCACTTGCAGACCAACAAAGTGAAGTATATAGCTCCGTTTGTGAAACTGATACATTCAGTAGACTCCATGCACCTGCTCAAAGAGATAGACCGGCAGGCATGCAAGCTGGAGCGTACCATAGACTGCCTCATGGAAGTGCACATAGCAAAAGAAAGCACTAAATTCGGCTTCACACCCCAAGAGCTGGTGCAGGCATTGGAAGAGCGAAAGTGGCAAGACATGAAAGGAGTGAGAATCGTAGGACTGATGTGCATGGCTTCATTCACCGACAACGAGCAACAGATAAGAGACGAATTCCATGCAGTGAAACAACTGATGGACACTGTGAAACACTCCATATTTAATGACTCGCCACACTTCTGCCAACTCTCGATGGGCATGAGCCACGACTACAAAATTGCAATCGAAGAAGGCAGCACACTCGTCAGGATAGGAACAAAGATATTTGGGCCAAGATTTTAAGCAATATATTTCAACATAAAACAACATATACGGTCGTGATTTCAATTGCAAAAACACCGAAAGACGCAGTGCGCGAACTCGCAAATAGATACGATGTAAAGCTCTCGACAGAAAGCTTCAACATCCTGACTTCCATGATGCACTCCGAACGTTACAGGCATCGCACTATGATTATGGAACCAGGCGAGACGTGCTCCACCCTGTTCTTCATCACCAAAGGACTAATTCGGATATACAATGTGAATGCAGAAGCAGACGAACTGACATGTGAAATACTGCACGAAAACGATGTGTTCCTCCTGGAACAATGCCTGTTCTCGGGCATGCCATCTGATTTCCATGTACAGACACTCGAGCCGACCACACTCTATGGCATCGATTTCCCTACACTCAGAACACTGGCCGACATACACCCCGACATCAACCAACTGCTCTACAACATACTGACACAAGACATCTTGCAGAAAAACGACTACCTCAACACACTTTACCTCCATCCCAAAGACCGCTATTCACACCTGCTCGAAACCAACAGCGAAGTAGTGAGACGCACTCCACTGAAATACATCGCATCATACCTGCGCATGGCACCCGAGACTCTTTCAAGGGTGAGAAACACCATGCTCATTTAAAGAAAACCCCAACAAGCCCCCCCCTTCCAGCTCACAAAAAAAAGGAAGA
>JAFUSD010000144.1 GCA_017480685.1 Bacteroidaceae bacterium
AATGAATAGCGGATGTCATTCATCAATCATCAATCATCAATCAACTATCATCAATCAACTATCATCAATCAACTATCATCAATCCTGTCCGGGTCTTGGGAGTTTAGATGCTAAACAATTCTTTAAGCGTTGGTTCTCGTGACATACAATCAGCACTACCCTGTCATGCCGCACGGCAAATAGTAAGTAGCAGATTGTCCGATCTCGAATCTGTTTAACGCTTGCTGAACTGGAATCTGCGGCGTGCCTTTGGCTGACCTGGCTTCTTACGCTCGACGATACGAGAGTCGCGAGTGATGAATCCGGCAGCGCGGAGGGCCTTCTTGTCTTCGGCATTGATTTTAACGAGTGCGCGAGCGATTGCGAGACGCAGAGCCTGCGACTGTCCTGTGAAGCCACCACCATAGAGGTTGACCTTGATGTCGTACTTCTCGGCTACATCGAGCAGCTGGAGTGGTTGTTTTACCACATACTGCACGAGTCCTGATGGGAAGTAGTCGTTGAGTTCACGCTTGTTGATGGTGATTTTGCCTGTACCCTCTGTGAGATATACGCGAGCCACTGCGGCCTTGCGGCGGCCAATTGCATTAATCATTTCCATATATCTTCCTTATTATTTCAGTGTGTTAATATCGATTGTTTTCGGACTCTGTGCCTGCTGCTTGTGCTCCGGACCCTCGTAGATGTAGAGGTTGCTGAGGAGCTGACGGCCGAGGTTACCCTTGATGAGCATACCCTTGACTGCATGGCGCACCATGCGCTCGTATCCGTGTGGACGCTTTGCCATGTCGGCAGGACTTGCCTTGTGCTGGCCACCGGGATAACCAGAGAATGTGATGTACTGCTTCTCTGTCCACTTCTTACCTGTGAACTTCACTTTGTTGGCATTTACGATGATTACGTTGTCGCCACAATCCTGGTTAGGAGTGAAGCATGGCTTATACTTGCCACGCAGAATCTTTGCTACCTTCGATGCGAGACGACCCATAGTCTGGTCTGTGGCATCTACTACGACCCACTGCTTGTCAGCCTGTTCGGGAGTGACGAATGGGGTCTTTCCTGTTAAAGTATTCATTTCTTACTTACGTTTTTGTTTGTTTCGATTTTACACATAAAAACACACTCCACTATCGTACGCCACCTCGCAAAGGAGAGTGGCCACGATGGAGATGTAGTTTTTTCTCTGAGCGATTCACAGACCACACGTGTCGGCCAAAACAACGCGCTATCTACACGCTCACTTTGGGAGGATCATCTGCGCCTCCCTTGATAATAATCGGCGTGCAAAGGTACGAACTTTCTGTGAACTGGCAAAACTTTTTTGCAACTTTTTGTGTATCTGAACGTATTTATATCTTTTAGTCCAAATAAAAAGCGTCAATGTAATACATCGACATCAATCCCATCTATAATATTGTAGTTCCCCTCATCGCCATGTTTTTTAAGTTGACGGTACTTTGATGGGCTTATTACATCCAAAACACCGTTGTGACCTCTCATCCCCCAAAGCTGGGTTGACTCCTTACCCTGGAGTATGCGGTAAGCCTTAATTTGTTTCGGCTTTACACCTATGATCGCAGCAAGATTACTCCTTGTGATTAGTGAAGGGGTGGTTAAGTCAACGCGTGATGTATCATTAATCTCCACAACTTTATTGTCATAAACAACTAATGGAGGAAATTCATCTATATCTTTTGTCAGGCTCATCGAAGAACCCGCGGCTCTTATGTCCAACCCCATGTCAGGTCTGTTTTCAGACAATGAGCCCTGAGCGAATGCCGTAGTACATATTGCTATGTACAGAATCGATATGATTATTATCTTGTATTTCGTTTTTGTTTTCATCGTTTTGCTTGTTTATTTTTATCGCTCATATCAGTACAGCCAATATCGAGCAAGAAATATTATTGCTGAATCCTCCCATGCTACTTCGATTCATTTAGCCTGTGTTTAGAGTAATAATATCTTGTTTCCTCAATGATGCCGTCCTTATCATATACGATGCAGCATGTTAGTGGGTGATTAGGTTTGTAACCTGGGACGGGAATGTCCGTCGTGTCTGTCCTCCCGTCATATCCACAAATGTCGTGGACTCATAAGATATTCCTACAGTCTAACCCCTACCGATGCGTTTACGTACCAGTCGTTGAGATGACCGTGCATGGAGTTGTTAGCCGACTTGTGGCTGTACTGGAAATTGTTGAATTGTCCGTTCACATTGGCAAAATAGCGGCTCCAGTTGTAGGTGACCGACAGGCGCAGGGTGAAGTTCATGGCCATGCGGTTGTTGTGAGAGACGGTACCTTCGTGGGTGAGGGTACAATTGAGGTCTTCACTATTGTAGAACTCATCAATCGTCAGGTTGTGCAGGTCCTCAGCAGCCTGTTCAACGAAGTCGGAACTGTATCTGTCCATCTTCATGCGGTTGACAAACGTGACCATCGGCATGACTGTTGCACCCACAAGCCATCCCTTGGCAGGCACGTAGTTATAAGCATATCCACCCCCTATGCTGCCTTGCCACTGACGTATGCGCCCCACTCCACCCATGTAGGTAATAAGTTCTGCATTGCTGCTGTGGTCGAAGCGGAGGTCGGCATAGTAGGCCATAAGACCTGCGATGAACGAACCTGCCGAGCGTTTCTGTATGGTCTTCTGATTGTAGGCCGCACCATACGAGAAGCGCTTGTAGTTGAAGATGTAGAATCCGTCGAACACCAACGTCTTGATTTTGATAGGCGAAGTAAGGTCCCACCTGCCTACCACACCAAACTGCTGTATTCCCGTAGCCTCGTCGCGAGGACCCGGAACGAAGTCCATCAAGTCAACAGCTTCGACCGGCAGTCCTTGCATATTGAGTGTACCCGGCACTTCGGGCGATTTCTCTTCAAATTGATGCCATCGCAGATGGATGCTATGGAAACGACCTATGCTTCGCAAAGAAAGGCTGCGGCCCTTGTCGCCACCGAGAGGGAGCATATAACTTGTACTCAGGCCCCGATAACCTACCTTAATACCGATAGAACTCGATATAGGAGTCATCACCCGTGGTTTTACCAGCAAGGGACCGACCAAACTGATGCCGGTACCTTCCAATATCGGGCCATATACAGCCCCGCCGTCGATGGTGGAGTGCATCTGGAGGTCGGTTTGTGCCACACGGCTCTTCACGCTTACCTGCCATGGCTGCTTGGGTATTTTTATGTAGTTGGTATCAACTCCGTGTGATATACCGTTGCCGTTTATCATCTTGCCTATGCGTTGCAGGATGCCGTCATCAGCATCGATCGACAAGTCTTGAGCCACGGCAGTTGCAGAGAGCATCATCAGACACATGGTGATGCCAAATTTTAATATCATTTTCTTTCTGTCCATGATGAATTTTGGTCTTTACAAATCTTTCAACACATTTGTTCAAGGTGCAAAGTTACAAATAAATCTTAAACCGACAAAACATTTTCTCTGTTGTGTCGGTTCTCTCTATGCTTTATTACAGGAAAATGTGAGAATCTCATTATATGAATACAAATAGCCCCGCAAAAAAACGAGGATATCCTCGCGGCCCCGTGAGGATATCCTCGCGGGCTGTTGAGCATATCCTCGCAGGCCCATGAGGATATCCTCGCAGGAACGCTATGTCAGTTCTTTCTTCACCATTTCCATAAACTCATAGTTTTTCAAGCCCCAGCCCGGTTCGGCCAACAGCTGTGGTGGCGACTGGTTTACGAAACGGTCGAAGATGATGTCAGTACGTGTACGTTTTATGAATTGTGCCACGAATCGTGCATATTCAGCAGCCGTGAAACGCACGAAGTCGGCCGGACACCGCTTGTATTCATCGGCCATAGGCGTGTGCCGTATCAGCTGCAGTTGGTGCAGTTTCAGCACTTTCACCGGCAAGTCTGACATGGCACCGGCCTCGGCCAGCATGTCGTCGATGCTCTCGCCGGGCAGCCCCATGATGAGGTGTGCCCCCACAGGGATTCCGCGCGCAGCAGTGCGGCATATGGCATCCACACTCGCCTCCCAGCTATGTCCACGGTTTATGCGGTTCAAGGTGCGGTTGTATATGCTTTCCACACCATATTCTATTAATATAAAGGTGTGGCGGTGCAATTGCTCCAGATAGTCGAGCAATGCGGGCGGCATGCAGTCGGGGCGTGTACCGACGACGAGCCCCACCACTCCGTCCACGCCCAGTGCTTCTTCATATTTATCTCTCAACTCGCAGAGCGGGGCATACGTATTGGTATAAGCCTGGAAATATGCAAGATAGCGCATCGACGGATATTTCCTTGCGAAGAACCGCTTGCCCTCTTCCAACTGCTGAGCCACCGACTTCGAGGTCTGACAATACTCAGGATTGAAAGTCTGGTTGTTGCAGAATGTGCAGCCGCCGGTGCCCACCCGCCCGTCGCGGTTGGGGCAGGTGAACCCTGCGTTCACCGATATCTTCTGCGTCTTAACGTTCAGTTCCGCCTGTAACCACTCCCCAAAACTCTGCCTCATAGCCCATTGCGTTTAACACATGACTGATTGCTTCCTGCGCATACCGGTTTGCCTGCATGCGATGTTCGGCAGTATCGAAACGGCTGCGGATGCGTTCGGCCACCTCGGTCTTCATGCCCGTGGTCGACGGTATGCGCTCCTTCCAGAATGCTTCGTCGTCTGACACAAAGCGCACCTCCTGAGTCGATGCCACATATCGCAGTTCGGGCAATCGCACCACCACACGCCCGTCAGCCTGCGGTTCATATTCCACATCGTCCATATCGACCACATAACTCACTTTCTGGCGCAACAGCAAAGCACACGAGTGGTCTTCGGGAAAGAGGCCCAGATGATATTCGGTGGCTTGTTCCGACTTGAAATCCTCGATTACCGACGTGGCCACATACAACTCGCCACGCGGCATCACTCCCACTATCTCGGCCGCAGTGGGCACCAGGCGCGGGCTGTCTCCACCCTGCAACCACGAACCCACGGCACCCACCAGCCACCAGATGCCACAGCCTGCAAGCAGCACGGCTGCCACAAGACACGACAGCAAGACAATCTTTGTACTCCTCTTCATACTATTCTATGATTGTGACATGATCAAACCCCAAACTCCTTACGATGCTGCCCAACACATTCTCGGCATTATACCTCACCTCCCGACCCACCATTTCGGTGAAATCCTGCTGCATCACCTCCCTGTATGCCTCCAGGCGTATCATCTCGATGGTTTCGTGGCCCACAGGGTCGCGCAATCCGGTGGCAATGCTCACCGCCTCGTCGGCGTCCACCCCTGTAGCGTAACCCGAATCCACAACCCGCGGCTGTGGCAGGCGCACCTCCACCGCGTGTCGTTCATCGTCAATTCTCACTGCGTCGAGAGTCAGCTCGCGCAAGTCGTAGCCATATCGCAACCATATATCAACCGGCACAATGGCCACACGGCTGCCTATGCGCCAGGTGGAGGGGTCGGTCAGCACAAAACGACCGGTAGCATCAGAGTCATAATACGCAATCTTGCGTATCTTAACCTCAGTCACCACCAAGTCGGCCTCCTGGCTCATTGCAGCGAGCACCGTCTCGGCATCCACCGACGGTTGGCGCCGACACCCAGACAGGCACACCAGAGCCAGCAGCAGCAAATACATATTACGTATCATACCCTTACTTGATTGAATTCTAATGCCGCAAAGTTACGAAATAATAGACAAAAAGCAACAACGATTACAATAAAAAACGCATGCAGACGTTATAAGAAACAGAAAAGTACACACAAAATGGTAATTTGGTTTGACCGCATCCGCAATCTGAAAATACTGCTCATAGTGGTGGCAATAATAATTGCCATCGGCTCGCTCATGACCTCCAGCTATCTGACCAACGACCTGAAACGCGAGGAACTGAACAAGATGGAGGTGTGGGCCGAAGCCATGTCGTCGCTCAACCAAGCCGACGAGAACACCGACATAAACCTCGTGCTGAAAGTGCTGAACGGCAACAACACCATACCGGTCATAGTGCTCGACCAAGACGACTCGCTCCAGACATCGCGCAACCTGGGACGCACCTTCAAAACCGGTGAAGACTCAATAGCCATAATACGCCAGATGGCTCACATCATGAAAGCGTCGGGCAAAAGCCTGCGCATAGACCTCGACACACCAGGCGACTACATAGAGATATGCTACGACGAATCACTCATGCTAAAACGTCTGGCCGTATTCCCCTACGTACAGCTGGCAGTGGTCATCATCTTCGTGCTCATCGCACTGTTTGCACTCTTCTCGTCGATGCGCGCCGAGCAGAACCGCGTGTGGGTAGGTCTGTCGAAAGAAACAGCACACCAACTCGGAACACCAATCAGCTCACTCATGGCATGGACCGAAGTCATTCGCGAGACATACCCCGACGACCCCATGCTGCCCGAGATGGAGAAAGACGTAAACCGGCTGGAACGCATAGCAGAACGATTTTCGAAGATAGGCTCAATACCCGAGCCCAAACAAGCCGACCTGACCGACCTCATAAACCGTGTGGCAGAATATATGGACCGTCGCACTTCGAGCAAAGTGAAAATACAGACCCACATGCCAACCGACCATCACGTAGAGACACGGATGGTGGCATCGCTATTTGAATGGGTAGTGGAAAACCTCTGCAAGAATGCAGTTGATGCAATGGACGGCTCGGGACGCATAGACATAAACCTCGAAGAAACAGCAAAATACATAGTG
>JAFUSD010000013.1 GCA_017480685.1 Bacteroidaceae bacterium
GCCCTCAACCCCGGCTATTGGAGCCAGGCAAACGGCGACTGGGTGAGCAAGTACAGCGGCCTGACCGGCACCCAGTATGTACGACGCTATACCTACGCCATGTCGCGCGGACCAGTGCTCGACGGTGCAGGAGCCAACGCAATATGGAACATCACCAACGTGACACGCAGCGACCGTCGCTACAACTACCTCGACCTCAACTTCAATGCCAAGGCACAAACCCTGTCCTACTATGCACAGAAGTCGTCGCAAGACCCCGAGGTGCAGGCTGTGTTCTACGACTACTATCCTGAGGCAAACATCACAGGCGATGTGGAGAAAGACATCTACACATTCCTCACACGCAACGACCTCACTCCCGAGATGACCGACCTCGACTATAAGGCACTCATGGTATGGCACCGCGGCCTTGCCGTTCCGGCAGCACGCAACCTGGATGATGCCGACGTGCAGCGTGGCAAGCAGCTCTTCACCGAGATTGGTTGTGCCACATGTCACCGTCCGTCGTGGACCACTGGCGATGACGAGATTCACGACCCGAACGGCATGTTCACCAACGACGACATGCCTCGCTACCCACATCAGAAGATTTGGCCTTATACCGACATGGTACAGCACCGCCTCCACATGGTCAACGACATCCGCACCGGCTGGTGCCGCACCACTCCGCTTTGGGGCCGTGGCCTTTCGAAACTCTGCACCGGAGCTGAAGACCGTCTGCACGACTGCCGTGCACGCAACACGCTGGAAGCCATCATGTGGCATGGTTCGGCTGAATCGGATGCACGCGAGTCACTCGTGAAGTTCCGCGAACTTTCGAAGAGCGACCGCGTTGCCATGATCAAGTTTATCGACGCCATCTGATATGTCAGTAATGTAAAAGGGAAAAGGAAGGTGCCGCCTTCCTTTTTCTTTTATCTTGTTCATAATAAAATGCGCCCATCATTCGTTATAAAGACATGAAACGTATCTCTTTCATTCTGCTTGGCATCATCGTAGTGGTGCTCATAGCAGCCACCATACTCGAGAAGACCTATGGCACACCGTTTGTCACGACTCAGGTCTACGGCTCGTGGTGGTTCATCGCCCTGTGGGCTGCGCTGGCCGCCTGTGCCATGTGCTACATGTATCAGCGCAAACTGTTCCGACGTCCTGCCACCATGTTGCTCCACTTGTCGTTCGTGGTGATACTGGCAGGCGCGCTCACCACCCATTTCTGCGGCATGCAAGGCACAATCCACCTGCGCAAAGGCGAGCCTGCCAACGCATTCATCAACCGCGAATCGCAGATGATGGAGATGCTGCCCTTTGCCCTGACACTGGAGGAATTTAGGCTTCACACCTATCCCGGTACTCAGTCGGCCATGGATTATGAGTCGGTGGTAAAGGTGAACAACATGAACGACATCATGATTCTGCCACAAACCGAAGATACTGCATCGGCTGCACCCTCATTCACCATCAGCGTTGGGGCCAACACCATGCATATCTCGATGAACAACATAGGCACCCACCGCCACTACCGCTTCTACCAGTCTGGCTACGACCCCGACCTCTGCGGCACCTACCTCTCTGTCAGCTACGACCCTTGGGGTATTGGCATCACCTATTCCGGCTATGCGTTGCTGCTCATATCTATGATACTGCTTATGGTGCTTCCTGGCGAGGGATTCCGCCGCATGAAGACACTCACGGGCAAGAAAGCCGCCGCGGCTTGCATCCTGTTGCTGGCGTCCATGCTTCCCCTGCATGCCGCCGGTTCTCCGAAAGTGCTTCCGCCACACGTGGCAGCCCAGTTCGGACAACTTTACGCTTACTACAACGGTCGCATCTGCCCCCTGCAGACAGTAGCCATCGACTTCACAACCAAGCTATACGGACGTGCTACCTACGAGGGCTACACAGCCGAGCAGGTGTTCACCGGTTGGATGCTCTTCCCCACGACATGGATTGACCAGCCTTTCATCAAGATAAAGAGTGGCAAGGTTCGCCAGCTGCTGGGCATCGAAGGGCGCTATGCCAGCTACGTAGACTTTTTCGACCGCGGCACCTACCGTCTCGACTCACTGCTCAGCTATATGCACTCAGGAATGGAAGTCGACGACTCGCGAGGCATAGCCGAGGCCGACGAGAAGATGAACATACTGCTCATGCTCTTCAATGCCCAGTTGCTGAAGATATATCCCGTGGATGGTGATGCCCTCACATGGTATTCGCAGGGCGACAACCTACCCGTCGACCTGCCCCACGACCAGTGGTTCTTCATCAAACACTCGATGGACTACGTCGGCGAGTTGGCTGCGAAGGGAGCGTATGGTGAATTGGGTGAGACGCTTGTCAAGATAAAGAAATACCAGACGAAGACTGCCGGAGAGTCGCGCCTTCCGTCGGACACACAGTTTGATGCCGAACTGCTTTACAACCGCATCAACTACACCCGTCCGCTCGCCATGCTGCTGCTCACCCTGGGCATCATCTTGTTCGTCACCGGTTTGGTGCTCACCGCCCGCGGAGCCCACTTGCCGCGATGGCTCGATGCCGTGTTGGTAGCAATGGCAGTGTTGTGCCTCATCTATCTCGTGATGTTCATCATGTGGCGAGCCATCGCATCGGGCCACTTCCCTTTGGCCAACGGATACGAGACGATGGTGTTCATGTCGGCCCTGAGCCTCATGCTCACCCTCTGCCTGTGGAGGCGTCACAGCCTGATGCCCTCGTTCGGCTTCATCATGTCGGGACTTACGCTGCTCGTAGCCATGATGGGGCAGTCGAATCCGCAAATCACACCCCTCATGCCAGTGCTCTCGTCGCCCTTGCTCAGTATCCACGTGTGTGTCATCATGGCTGCATATACCCTGCTGGCCTTCACCACACTCATCAGCATCGCCACACTTGCAGGGCCGCCGAAAGTGACAGGCCAGCTCACCCGCCTCTCGCAACTCATGCTCTATCCAGCCCTGTTCCTCCTCACCGCCGGCATCTTTATCGGCGCCGTATGGGCCAACATCAGCTGGGGACGCTACTGGGGCTGGGACCCTAAGGAAGTGTGGGCACTCATCACGATGATGGTATATGCCCTGCCGCTCCATCGCGAGTCGATTGCATGGATGCGCCATCCGCGCCACTACCACCTCTACATGCTGCTGGCCTTCCTGTCGGTCATCATCACCTACTTCGGCGTCAACTTCTTCCTTGGGGGCATGCACTCGTATGCTAGTTAAAGGGAAGTTAAAGGGAAGTTAAAGGGACTAATGTCCGTTCCTGTAATTCCTTAATTCTCTAATTCTTGAATATTGAAAATGAACAATAATACACAAAAGAAAGACTGTGCCATCATTGTGTCGGGTGGCATGGATTCGGTCACTATGCTTCATGAATACAGCGAACGCATAGCCCTCGGCATATCGTTCGACTACGGAAGCAATCACAATGCACAAGAATTGCCGCTGGCCCGCCTCCACTGCCAGCGCCTGTGCATACCCCACATCGTCATTCCCCTTCAGTTCATGCCTCGGTATTTCCGCTCGTCGCTGCTCGAAGGGGCCGATGCCATACCCGAGGGCCCGTACGATGCCGAGAACATGGCATCGACAGTGGTGCCGTTCCGCAACGGCATCATGCTTGCCATAGCCTGCGGCATAGCCGAGAGCAATGGGCTGAAACATGTGAAGATAGCCAATCACGGAGGAGATCACACCATCTACCCCGATTGCCGTCCTGCATTCATCGACTCCATGAGCCAGGCAATGACCGCCGGCACCGACACCCATGTAGGCATACTTGCCCCATACACCAACATAAGCAAGGCCGACATAGCGCGCCACGGCAAACGTATGGGTATCGACTACAGCGAGACGTGGTCGTGCTATAAAGGTGGCACCCACCATTGCGGACGCTGTGCCACATGCATAGAACGCCGCGAAGCACTGGCTGCTGCAGGCATTGTCGACACCACCATCTACGACCTCTGACCAGCCCCTCCCTGCACCCGCGTTTTTGTGAGGATATCCTCGCGACCTGTTGAGGATATCCTCGTAGCCCGTTGAGGATATCCTCGCAGCCCTGCGAGGATATCCTCATTTTCTTTCCCCCTCGCACTCCCCCAGGGGAGAGCAGCCCTGCGAGGATATCCTCATTTTCTTTCCCCCTCGCACTCCCCCAGGGGAGACAAAGACATACACCTGTCGGACATCACATTCAAGATAGGTCTGCGCATCAACGCCTTCCGTCTGACACGCCGTTTGATGCAGAGTTGCTCTACAACCGCATCAACTACATTTCTCCGCACGAGCTAAACTGTCACTCTACATCCTCAAGATTACAACAACTTATTGTTTATGGCAAATACGACAGCCTCTGCAATGTTATCGACCCCAAGTTTTGCAAACAATCGCCGGCGACATTGCTTCACGGTATCTACCGCTTTGCACATCTGTTCGGCTATTTGCTCGATGGTATAACCTTTTGCAGCAAGTTGGATAACATTTTTTTCATCCGCGCCGAGCTGCACAGGTGTCAACAGGTTCCAGAGATGCCGGCCAAAATCATATATCAACGCTCTCCGGTCCGATTTCAGGACCAGATTACCCGGTTCCTTGTTATGGGATAAAGATATCACACAGAGTCCCAGCCACAGCTGCCCACTTTGGTTGAATGCCAATGGAGTCATTTGCTGGCTGACCAACACCCGCCGTGAACCATGCACTAAATGATAATCATAGGAAACGACACACGTCCTTGCTTCGTCACCTCCCATCTTAAAAAACATTTCAAAAGCGACTTCATTTATCTCAAGCAACATGGTGTGTTCCGCCTTTGGAGTACATTGCAAGAAGAAATCAAATCCCATACCTTTCACCTCTTCCCTTGAATAGCCACACAGGAATAAAGGATTGTTTGCCACATATAAGAAATTTTTCTTATAGTAATCCAATATAAAAAAGGTTTTATAAGTTGTGTTTGCAAACGATTCTGCTGTTTCAATATAAAACTGCGCACGCTCGTAATCAGCAGCAGAAGCCGATAGTAATGTGTTTTGGCTATTAAAGAAATCCTCTTTTTTAATTGTTATCATATTTATAAAGTGAATCTAAACGTATGTGAAATCATTGCAAATATACGTACTTTTATAATCTTACGGCATAAAAACACACACAAAAGTGTTATTCTTAACATTATTTAACACTAAAAAGTGCGTTTTTTCAAAACATCTATAATTCATGATTACATAGGAAACATTTCTGATGATCTTTAATTCAACCACCGAGATGTTCTTATTAATAATCTGATACACTCGGATTACTCAGGTATGACATATATCAAAGTTGTTCCATATGATGTCATCTACAGATATTGTAAAGTCTTTCCTTCCGTCATACTGCAGGAGTGAACCTTATGGAAGTATGAAATACCATAGAAATGCATCTATTTATGTAACTCAAAGTGAACAACAAGAATATAATATACTTACGCATCATATCGAAAATACAAAAAAGTGTCTTTTTTTACACTCCTTAACACAATATAGTGTGTTGATATTCTTTAACTTACACACTTTTGTGTTTTTCTTTCTTTTTTTATAAACATACACACTTTTGTGGAACTCCTGTCTAATTAAAATGCACTAATTTTGCGGCAAAATCAAATCAAGCATATCGCTATTTTATTATTAACAAAAAAAATTTTTATTATGAAAAGAAAAAACTTCTTGATGCTGATTCTTGGCATCACAGCGCAAACATGTTTTGCACAAATTAAAGTATCAAACGATGGTCATGTAGGAATTGGTGTTAATTACACA
>JAFUSD010000145.1 GCA_017480685.1 Bacteroidaceae bacterium
GCAGAACTACTGCCGAAAACCAAGACCATTGCCGTGTATTGCCGTGGCGGACGACGTTCGGTGAAAGCTGCCGACCAGCTCGAGGCTGCAGGATTCAAAATCGTAAACCTGAAAGGAGGCATAACCCAATGGAAAGACGCAGGGAAAGAAGTGACTACCGACACGCACGAAACAGATGTTGTCAGGACTCCGGGCGGCAAGGTGGTGAAATTCTATGCACTGGTGCATGCCAGCATCCGAATCGTGTGTGAAGGCACAGAAATCGAGGTCGACCCCGTGGGAAAGATGGGCGACCGTGTGACCGACTACAGCTCGATGCCTAAAGCCGACTACATATTTGTGACCCACGAACATGGCGACCACTTCGACAAGGATGCCATTGCTGCACTCACTGCCGCTGGCACCCGCCTCATCACCAACCACCGATGTGCCGACATGCTGGGATATGGCACCGCTATGTCCAACGGAGAGCAAACCACACTGCCCGACGGAATAAAGGTGGAGGCTGTACCTGCATACAACATCACCGAAGGGCACACTCAGTTCCACCCTAAAGGCCGCGACAACGGATTCATACTCACCATCGACGGTCTGCGAATCTACATAGCAGGCGATACCGAAGACATTCCCGAGATGGCCGACGTGAAAAACATCGACGTGGCATTCCTGCCATGCAACCAACCTTATACCATGACTACCGACCAACTGGTGAAGGCTGCCAAGACGGTGAAACCAAAGATTCTCTTTCCATACCACTATGGTCAGACCGACGTGACGGGCCTGCCCTCACTGCTCGAGGCCGAAGGAATTGATGTGAGAATACGTCACTATGAATAAACAAAAACAGATAAAAATATGGATTTCCTGACACTTACGAAAGAGCGCTACAGTGTGCGTGCCTATGATGGCCGGTTGCCCGAACAGGCGAAGATAGACTACGTGATGGAGTGTGTGCGCATGGCTCCGTCGGCTGTTAACCGTCAGCCCTGGCACTTTTATATAGTGAAAAACACTGAAGTGTTGAATGCTTTGCAACAATGCTACAACCGCGAATGGTTTAAGTCGGCGCCCATGTGTGTCGTGGCATCGAAACTGACCGACCAGCAGTGGGTGCGCAGCGATGGCAAACCTCATGGCGACATCGATGTGGCGATAGCAGTGGAACATCTCTGCCTTGCAGCTGCCGAGCAAGGACTGGCTACATGCTGGGTGTGCAACTTCGACGTTGAGCTATGCCGTAAAGCAATCAACCTGCCTGCCAACGAGGAACCGGTGGTGCTCATACCTATTGGTTATGCGGCAGCTTCCCCTGCGGAAAAAAAGAGAAAATAGTTTGATGATATAGTGTCTGTGGTTTGAAGCATAAGTAATACGATGGCATATACTGGAACATTCAGCCAGTCGGAGGAATTCCGACGCATGACACTCATACAAGTCATAGAACGTAGCGTGGAGCAACTGACGGTACAGGAGCTTGAAGCCTTGTATTACGACATGTCGACCAAAGGGTACATCTGTGAGTGATTTAATGGTTTAAGTCTTGTGGTTCCCACAGGTGAGCCTTCATGTCCACACGTCCGTTAGCCATGAATTGCACGCCTTCATGCTCAAGCAGTTCGCGTTGCAATCCCCATCCTGGAGCTGTGCGTCCCACTTTGTTCACCACCCGGTGGCAAGGCAGATGTGCAGCTTCGGGCGTATAATGCAGTGTCCGGCCCACCATGCGCGAGTGTGATGGCCAGTCGGCCCATGTGGCAATTATGCCGTATGTGCACACCCTGCCACGTGGTATCTGTCTCACTATGTTTAGCACGTCGGCCTTGAATCGCTCTGCATCGGCTGGGCTCATCTTGTCATAATAGTCTTTCATCTGCGGTCTGTCGTTAGTTTGTACTTCGTCAGTTTCATTCTTGACCTACAAATTTATGAAAAAAAAAGAGACAAACATGCTGTGTTGTTCATAATTATTCGTATCTTTGCATCGCCGAAGCACTGATAACTTTCAAAGAAGCACTGATAATTCATAAAACAACTATATAATGAACTTTCTTGAAGAGAAGATTCTGAGCGATGGAATAGTGAAGGAGGGTAATGTCTTGAAGGTGGACAGTTTCCTCAATCACCAACTCGACATTGATGTCATTCGCCAGATAGCCTACGAACTGAAGAGCCGTTTCCGCGATGTGGAAGTGACTAAGGTGCTCACCATCGAAGCCAGTGGTATTGCCATTGCAACCATGATGGGCGACATACGCGAGGTGCCAGTGGTGTTTGCCAAGAAGCATGAGACCGTAAACTCGACCGACGACAAGTATGTGTCGGCTGCCTACTCGTTCACTCAGCGTCGTGAGAACCATGTATTTGTATCTAAGCCTTATCTCAGCCGCGACGACCGTGTGCTCATAGTTGATGATTTCCTTGCTGACGGCGAGGCTGCCCATGCGCTCATCGACATCGTACATCAGGCCGGAGCTCAGGTTGTGGGCATCGGTGTGGCTATCGAGAAGGCATCGCAGCAAGGCGGACGGCGGTTGCGCGACGAAGGATACAGGGTGGAGTCGGTGGCCAATATCGAGTCGATGGACTTTGAGACTCAGACCATCCGCTTTGTGGAATCCGACTGACGGTTCGGCCTGTCCCCCCCTGCATGCTTCTCTCTCTTTTTGCTTATAGTTTTTCGGCTAATTCTTTCAGCTGTTGTTCCACTTCGCCAGTGACTCTCGATGGTATGCTAATCATCGGTTCTATGATTTCCATGTCCTTCATCTGACCCAGCATCTCGGCCATCTTCTTTCCAGCCATTGGAGCCCACGAGCCGTTTTCTATTATTGCCACGCGCCGACGCTGGTAGTTCTTGAGCTGCAGGTGGTGCAGGAAGTCGTGCATCACAGGCATGAGGTTGCCGTCGTAGGTTGGTGCACAGATTATTAGTTGTGGGTATCTGAATGCGTCTTCCACAGCTTCGGCCATGTCGTCGCGGCGCAGGTCGCTGACTGCCACCTTGATGTTGCGTGCTTGAATCATGTCTTGCAGCATGAGTGCGGCTTGCTCGGTGTTGCCGTGGAGTGAGCAGTAGGCTATGAAGACACCTGGAGTCTCGGGGGTGTAGGATGACCATGTGTTGTAGAGGTCGGTGAAGTAGGAGAGGTCGTCGTGCAGTATCGGGCCGTGCAGCGGACATATGGTCTGCAGGTTGAGTGCCGACGTTTTCTTCAGTACGTTCTGCACCATAGGGCCATATTTGCCAACTATGTTGAAGTAGTAGCGTCGTGCCTCGCATGCCCATTCGTGTTTATCACCCCATATAGACCCGAGGCCTTTGCTGCCATCGGCGGTGAGTGACAATGCTCCGAACTTTCCGAATGCATCGGCCGAGAAGAGTGTGCCGTTCAGACTGTCGTAGCTCATCATCACTTCGGGCCAGTGCACCATCGGAGCCATGATGAATGATAGTGTCACCTGTCCGAGGTTGATTGTGTCGCCTTCCTTCACGATATGGAGGCGCTGGCTGAAGTCGGTTTCGAAAAAGCGGGTCATCAGTGCAGCTGCCTTCTGTGTACACACGGCTGTGAGGGTGGGGTAGAGATTCATCAGCCACTCTATGCACGATGCGTGGTCGGGTTCCATGTGGTGCACGATGAGATAGTCTGGGATACGACTGCCGAGGTTGGTCTTCAGCAAGTCCATCCATTCGTCGCCCATGCGGGCATCGACCGTGTCCATCACTGCAATTTTCTCGTCTTGGATGAGATAGGAGTTGTATGACACCCCTTCGTCGAGTTTGTATTGTCCCTCGAAGAGGTCGAGGTCGGTGTCGTCCACACCTATGTAGGTGGTGTGCTTGTTGATTTGTCTTTCCATCATTTTAATTTATTTACGATTTGACTATTTACTATTTACGATTTATTTACGATTTTACGATTTACTATTTATTACTATTTAGTATTTGTATTATTACCTTCCGGATGGTGTCTTCCCTCCTTTTGGGGGATAAGAGTGGGCTCCAATCTCAATAGTTTACTGTAAACCTCACGTTGAGTTGACGTCCGGTGAGGTAGTTTGGCACCGCATATTGGTTGTTGGTTATGTCGGTAACCCAGTAATAGGAGTTTACGTTGTTCACGCCGAGGATGTTGAACACATCGACACCTATCCACGAGTCGCGCCACCATTGTCTCTCTCCGCCTGCTCCCACATCGGCAAACGGTCTGTAGCTTATTCCGAGGTCAACTCGCTTGTAGCTTCTCATGCGGAACACCTGCTTCTCTCGTCCTGTATGTGGCGGACCGAACGGGAGTCCGCTAGCATAATGCCCTTTGAGAGTCACCTTCCAACGTTCGGTACCCGGGAAGTAGTCGGTGAACATGATGTTGAAGTTGAGCAGTTGGTCGGTGGGGCGTGGCACACTCTTGCCGTGAATCTTTTCTTTGGTTTGCATCAGCCCGATACTCATCCACGAACTGGTGCGTGGCACAAACTCTCCATACACTTTCAGGTCCAAGCCTACCGCATATCCCGTGGCTATATTTTGGCCATAGTATGACAGACGCACGTTGTCCACATTGTAAGGGTTGAGGTTGTTCAGAGCCTTGTAGTATGCCTCGGCAGTAGCCATAAATGGGCGGTCGTCGATGCGGAACTTATAGTCGGCACCAAACAGGAAGTGTATGCTTCGTTGCGACTTTATGTTGGGGTTAAGGGTCACAATCGCATTGCCATTCACCAGCGTAGTGTCTTTCAGCTCTTTGTAGAACGGTGCTTGATAATACAGTCCGGTTGAGAAACGCAGCAAGAGTTGGTCCATGCGTGCCGGTATGAATGCAACGGTGGCACGCGGACTTACAATCGTCTCTTTGTTGTAGCTCCAGCGTGCAAGCCTTATTCCATAGCTCATCACAAGTTCTCCTTCGTCATACATCTTGCTCCATTGGTCTTGCACGTAAGCCTCAAATCTTGTCGAACTGATTTCCTGTGCCGAACTGAGGTTGTATATCAAGTCAAGCCTTGGCGGATTGTGTGGTAGCGAGTAGCCGGCAGAGTCGCGCATCTCCCACTCGCGCATTGTCTCGTCTATCTTTTCATGTTTCAACAGCAGGCCATACCTCAGTTCATGCCCCGTCCAGCGGCTGCGTCCGCCTATGCCAACAGATGTCACCGTGGCGTTCAGGCGGTTGCGCGCATGCTCCTTGTAAGTGCCAATAGCATAGTCTTCGCTGTCAAGCCAGTATTCGCCCTGTATGTCGTAGGTCTCGCTCTCATGTGTTTTGAAGGCTGAAAACGTGAGCCCCAGGTCGTTGCTCTTGTTGAAATGATGCGTGACGGTGGCAGCTCCAAACAAAGTGTGGAATCTGTCTCTCTCCCATCCATCGAAGTATACACGGAAGTCGTGAGCATCCTCGCTCGTGCCAAATTTCGTCTCGCGGTCGGCAGGAGTGAAGTCGTAATCGTTGTTTGCCACGTTTCCAAGTAAGTCAATGGTCCACCTGCTCGTAGGACTCCAGCTCAGGTAGGTTTGATAGTCGAAGTCGCGCGGGTCATACTCGCCATGTGTGTCGGTAGTGCCCAGCAAGTTCTTGGTCGTCTTATAACGCAGGGCGTGCATCATCGAGAACTTGCCGCCCGTGCCATACCCCACATATCCAGCAGCTCCCAGCATCGATGCCGATGCCGATGCTTCGAGGCGTGTCGGACGTTTATATTGTATGTCGAGCACACTCGCCATCTTGTCGCCATATTTTGCTTCGAACCCACCGGCCGAGAACTGCACACGTTCCACCATGTCGGGGTTTATGACCGACAGTCCCTCTTGTTGTCCGCTCCTTATGAGCAGAGGTCTATACATCTCGATGCCGTTGAGGTAGACCGAATTCTCGTCGAACGAGCCGCCGCGCACGTTATACTGGTTTGACAACTCGTTGTGCGAACTCACACCCGCCTGGGTGGCCACTATCTGTTCCACACCTCCGCCCGAGGCATTGCCCAGATGGCGCATCTCATTCAGGTTGATGTCGGTCATGGTGCCCGCCTGCTGGCGCACCTCTCTCACCTCCACCCCTTCGAGGGCGATGCTCGCCTGCGGCAGCGTGATGTTCACCACCACCGTGTCCACGGGATGCTTTAAGGTGCGTTTGCGCGTTTCGTAGCCCAGCATTCTGAACACCATCGTGAGCGAGTCGGCGCTGGTACATGTCAGCGTATACTCCCCCTTCAGGTTGGTGCGCGTGCCCACCAGCGTTGCACCCTCCACATGCACCGATGCAAACTCAATGGGTTTGCGCTCTGTGTCGGTCACGGTGCCGTGTATAGTCACATTTTGCCCCCATGCTGCAATAGTACACAGCAGCAGTGTGGAGGCAAGGCCGCGCATGTATGTCTGTATATGTTGGTTCATTATGTTGTTTACTAATAACTCATCATCTGCTCCACCTCCCTCGACATCCCCCGTCATCCCCCTGCGGGGGACTGAGGGGGGACAAAATCGGTTCTTCTCCCCCTCGCACTCCCCCAGGGGAGAGAGAGGGAGTAGGGTGTGGGCTCCTATTTTACTTATAAACGAGTATACATGTCGGTTTATTGTACTGCATCTGAAAATATTTGGTTGATGGCAATTGGCAAATGATAATTTTTTTGTACTTTTGCAGGCAGGAAACATATAACTGCCCGAATCTATGAAAACTGCAACCGATTTGTTAACGTCACTCACATCCTTCTTGCTGGCGTTCAATATGCACGTACCGGCCATTTCAGCCCAAATCGTATTTGCCGACTATTCCGACCCCGATGTGTGTGCCGGCACAGACTCCGACTACTGGCTCACTGCCAGTTCGTTCCAGTGCAGTCCCGGACTGCCCATCCTACACTCAACCGACCTTAGTCACTGGACACTCATGAACTACGCCTTACCCCGACTCATGCCATACGAGCACTACGACACAGTCCGTCATGGCTGTGGAGTGTGGGCTCCAAGCATACGCAATCATGATGGTACATTCTATATTTATTATGGTGATCCCGACTTTGGTGTCTACATGTTGAAGTCGACCAACCCTGCAGTTCGGTGGAGCGACCCCGTTCTTGTGGTGGGTGGCAAGGGAATAATCGACACATGCCCGCTGTGGGACGACGATGGCCGTGTCTATCTGGTCAATGCGTGGGCCAATAGCCGTTGTGGGTTCAACAGTGTGCTCACCATACGCGAACTCTCGGCCGACGGAAGCAGGGCCATTTCGCAGCCCGTCATGGTCTATGACGGTCAGCCCCATGGCAACCACACCATTGAGGGCCCAAAACTCTATAAACATGACGGATATTATTACATACTGGCCCCTGCAGGCGGAGTGGCGGCGGGATGGCAGCTGGCGCTCAGAAGCCGGAACATCTACGGACCTTACGAAGAAAAACGTATTTACAACGTACCTGGCATTCATCAGGGCGGAATGGTTGACGATGCTTTCATCTGTTTCCAGGAACTACAACCATACGGTCGTGTGCTGCATCGGCTTGACATCAGTTGGGCTGACGGGTGGCCAATGATGCACGAGCGCAAAGAGACGCCTGCCCCGACCTCCACCTCCCATTCTGCACTTGCCTATCAGTGGCATGCCAACTATCAAGACACATTTGGCTTCCCCACCGTCAGTGGCATGAGAGTCTACGGATACAGAACTGCCGACTGTCCCGACTACCGTTCGCTGTGGAATGTACCCAACCTTTGGCTGAAGAAGTTTGAGGGTCAGACCTTCACCGATACCATCCACACCACCATCACCGCCAAGACGGCAATGCAGCAGTCGGGCTTTGTAGTCATGGGCAGAGACTACCTGCGCCTGGCCTTCCGCCCCGACACCGACGGGTTTGTAGTAGAAGAATGCCGATGCAAGGACGCCGACCGCGGTGGCACCGAGACTGTACGCGAGATTGACCACATCCCCGCACTCAGATATGAAGCAGGGGCAACACCCAACTACACCTGCAATGTCACCTTCGTCATTTCCTGCGCCAGTGGTGGAATCTGCACCATTTCCTACTCCACCGACAACCGCCATTACCATACACTCAGCCCCACATTCCAGGCACGCGAGGGCATGTGGATAGGAGCCAAGTATGGATTCTACAGCATCACGGCCGCCGATTCGCGCGGATGGATTGATATTGTTTTATAGGTGTGTGTGCGGGCATTGAAAAACGAGGATATCCTCGCAGCCTGTTGAGGATATCCTCGCAGCCCGTTGAGGATATCCTCGCAAGCCTTTGAGGATATGCTCACATTTCTATAAGCATATCCTCCTTCACTTTATTTTGCAGACTAATTTCTTTCGAACACAGGGATGTGGTCGAGGGTGACAGAAACGGTGATGTATTGTCCGCCGTCGTAATGCTGGCCGCTGTAGTGGTGGGTCCAGCCTTTCTTGTTCTTAGGCAGATATACTTTCCACTCGCTCACACCCTCTTCGGTGATTGGACAAACAAGATATTTGGGTCCGAACATGTATTGACTCTCTTGCTTCAGTGCTTCGGGGTCGTTGCTGAAATCGAATATGAGGGGACGCATGGGTGTGTAGCCTTCGTTGCTCACACGACGTGCGATGTCGGCAACGTAGTCGTGCATTGCCGCGCGCTCCTTGATGCAGCTGATGAAGCGGGCTTCGGTGTCGGGCTGGTAGCGCCAGGGTTCGGTGTTCGACATATAGCCGTGTACGCGCATTATCGGAAGGAACACGCTGGTCTGAATCCAGCGTATCATGCGTTCCTGATATGCCTTGTCGGTGTATTGATTGCCCGGAAGGAAGAAACCGCCTGCATCGTAGGTCCACCATGGCATACCTGTAGCCGAGTAGTTGAGTCCGCCGGCTATCTGACGGCGCAGGCAGTCCATGTCGTTGCCTACATCGCCGCTCCACACCACGATGCCATAGCGTTGCATTCCGCTGAAGGCGCTGCGGGTGAGGATGGCGGGGGTGCGTGGCTGGTCGTCGGCCAGAAGTCCGTTGTACATGGTGTTGATGACTTTCAGTGGATATACGTTGCGATATACTTCGCCTGGAACCGTGCGGTTGGCCACGAGCCGGTTACGCAAGTCGTCGTTCTCGGGTTCGGTAGCATCGAACCACCACACATCGATGTCGTAGGGTTTCAGCAACTTGTCGCGGAAGTTCTGCCAGTGGAATGCGGCTGCATCGGGGTTGAAGAAATCGACCCAGTCGGTGCCGTCGATGTAGTAGCCGCGGCTGCGTATCTCTTTTCCGAGGGTGGAGTTGACATCTACTTTCGACCATACAGACAGCATGAACTTCACATTCATGGAGTGGAGCTCGCTGGTCATGGCGGCGGGGTCGGGGTAGCGGTCTTCGTCGAACTGCATGGCATTCCATCCATATTTGCCCCAATACTGCCAGTCTTGCACGATGACGTTGAGGGGTATGCCGCGCTTCTTAAACTCGCGTGCGTTGTCGAGCAGTTCGGCTTGGGTGTTGTAGCGTTCGCGGCAGTGTACGTATCCCAGCATGTCGTCGAGCATGGCAGGTGCTGGGCCGGTGAGTTGGCGGTAGGAGGCTATTATTTCGTCGGCTGAACCGACGAACACGGTGTAGTCGAGGGCTGAGGCTACGGGCGAGTGTAGCACTGTGGTTCCGTCATCCAGTCGCCACGACACGGTGGGGTGGTCGCCACGCACACCTTTCACTTCGAGTGTGTGACGGCCCTGGGTCATCTCCAGGCGTGCAGATCCTGTTGGAGGCAGCCATGTATTGTTGAGGTCGATTACGGGTGTGCCATCGATTGCGAGGTAGAGTTTGCGAGCCATGGTCTGACCTACATCAAGCAGGAAAGAGTATGTGCCCGACTGTGAGAGGTTGATTTCGGCCTTGAAGGTGTCCGACACACGACGCTCACGCTGGTTGCCGGTGGTGCTCGTTGCATCCACTTCAATCACGTTGCCTCCCTCGTCGGTGGCATTGAGTCGTTGCGACTGTGTCGAGGGGTTGAAGTCGGTGAGGCCGTAGTTGTTCCACAACAGTCCGTAACCCTTGCTCGACATGATGAATGGAATGGAGATTTGGGTGTTGACTTGTGTGAGGCGTCGTGTGAGCGCACGTATGTTGAGGTATCCGTCTTGGAACTGACCGGTGCCGTAGAGGTATTCATCGGCTGGCGATATGAATGCCTGCTGTACGTCGAGCATGGTCTGTCCGTCGGGCATGGCGGTCGAACTTGTGCTTACGCGGCGTCCGCCTGCTTGCTCGGCCAATACGATTTTGCCTTTGCTGTCGTAGAATCGCAGGCTTTGAGTCGTGCGGTCGTATTCTGCGGTGATGTTCTTCAGTTTCACGCGTGTGATGTTTCCGCTTTGCGACACTTTGGGCTTGGGTGCTGCTACATGTTGAGTGTAGAGTAATTCCTCGACCTGATATGGACTGCCTTCCATATAGCGCACCCTCACTGCGTTGTCGTTGAGGGGGGTGATGGTGAGTGTTCCCTGGTCAATCTTGAAGCTGGCAGCTGGCTGCTGTGCTGTGGCTGTGGTTGCAATGAGGGTTGCAAATGCCATGATAAGGATTTGTAGATTTGTTTTCATTTCTTATAATTGTTTAGTTAAATTAAATTATTAAGGCTTGTATATTTACGATTTATTTACGATTTGACGATTTACTATTTACGATTTATGTACTTTTAATTATTTAGCTATTTTCATCCGGACTGCAAACTTTCAATCTTCAATTATCTCAGAACACCCACTTGAAGCCCACGCATGGGTTACATTTGAATCCGTCGTAGGTAGCGAAGTTGTTAGTTAGTTCTATCTCGGTTCCTATATGCAGGTTGTCGCATCCGACGTGTCGACCAATGTTGTACCAAAGTTGTGGCTCAGCCAGAAGGGTGGTGGACTTGCGAACGGGTTGGCTGAAGTCGGAGTGTGCAAATGCAACATGGTCTTGCCACCAAAAATCGATGAAGCCCGAAAAACGAAGTCCGCGCAGACCAAAGAAATCGTCGGCTCCCCATACTGCCGTGAGTTGCATGGGGATGTCACTGTGAGCTTTTGCTATGCTTTTATAGAGCACTTGCAGGGTAAGTGTTTTTTTGAAATTGGAGGTGTGTATGAACCACTCGGCTCCCAACAGCCATGCATTGTTCACATAATACTGGTCGTATACACCTCCGTTGTATTCAACATGCAGGCTCAGAGGTGAGAGGACCGACTGCTGCCACAGGTTCAAGGCACGTGATATCTCGAAATAGGTGCCGCATGGGGCTTCGTTGCCTGCACTGAGGGATGGATGGTGATCGCGTGTTCGAGTGCGGAAATCCTGATCTACGAATAGGAACGTGCTGCCCCATTTGTCGGCCTTAAACATTTCAAGCGTTGCTGTTATCTGCTTGCGGTCGGAACCAAAGTCGTAAAACAACTGTAGATTTGTCTGGCCAAATAATGATGTGATGCTACATGCAGAAATGAGCAGAGTGGAAAGAGCGCGTGTGTACATATATCGCTTTGGGGTCGTTTTTTTATTTGATTATGATGTGAATAAAACAATGCTTAATGTTTGTGAATTGCTTAATTGCTTGCAAAGTTACATCTTTATTTTTGCATACACAAATGAAAAAAGAAAAAACTGCGGAAACAACTTATATTAAGTCAATATTTCAAATCGAGTGTAACAATCATCTTTTTTCTTTTACAAATAAAAATATCGTCTTTATTACTTGTGAATTCGAATAAAACATTGTAACTTTGCACTGGCAAATCAGAAAAGAACGTGTGTACCCGCTTCAGCATCGGGTCATGCACTGAATCATAACAAAACACACCAGCCACGACGCATGGGCACACTTTACATAGTACCAACTCCCATAGGAAACCTTGACGACATGACTTTCCGTGCCGTCAAGGTGCTGAAGTCGGTAGACCTCATACTGGCTGAAGACACTCGCACGTCTTCGGTCTTACTCAATCATTTCGACATACACGTACCGTTGCGTTCTCACCATAAATTTAACGAACACAATACCACGCAGGCCGTTATAGAGCAATTGCTTTCGGGGGCTGATATAGCCTTGATAAGCGATGCTGGTACTCCTGGCATAAGCGACCCCGGATTTTTTATCTCGCGCGAATGCGCACGTAATAATATAAATGTACAGACCCTGCCTGGGGCAACTGCCCTTATACCGGCAATTGTCACTTCGTCGCTCCCGTCAGACCGGTTCTGCTTCGAAGGATTTCTGCCACAAAAGAAAGGCCGGCAAACTCGTCTTAACCAACTGAAGAACGAGGAACGCACCATTGTGATGTATGAATCGCCCTACAGAGTTGTGAAGACATTGGGCAACCTTGCCGAGGTGATGGGAGCCGACCGCCGCGCTGCTGTCATACGCGAAATATCGAAAATACACGAGGAATGTGTGCGTGGCACACTTGCAGAGCTGCTGGAGCACTTCAGTCAACATCAGCCAAAGGGCGAATTCGTGATTGTGGTCGAAGGAGCAAGAAGTCAAGCACCGGCTGCCAATCAGGAGGATGCTTTGTAGTAGCAGTTAAGCAATGCTTGTGTAAACCAGTAGAAAAGATATTGATTATAACATACAAACCACGAATATTAATTAAAAGAAGAAACAGAACGATGTTAAAGAAAGCACTAATCGTGTCGGCATGCACACTCATGTTAGTGTCGTGCGACCAAATGTTCAAGGGCACTCAAGTGTCTGATACAGACAACCGTATGGACTCGCTTCAGAGCCTCATAGACCAAAAGGACAGCGAATTGAACGACTTGATGGATGCCTTCAATGAGATTCAAGACGGCTTTGACCAGATAAACGAAGCCGAGGGACGCGTAAACCTGCTGAGCCAAAGTGCAGAAGGGAACAACGTAATGGACAACATACAAGAGACCATGGAGTTCATCGAGAACACCATGCTCGGGAATCGCAGAAAGATTGAAGAACTGCAACAACGACTCCATGCCAGCAGTGTGAACTCAACCAAGATGCAGGAAGCCCTGAAGAAACTCACTGCACAGCTCGAAGAGAAAACACGTGAGGTTGAAACACTGCGCCAGCAACTCGAGGAACGTGACATCAAGATTGAAGAATTTGGACAATCGGTCGAACAGCTGCAGGCTGAGAACACTCGTGTGCAAGCTGAAAGTCAGGCCAATGCAGAAATAGCACAAAACCAGGATGCACAATTAAACACAGCATACTATGTATATGGTACATCCAAAGAACTGAAGGAACAAAAGATACTCTCAGGCGGCGATGTCTTGAAGTCAAACGATTTCAATGCAGCCTACTTCACCAAGATAGATATCAGGAAAACCAACGTAATTCCACTGGGGTCGAAGTCGGCCAAGATTCTCACCACACATCCCGAAGGCTCATACTCGCTCTTGAAAGACTCGAAGGGTGAATACACCCTGCGCATTTCCGATGCTGCAGAATTCTGGAGCGTTTCCCGCTATCTCGTTATCAAAGTTAAATAACGCCGGATGCACATACTACAGGTCTTTCAACACGAGCCTGTATATGCAATTATATCAGACATTCCAACACATCTGTAACAATTGATTATAAATAAATCATATAACCACATGTCACACAACATATCACAAGAAGCGCTTAATCATCAGCTCGCTCAGTTCAAAAGCGGATTCCCCTTCCTAAAACTTGCTGCAGCAGCATCGGTAGGCAATGGAATCATACGCACAACCCACGAGCAACAACAAGACTATCTACATGCTTGGAACAAATATCTGGACACTCCACACAAAGTCTTGAAGTTCGTGCCAGCATCGGGCGCAGCCTCGCGCATGTTCAAAAACCTGTTTGAGTTTCTAAACTCTGAATCTCAACAGCCCGACACACCATTCATTCAGCAGTTTTTCGATGGAATCCACAAGTTCGCATTCTTTGATGCCTTGAACGATTCATGCGTAGTCAACACCGGCATGACCGCCGATGACCTCATCAACGACGGACAATATAAGCAGGTAGTGGAATGTCTGCTAACCGAAGAGGGGCTGAACTACGGCGCACTTCCCAAAGGTCTGTTGCAGTTTCATGCATATACCGACTCGGTGCGCACACCCGTCGAGGAGCATTTGGTAGAAGGTGCACGCTATGCAGCCACACACGACCACAAAGTAAACATCCATTTCACAGTCAGTCCGGAACATAGAGAATTGTTCCAAACAATTGTCGATGCCAAGAAGGGCGAATACGAGACACAGTTTGGAGTGAAATACGACATTTCATTCTCTGAGCAGAAACCAAGCACCGACACCGTTGCAGTCGATATGGACAACAATCCCATCCGCGACGATGATGGCAACCTCATATTCCGTCCCGGAGGTCACGGAGCCCTTATAGAAAATCTCAACGACCTCGATGCCGACATCATATTCATAAAAAACATAGACAACGTAGTGCCCGACCACCTGAAAGAGCCCACCATACAGTTCAAGAAAGTCATTGCAGGTGTGCTCGTCACTGTTCAGCAACGCATACATGACTACATCCGCCTGCTTGAAACCGACACACAGACTCAGGCCGATATAGAAGAAATACTCAACTTCATGCACCACGTGCTATGCATCGACAATCCAAACCTCAGCCACACATGCAGTCATTCTGAACTCAAAGATTATCTGCTTAGTAAACTCAATCGTCCTATCCGCGTGTGCGGAATGGTAAAGAACGTAGGCGAGCCCGGAGGCGGTCCATTCCTGGCATACAACACTGATGGCACCATATCGCCACAAATACTCGAAAGCGTACAAATCGACACCACAAACCAA
>JAFUSD010000014.1 GCA_017480685.1 Bacteroidaceae bacterium
CACCCAGTTGACCGCATTTTGCAGGATGCTGTCGTACTCGTCGGCTGGACGTTCAAATCTCACGCTCACCACTATAACCGGTTCTGAATTGACCTCGCGGCAGAAACGTATGAACTCGTCTGTCCCGAAGCAGTTTTGGTCGTAATCCATCCACATCCAGTGCGCCCATCGTTCGCGCTCCTCTTGTGGACCGATACCCCACCGCCAGTCGTATTGTGCCACATATCCGCCGCCCGGCCAGCGCAGACAAGTGGGATGCAGTTCTTTGACAGCTTGCAATATGTCGGGACGGAATCCTCCGAGGTTGAGTCCCGACTGTGTGGTCATCGTGGCCATATCTACCTGCACCTTACCACCTTTTACAGCGATGACAAAATCGCCGTCGCATGTAGTCTGCGGCTCGAGCGTGAAGGCATATTTCTTCCAGTCTTTACCAACTTTGCCGAGCGACTTACGTGCCACGAACTGCCCGTTCGTATCGCGCAATCCGACAATCAGTTCTCCTGTGCCCTTTGCATAAATCGAGCCTACATACGTCTCGCCACTGACGATGTTCTGCGGTCCTTGGAATATGCCGGCTTCGGTCTTTCCCGCTTTGATTTCCTGTGAATAGCGCATACTCACCGCATCGTCCTTCACGAGGCGATACTTACCACCGGTGCCGAAAGCCGTCCACTGCTGGGCCACGGCTGGTATCTGCACATCGCCGGGAGTGCCTTCAAACAGCACTTTGCCGTCGGCTGCAGTCAGCTTTATGTTGCGGTATGTAGCTTCGGTGTAGTTCACCCAGAAGGTCACAAAGTTGCGGTCGGCTCGTTCTAATCCGTCATAACTCACCACCACCTTGCCGTCCCAATACACGGTAGCCTTGCTGCCACGGCTCTCGATGCGTAGCTTGTGCCATTGTTGTTCTTCGTTCACCTGCTCTTTGGTGGCAGGAGCCGATGCAACCGGGGTCAGCATCGACATGCGCCGTCCGGGGCGTCCGCCAAATCCTTGCGACTCACGCACCTCCATCTGGCATATAGAGAAATCGGCCGTAGAGCTTTGTTGCTGGAGTGCAGCACGTGCTGCTGCATCATTAGCTGCATCGATTTGCGATTGTGTCTGTGCCGGGGTGAATGTGCGACCTTCATAATAGGGGTCGTGTATGCGGACGAAATACGGAGTGCCATCGGCCTTGTTGCGGAAAGCAAAACGGATGTCCATCAGTCCCCCACTCCATGCACGCCGTGCCAGTTTGTATGCACGCCAGTTCACATCCATCGTGAGGTCGAAGTCGCACGTCGTGATGCTGTCTATCCGCAATGGCTGCTCATAGCGTGTTGGTGAATGTAGCACCATGTCGTCGTCCATATACCATCCGTCGAAATACCCGTCGCGCGGATGAATGCCTGGATACTGCTCCGGCTCGAACGAACGTTCCTGAATGAGTTCCTGCCACACGCCGTTGTTGGCCGAGAAGTAAATGTGTTCGAAGAGTTGTCCGTAGAGCATCTCGTCGATGATGCCCGATGGTTGCCGGCTTTCGACCGTGATTGCATATTCGCTCTGCGCCTTGGCAGCCGTCGCAATCGTCAGAAGTATTAAAAATAGTTTTCCTTTCATGATAATGTTGTTTTTGTGGGTTTGTAAGGTTTTGAGCTTTTGAGGTTTTTAATTGGAAGGGTTTGCGATAACTTAAGAACCTAGCTTTAAGACATGCTATTTCCAGTTTTCAATTTCGAGTCGTTGTATTCGCTCAAAATGCTTTAGATTTGAGGTGACGAGTTCCTTCCATAATTGTATTTATTATATTTCGTTTGCAAAGATACAAAACAATTTTCATATTATTACAAAGAGAGAGAAAAAAGTGGGAAGGGAGAGAAAAATAGATATATCGAGTCAGTGCGATGAATCAAAACACCACATATAATTAATGCTCAATTCGCGTCCAATTCACGATAATTATATGTTAAGACAAAAGAACATACAAGTTTTTGAAACACAAATTAGCAAGAATTGGGCACGAATGTATTTATTGCATAGTTCGTTGAATAAGAAATGTACTATTCTTCAAACGGATAAGTTTCGTCGTAAATGTCGCTTAGTAGTTTCTCTTTGTAGAGCCAGTGGGCACCGGGGGCAATGTGCTTGACCTTGTAGCCTTTCAACTTGGCAGAGAGTGAACTGATGGAAGTTTCCTCGCCCTCGTAGCTGATTCTCCGTTCCGATACAATCGTAACGGTTATCGTTGGGTCGTCTTTCCATTGCAGTACATCACCCTTTTGCATTCCCATTTCGTAGAAGTTGAGCGGTGGACGATGAATCTGTGCCTTTGCTGACGCAGCCTTATCGTCATCAGTCAAGTCGCTTTCTATTTCGTCGCTCACTTCTTCCGTTACGTCGGTATGGTGGAATAGTTCAAGAATGGCCTTGGCCTGTTCCACCTGTATTCGGAAGAACTCACGGTTAGCATTGATGCGCTGTGGAGCAAATGCCGTGTGCAGGGCTTTCTCAATTTTGGCACAGTCGCCTTTCTTCACCTTGCAAGCAAACTGACATTCAAATGGAACTGGAACACCCGTTGTATAGAGTTCCTTCATCCTCTTGTCAATGTCTTCCTGTGTCGTCATGCCAATCTTCACAAGACCAGGCATCACAGGATTGGTTAAAAGATAAACTATTCCGTATTCCATAAACTATGATAATTTAGGCTCATTCTTCATCAGCGAATTTGGAAGAGCTGTTGAACTCTCCACGTAAAGTTACCTTTAGCTCTTTAATACCGGCCATTTCGCATGCCTTGAAGTAAGCACAAACAAACTCGCCAAACTCATCGGTTTCCATTTTACCGCGCATGTGAGTCAGCCAATCATCATCCGTCAATTCCTCCTTTTCAATGACGTAAGATGATTTGTTGTTTCCGTATTTATCCTTCACCCATATCAAGTTCCCTTCCTTATCCACGCGCCACATTGTTAATGTCTGTCGATAGTCTTTAGATGGGTCTAACATATAGTCTTTCAACTCATCTGTAAGTTCTTTCTCTTTTTCCATAGTTGTAATTGTTTGTATGTTATTTATCTATTTCCTTTTGCCCTATTGTGTGTCTTGCACAACATTTGACAGTTTTCAATATCTGTTGAGCCGCCTTTGCTCCATGCAGTCACATGGTCGGCATCCATTTCTTCCAGTTTCCAGATGCGGCGGGCATTCTGGTCGAGACCAATGGCGCTATAGGGGCAGTTGCTAACACCCTCGGCCTTTGCCTTATCGGTTTGTTGCTGATACACTTTGCGCATGGTTGGCTTGTCGAACAAACGGACATTCAAGAGCTTTGTATCTTGACAGTCGCCAAGCACATACTCGAATACCCCTCGGTGATTACCAACAAAGTCATCATTCATCAGCTCACGCACTTTTGCCGATAACTCCGTATGGTCGTAGGGCTTTGTATGGAATCGCTCGTAAAGTTCACCCCAGTTCAATCCTTGCATTTCAGAATAGACATCATCGAATTTACTATCAACCCAATCTATAACGGTATTGAAATATGTCTTTATCTCGTTGATGTTTGTATCGCGACGGTGGGCACTCATATAGCCTGCTACATTGCCCTTGCTAACCCATTCCAATGCTGTAGCCAAGAACTGTTGACGATTGGCTGGCCCTTTTACATAACTTTCCCAACGTTGAATGTTAGCATTTTGAGAATTACTAAACTCTGCCTTACAAAGTGTGACAAATTCTCCGCTAAAGACCGCATTTAGTTCCTCTTGCTGATTAAGTGGAATACCTGCAATATTGATTGTCTTAAACCAATCCTTGATTTCCTTCTCCGCGTCATTGCCCTCGCCTTCACAAATATAGACCAGCAACTTTGTATTAAGAATCTTTTGCTGCATTCCTTCGTTCAGTCCATCAAAGATTTGTTCCAATCCGTTAATCTTCACTGCGAACTTGTTGCGAAGGAAACGTCCAAGCGAAGTGATTCGCTGCTGACCATCAAGCACTTCAAGTCTTCCATTATCTACACGGTTGAAATATATCAGTCCGAGCGGATAGCCTTTCAACACAGATTCAATGACAGCAACATCGCGTTTGCCGTCAGCATAGATATAGTTACGCTGATATTCGGGCTGGATGGTCAACTTCCCAGACAAACCATAAAGACCTTTTCCTTCAAGTTCGTTGTACTCGAAACCGTCGCATATTTGCTCAACGGTGTATTGCTCCAATGTTGTTTTCATAACGATTGCTTTTTGCGGATTACTATTCTTTTATATAATGGACACATATTTACTACCGGCCCATTCCATAATTTCTCAACACCGTCAATAATTGTCTTAGTATTTGTACTAAGGACATAATGTTCTTTGGATTTTTCATTTATGTCACTATTATTGAAACTACCGACAATTTCAAATTGTTCAGGGCAATACTTGTCCATAAAAGAAATAGGGACTCCCATTTCACCTTCATAATCTGCAGGAATTGCATCTGTATATGGAATATCTATTGCGTCATAATTATCATATCTCTGATAAGCTTTATTCGTTCGGATGTCTTTATGTTTACTATGCTTAAAATTATCGGCCATAGTCATTAATTTAAGAGGTTGATGGCGACGACCGTGGTCTAAATTGGTGTACCAACAAGAGTTACCAAGCCTTGTGTAATTCCCAACATATCCTAATCGTTCTGCCTTTTTCTTATCACTCTCTTTAACAATCGTTCCTTCTGGCACACCAAACACCATATCTGACACGAACCCTGTTGCACCAAGCCAAACCTGATTATTCATGATGAGGGGAAAAACCTCTTTATAGGTTAATGCATTCATGTTGCCAATAATGATAAATTGCTTTCCTGCATCCATCAGCCAAACAACGAACTCGCGGAACAGCGAGAATGGTGGATTAGTCACGATGATGTCGGATTCGTCTTGTAACTTCTTAATCTCTTTGCTACGGAAATCGCCATCACCCTCCAGATACTGCCATTCCAAATCGTTGATGTCAATACGATTGTCACCAGTCACATCACGGGTCAGCACAAATATCTTGCCGTTAGTTTTGCTATTATCTGGATTGAAATATGGCTGCTGTGTCTCAAAGAGCGTCGGCTGATATGGCATCTTGTACTTCTTGCTTTCTGGCGCATAACTGGTAGAGATAAGTTTCTTCAAGCCCAGCAGTTCAAAGTTCTGCGCAAAGAATTTGGTCAAGTTGCTCCATTCCGGGTCGTCACAAGGCAGCAGCACCGTCTTACCACGAAACACATTGGGGTCGAAATCCAGATAGGCGTTTATCTCCTTCTGAATATCTTGATATTGCGTATAGAACTCATCGTTCTTTGCTGTCTTCGCATTTGCTAAGTTCGTATTTGCCATACTTGTTCGCTTTCGGTTTTAATTATGGGCACAAAGTTACTCAATTTTATTGAGTCTTCGGCCTGTAACATACAAAAAATATTAATTATTAGAGCAAATTAATGAAAATGTGTAAGTACTTATACATCGTTTCATGATTATTTGCTTCCCCCTCTTCAACACATCATTAGTCATCACACAGCTACGCCGATGCACATTTGTTACAATCCATTAGCATCCACTTCATTCGTCTGTCGTACGATTGTGGGCGATGAGGGTTGTGGAGCAGCGAGGGTGAGCACCGATGTCTGCACACCTGCCTCGTCCATCCATCGCAGGTGCGACTCTGCGTCGTACTTGGGCAGAGGGAATCCTTCGTCCATCTGTCGTCCTTCATCGTTGAGTGCTGTTACAAACTCAGCAGGCAGCAGGTGGCTGTGAACATCGACGACTGTCTGTGCAAATGTATTGGCACTTATCATAATAGCAAACAGTGTGTGTGTTATTTTCATTCTTTCTTCAATCTAAGACTATTTTATACTAAGCGTCGGCAAACACCTTTCCGTCGTCGAGGGTGACTTGCAGCTTTGTGTATTCGCTGTGGAAGTCGTGGCGTAGGCGGTCGAGGTATCGTTTGCTTTCCCACTTACACATTGGCAGGTCGTGCAGCAGGCAGTTGCCGCATGTCTGAGGAGTGGTGGCAGGCACATAGTCCTGAGTGAGAATCCATTCGAGGCACCGAATGGTGAGGCGTCGCATGTCCTGGACGGTGTATGTTCCGGTCATGATGATATACATGCCGGTGAGGCATCCCATTGGCCCCACATATACCACGTCGTCCTTCACCTCGCTGTTGCGGAACCATGTGGCCATGAGGTGCTCCAAGCTATGTATGGCCGCTGGTGCTACGGCCGGTTCTTTGTTGGGTTCGGTGATGCGGAGGTCGAATGTCGTAAAGTCCTTATCTACTCGCGATACGTAGATGCCTGGTTTCAGTTGTGTGTGGTCGATTGTAAAACTCTGTATTGCTTCCATTTTAATAATATATAATAGACAATCAATAATATATAATATATAATAATAGTCTTCCGAATGGAGTTTCCTCCACTTTTTTGGCTGCAAAGATACGAAACTATTTCGATATTGCTGTCATTGAGTAAGGAAAAAAAGAGATAAAAGGTGAATTAGAGGTTTACACTTCACACGAATGTTCAAGAAATACTGCCATATTTCCATTCACGAAATGCTACAATTCCGCTCACGAAATGCCGTAATCCCGCTCACGAAATACCACTTTTCCGCTCACGAAATGTTAAATATACACCTCAACATCAAAATATTCGCTAAAAAATTTGGTTTATAACATAAACTTGTTTAACTTTGCAGCGTCGTTCGAACACACACGTCGCCCCGTGCCCTTTCTGCAGGAGGGAGCGAGGCGGCAAATGAGAGACAAAAACAAAGTAAACCAATCAGCGGAGCGGGGTGCAACTTATATATATAATAAGGTGTAGCACGGAAGAAAGATGTGAACGAGCATGTACCGACCGTGCACACAGGCACCCCCACCCCGCCCAAAAAGAAACAAAACAATGGAAGAAAACAAACATGCGACTGCAGAGCTGACAGCTGAACGCAGTCTTGAAATCATCACTCAGCAAATCGAACAAAGCCGACGCGACGTGTCAAGACGCACCGGCCAATCGCTCTTCGTGGCAGGATTGTGTACCATGGGCATGGCCATCGTGGTGGCAGCAGTCAACCTCATCTTGTTTGAAAACGGATACGGAGGATTGGGCCACCTGCTGTGGTTGCTGCTCCCTGCCGTCATCTGGCTGGCATCGCGCCAAAGCAACAAAGACCATGAGCCGGCGCCCGTGAGCATCATTGGCAAGCTGGTGGGCAAGACATGGCTCACGTTCGCCATCTTTGCTCTCGGCATCTTCATCGTCTCAACGATATGGAACTCCATACTCGTCCGCAGCACTACACCCGATGTTTTCATGGCAAACCGCATCATGATGGGCCCAATCGTCATCCTGCTCATGTGTATGGCCGTATCCATCACAGGCTGGATACTGAAGTCTGGCTGGCTCGTATGGTTTGGCATCATAGCAGGATTGCTGTTTTCCACAGGATTGTACACGGGCATAGGCGAAGGGATTATAGCCCACCTGGGAACAGCCAAGTCGGTAGTAATGATGCAATACGTCTCGCCATGCATCTCAGTATTTCTTATCGCACTCATCGGCCTGATGCTCCCAGGCTTGATGCTTAAACGAAATAAGTAAGTATGTTTCCAACGTTAGACCCCCTGCTACACTCCGAGTTGCGGCTGGCAGTGATGTCATTGCTCATCAGCACCGAGGAAGCCGAGTTCCCATACATCAAGGAGCAGACGGGAGCCACGGCAGGCAACCTGAGTGTGCAACTCGACAAGCTGTCGGCAGCCGGATATATCGAGGTTGAGAAGACCTTCAAGGGCAAGAAGCCATGCACCATCTGCCGCATCACACCCACCGGCCTCCATGCCTTCGAGCAATATGTGAAAGCCCTGAAGACATACCTGAAGCCGAGATAACCACCATCGGGGGCATGCAGCGCGCCTGTATGTCCCCCGTTTGGCTGAAATAAAGCAGAAGTCGATGCTGAAAGTACGCAGTAAATTGCCTGCACCCCGCACGGAAGTTTTGCTGAAAGTACGCACTAATTTGCCTGCACATGCACGGAAGTTTTGCTGCGCATACGTACTAATTCTTAAATTTGCGACGTAAATTATTAAATTCTCGACGAGAATTATTAAATTTTCGACCGAAAATTATTAAATTTACGTCGCAAATTTAAGTTTTCCCGTATACGCACAAGGAAAGTTCAGTATACTTGCAAGGAAAGTTCAGTATATGCACAGGGAAAGTTGGATATAGGTGTGAGTCAACTTATGCATGGGGGAGGCGGGAGATTTAATATCATTTCTTCCTCGTATACTTTTCCCTCACAATCTCATACGAATTGCGCGTGAGTTCCTTGAGCAGGTCGTCGGGAGCCGTGACGGGGTTGATGCCTATCCAGTGGCGGGGCGATTCGTTGTAAGGATTGCCTATGCAGGCGTAGCGGGCCTTCAAGTCGTCGATGCGGTCGGGTTGGCACTTGAGCGAGACGACACGGAAGTCGTTGCAGTCGAAGAACGAAAACATGTGGCCGGCCACGTAGAACACCAGCACACCCTCTCCGCCCGCGAATTTCTGAAAAGGCAGCCGTTCCTCCACATCGGTGCCCATCGACAGGCAATAGTAGCGATAGTCTTCTATATTCATAAGTCCTGGGGGTGACGATACTTTTGTCACACAATCTGCCATGCAAAGATATGACATTTCATCCATACCCGCAACATATTCGCATAATAAATCCCGTTTTCGGGCCTTCTTGACAACCATATCACAACTTTTTACCATGATTAAGGGCTCGTTTGCAAAAAAATACGTAACTTTGCACATTGAAGATTAAGCTACCCCGGATGGAAGACATCCGCTATTAATTATTCATTACTCATTATTCATTATTAAACACACACACAAACCAGACATGAAACTATTCGACGTTTATCCACTATTCGATATAGCCATCGCGCGCGGCAAGGGTTGCCACGTGTGGGACGATAAGGGCGAGGAATATCTCGACCTGTATGGCGGTCATGCAGTCATCAGCATAGGCCACAGCCATCCACATTATGTGAAGATGCTCAGCGAGCAAGCAGGCAGGCTGGGGTTCTACAGCAATTCGGTAGTCAATCCGTTGCAACGCCAGTTGGCCGAACGCCTGGGACGCGCATGCGGATACGACGACTACAGCCTTTTCCTCATCAACTCGGGAGCTGAAGCCAACGAAAATGCGCTGAAGCTGGCATCGTTCTACAACGGACGCACACGCATCCTCGCTGCCGAAAAAGCATTCCACGGGCGCACATCGCTTGCTGTGGAGGCCACCAACAACCCGAAAATCATTGCTCCGGTGAATGCCAACAACCATGTCACCTTCCTTCCGCTCAACGACCTCGATGCCTGGAAAGCCGAAATCGAGAAGGGCGACGTGTGTGCCTGCATACTGGAGTGCATACAGGGCGTGGGTGGAATACGCATGGCCACACCCGAGTTTGCCCAAGGCCTGAGCGCCATTTGCCAGCAGACTGACACGGTGCTCATCTGCGACGAGATACAATGTGGCTACGGGCGCACCGGACGCTTCTTCGCCCATCAGTGGCTTGGCATACGTCCCGACCTCATCACCGTGGCCAAGGGTATAGGCAACGGATTCCCCATGGGCGGATTGATCATATCGCCACGGTTCACTCCCGTCTACGGCCAGTTGGGCACCACCTTCGGCGGCAACCACCTGGCATGCAGCGCTGCGCTGGCAGTGCTCGACGTGATGGAAGCGGAGCACCTGGTGGAGAATGCCGACAAGGTGGGCACATATCTCATACGCCGGCTACGCGAAGAACAACTGCCACACGTGATCGAGGTGCGTGGCCGCGGCCTCATGATAGGCATCGAACTCGACATGCCTTACAAGGAAGTGCGCAACCGCCTGGTTTACGACCAGCACTGCTTCACCGGCTGCAGCGGCACCAACACCCTGCGCCTGCTACCACCACTCTGCATCACCGAGGCCGATGCCGACGACTTCATCGACCGCCTGAAGCGAGTGATTTGATGACACACGCCTGCGAACATCAATCCCAAATCCGTAAGCAGAACTGACTTATCCCAATAATCCGTAAGCATAACTGACTAAGCTCAATTCAGATGCAAACTTATATGCAAAAGTGGAGGATGCAATCGTGTGGTTGCAACCTCCACTTTTCTATTCCAATTGTTAATATATATTAACAGACACATAGAATAGCGTATGCACTGTTAAATAAGGTTAAGTAAACGCAACTTTTTGTCGTGTTTACTTTACTTTTTGGAAAATAAGCATTACCTTTGCAGCCGCAAAACCTCCCCTAACCCCTCCCACAGAGGGGAAAAGACCCTCTCCCCAGCCCTCCCCCTTTATGGGGAGGGAGTGCCATCCGGAAGGAAATAACTAAATAGTTAAATCGAAAATAAATCGTAAATCGTAAATCGTCAAATCGTAAATGCTTAAATAGAATAAATAGTAAATGTATAAATAGAAATAAATCGTAAATAGTAAATCTGTAAATAGTAAATATATCAATGGAACACACTTATCTCTTTTCGCCCATATTCCGCAAGATTGGTTATGGGTTGATGGCAGCAGGATTGCTGCTGTTTGTCGTGATGTTTATTATCGGCGTGCATTTCGATCCCGAATGGGAGATTACGCTGCCGGTGTTCAGCCTCACCCGTGGCATGTATGAGTGGGACATGGAAAACGCATGGTATCCTCATGTGATGGATGACGAAGTGTCGTTCGAACTCGTGATGATACTGATGTGTGTGGGTTGCGTGTTCGTTGCCTTCTCGAGGGAGAAGGATGAAGACGAGTGCATCGCTCAGATGCGAATGAACGCACTGGTTTGGTCGCTGCTATGGGGCATGGTGCTCGTAGTAGTCAGCACGATGTTCATCTACGGAGCAACCTACCTCATCTGCCTGAGCATATACCCCATACTCACCTTCCTGCTCTTTATAATAAGATATAATGTGTCACTCTATAAATTCCGCCACAACAATGACTAACACACTGAAAGTGGAGCGTGCCATAATGGACTACACGCAACAGCAGCTGGCGGACCTCGTGGGGGTGAGCCGTCAGACAATCAACGCCATCGAGAAAGGCAAATACATACCATCGACCACCCTGTCGCTCAAACTGGCACGGGTATTTGGCAAACATGTGGAGGACTTCTTCATGCTGGAAGCTGAAGACTAATGAAAAAAGATAAGACACACAGAGAGAACAAGATGAAGACAAAACGTATATTTCTACTGATGCTGCTCGGTGCAGCATGCAACACCTTATTTGCCCAGGGATGGAACTCGCCCGAGATGCAGGCATACATGCGTACATACGTGAAACAATGGTATGAAGTCACAGGCAAGATCTACGGAGTGGACGACTTCGAACCCAACCCCTACCCTCTGCAAGGAGCCCACGTGATGGTGACATGCCTGGGCGACACGACCGAAACCCAGGGAGCCGCTGCCGACAAGGATGGCGATATATGGATTGGCATACAGCGTCGCGACCGACTGAAAGACACGCGACTGCACATCAAGATATCGTATATAGGCATGAAAACCATCGAGGGCGACTACACACCCGTACATACGAAGGAAAACGGAATCGACAAGTACACCGTAAAGCTCGACTCGCTCGTGATGCACAGCAACCCTATCACGGCTGCCGAGGTTGAGATTGTGGCCGAGCTCACCAAGATGTATCAGAGCGGCGACACGGTCATCTTCAATGCCGATGCGTTCGACATGCCCTCGGGCAGCGTCTTGCTCGACCTCGTGCGGCGTCTGCCAGGCCTTGAATATAAAGAAGGCAAGATGACCTATCAGGGCGAAGACATCACCGAGATACGCCTCAACGGCGAATCGTTCTTCCAGCGCGACATGAGCATCGCCCTCAACAACATGCCACACGACAAGCTGAAGGCACTGAAAGTATACGAAGTGCCCGACGACACCCTCAATGCCATGAGCGACGAGCACTACGTGATGGACATGGAAACCAAAGACCCGATGAGCACCGTCATCTTTGCTGAAGCCAACGTGAGCACCAACGAGTCGTTCGAGAACTACGGAGTGGGAGCATCGCTCTCGTCGTGGAAACAGAAAGGCGGACAAGGCAGTGTGAACTTCGACACAGGCGACATACCCTACTCTGGACAGATAATCGAAAAGACAGTCAACACCAACTTCGGTGCCAACTATGAATACAACTTCGGCAAAGCAGCCACATCGGCCAACATAGGGCACAACTACAACCGCAACGACAACCACTCGGCCAGCTACACACGCATGTTCATGCCCGAATATACGCAAAACTCGGTGAGCGACTCGCGCAGCTCTAATAGCAACAAGCAGTATAACGCTGGCGCCAGCATCAACAACTGGGCAGGCAAAACCCTGTATTGGGGCTTGAATTTGGGATATACAAAAAGTGAAGGCGAGAACTGGAGCCAGTCGACCGACTCGGTGGATAACGAAGGCGAGGGGCTCATACGCACCACACGACAGCGAAACTCCTCAAACTTCAACAGCAACAACTATAACGCCAACTTCAGCCTCCAGAAGTGGTTCGACGAAGAGCGTCGACGCCAGATTTCGTTCGACTTCGGTGTGAACGGCGGCAACTCACACAACACCAACTACAACCAGTCATACAGCCGATTCCTACAGTTGGGCGACAGCGTGCGCGACGTGAACCACCGCATATCGACACCCAGCGACAACATGTCATACAACTCGTCGATATCATACATGCACCAATTTGGCGAGCACGCATTCTTCAGGGGCGGATACTCGTTCAACTACAACCGCAGCACCAACAACCAGACCTATGAGGACATACTCGCCGACGGAACCACGGCATTCGTAGACAGCCTGCACACACACCAGCGACACACCACCATGACCAATGCAGCCAACATCTGGTTCAGATATGACGACGACACCCTCGAAGTGAACATCAACGCATCTCTGACACCTACACGAATGACCATCGACGAAGAAAAATACAACCTCGACCAGGACATCACATACTCAGGCCTGCGCTACAACGCAAATGCCGACTTCGGTTACCACTTCCTCAACAACCGCATAGGTCTGAGATACGGAATAGGCAACAACCTGCCGGGAGTTGGACAACTGACCAACGTGACCGACTACAGCGACCCGATGAACATACGCGAGGGCAATCCAAGCCTGCGCAAGGCGGTAAACCACAACATGTCGGCAGAGTTCCAGCTGAAAGCACTGATGCGCCTGCGATTCAACTACTCAACCACCATCGATGCCATCACGAGCAAGACCGTGATAGACCGCGCCACAGGTGCACGACGCACCAGCCCTGCCAACATCAACGGCAACTGGAACACCAACGAATACTTGTTCTTCACCATACCCATCCACGACGTGACACTCAACCTGACAGCCAACCACTCGCTGCGCCACAACGTGTCGTACGTGCAAAACATGACCGACCCCGAACCTCGCAAGAGTGTGACCAAATGGCACAACCTCCGCACCGACATCGGCGCCAGCTACAGCGACCGCTACTGGGTGCTCGAAGGCGGAATGGGGTACAGCCTTGACAAGAGCAGGAACGACTACACAAGTGGCGGCACACACGGACAGGAATTCCGTTCACGCGCATCGGTGGCTTACACTGCACCATTCGGACTTGAACTCAACACACGATGCAACCTCACCCGCCACTTCGGCTACGAGATGGCATCGGCCAACAAGACCGAATGCATCTGGGACATCGAAGCCGAATATCGGTTCCTGAAAGCCAAACGAGCCACACTCGGCCTCAGCTGGCGCGACATCCTCAACTCCAACAAAGGCTTCTCGGCATCGATGTCGGACACGTTCTGGAGCGAAAACCGTACATTCGGCAACACCTCGATGTTCGTAATACGGTTCTCATACCGCTTCAACGGATTTGAGTAGGCAAGACGAATACCGACCATAAAAAACATACATAAGATGTAAATAATGGTATTTCCGATTCCGATTCATGCAGCAACAAGTGAAGCGCAGGTAAACATACTGACAGTAAAATCAGAGAGAGGTGATCGACAAAAGTTTCGTTCACCTCTCTCTTTTTTATATTCTTGCTACTATTATTACGTATATATAATGATATAAAAGGCCTCAATTATCCGAAAACTAAGTTTCTCATTTTGGTACGGCATCGGGGGCAGTGTGTCATTCAGTGATGGTGATTCGTCCGGCTGGACTGATGTATTCCTTTCCGATGTGGCCGTCGAGGTGCTGAGTGATGTATTTCACGAGACATTCGCAGTAGGCAGCGATGTTGTTGCTCAGTATCTTGTTGTTTTTCAGGATGCCGTAGAATCCGCCGCCGCTGATGCAGTAGTCGATGGTGGCGAGGGTGTAGGTGGCGTCGGGACGTACGGGTTGGTAGTTGCCGGTTGCAGGGTCGAGGATGCGGAGGTCGGATATGGTGTGTGTCGAGGTGTGTACGGTGAACTCGATGCCCGACACTTGTGGAAAGTCGCCGTTCTCCATCGGTGTGGCACTTGTGCATCGGGTGAGGAGTTCTGTGAGTTGGCTTCCTGTGATTTCGACGGTGCACACGTTGTTGTCGAATGGCAAGAGGCTGATGAGGTCGCCGTATGTGAGTGTGCCTGCTTTGAGTGTAGTGCGTATTCCGCCTCCGTTGCTCATGCCTATTTGTGCTCCGGTTGTGATGCGGTATGCGTCGGCCACGATGTCGCCTGCGTTGGTCTCGGCATAGCGCACCATCTGTCGGCCGGAGGGGTCGTGTATGCTCAGTGAAGCCTCGCTTTCGCATACCACACGGCTTGTGATGGCTTCAAGTAGGTGTTTCACGCTGTCGGTGGTTTGCACTACGTTGGGTTTGGTTTGTGGGATGGTGGCAAGGGGCAGGAGTTGGGTTGAGAGGTGGCGGCCGGGGGTGATGAGCAGTTTGCCTATGTTGGCAAATTTGGTTCCTGTCTGACTTATGATGACCGGATGTCCGTCGCGTGAGAGCACGGTGTCGGATGGTATGGCTGAGTGTGAATGTCCGTCGAGCAGGACGTCGATGCCTGTGGTGTTGGCTATGAGTGTGTGTGAGGTGATGTGCATGTCGTTATCGATTTCGCCCAGGTGGGAGAGCAATACCACGTAGTCGACACCTTGCTTGCGCAGCTTGTCGACCGACTGCTGCACGAGGATGTAGATGCTGTCGGGGCAGAGGTCGTAGAGTTGGTTGCCTGCATTGTCGTAGAATGCGTATTGCTCGGTGGCGAGGGCGGTGGGTGTGACGGCTCCGATGAATCCGATGGTTGTTCCTCCGTAGTTTTTCACTATTGTGGTGGCGAATGGTCGCTGACGGGTGCTGCGGTCGACGAAGTTGACGCATGTGACTGGCGCGTTGAGGCGTTGCATCAGTTGGAGCATGCGTGGGGTTTTGTAGTCGAATTCGTGGTTGCCCAGTGTGATGGCATCATATCCCACGGTGTTCATGATGTCGACGATGTATTCGCCCCGTGATATTGCGCCTGCCGATGCGCCTTGCAGGAAGTCGCCGTTTGAGACTACTGCCACGAATGCGGTGTCGGCCACTGCGTCGCGCAGTGCTGCCAGATGTGCATAGCCGTCGATGGCGCAGTGCACGTCGTTTTCATACAGTATCACTATGTTGCGCGATTGCTGTGTGACGAGTTTAGACGTTGTCTTGCAACTGCTTATGGTGAGGCTTGCGGCTATTATAGTCATCAATGCCATCATACTGCCGAGGCCTGTGCGTTTGTTTGTTCTGTTGTCAGTCTTCATCATATAGTATGTAGTTTGTGGTTTGTTTCAGTCCTATGGTGTTCATGTAATCTGTCAGTTGTCCGCATATCATGACGTGTCGGCCCAACATCTGGGGGTTGTGTAGGAGGTTGAGGTCGTTGCGCACCTGGCTGTATGCTGTCTGCTTTGATAGTTGGCAGGGCATGGTGCGTTCAATGTCTTCTTCGTGTGGATTTGCTGCCAATACGATGTTCGACTCCACGTCTCCTGCTCCGAACATTGTGTATTCATAGGTCATTCCTGCCACATAGCCTACTATGTATCCGTCTACCCAGCAGTGGCTTATGCTTTTGTTGTGGTTGTAGAGATAGAGGCCGAGGGCACCTTGTGCAATGTCGGTCACGATGAAGGGGTGCAGGGCTGAGCCGTCGCGTTCGGCGGTGTTGCGGCGTATGGTGTCGGGGATGTTGAGCGGCAACGTGGTGGTGGCTCCGCTGCCGGTCTCTCCTGCCTCGGTGCTGCCAGTCTCGGCTTTCTCACATTGAGAGAATGCAAGCAAAGTGGAGATTGCAAATGCTGTTATATGCTTGATGCCTGTTTTCATTTATTTGCAAAGTTATAAAATAATTGACAATTGACAATTGATATTTGGTGATTATTTCGTACCTTTGCACAAAATTAAGTCTACATTTTATAATAATAGATTATGGTAAGTTACAAAGAACTTGGTCTCGTGAACACTCGCGAGATGTTTAAGAGAGCAGTTGCAGGCGGATATGCTATTCCTGCCTTCAACTTCAACACAATGGAACAGATGCAGGCCATCGTGATGGCTGCTGTTGAAACTAAGTCGCCTGTCATCATGCAGGTATCGAAGGGTGCACGCAACTATGCTAACGGCACCATCCTGCGCAACCTGGCTAAGGGTGCAGTGGAATATGCAAAGGAACTGGGATGCGAGCATCCTGAAATCGTGCTCCACCTCGACCACGGCGACAGTTTCGAACTCTGTAAGGAGTGTATCGACAATGGTTTCTCTTCTGTCATGATTGATGGTTCGTCTCTCCCATACGAGGAGAACATAGCCCTGACAAAGAAGGTCGTGGAATATGCACATCAGTTCGACGTTACTGTAGAGGCCGAACTCGGTGTTCTGGCAGGCGTGGAAGATGAGGTTTCATCGGCTGAGAGCCACTACACAAAGCCCGAGGAGGTCATCGACTTCGCAACCCGCACTGGTTGTGACTCGCTCGCTATCTCAATAGGTACCAGCCACGGTGCACACAAGTTCACTCCCGAGCAGTGCAAACTGGTCAACGGCGTACTGGTTCCACCACCATTGGCATTCGACATCCTTCACGAAATCGAGAAGAAACTCCCTGGATTCCCAATCGTGCTCCACGGTTCTTCATCTGTTCCTATGGAAGAAGTGAACACAATCAACAAGTATGGTGGTCACCTCGAGGCTGCTATCGGTATTCCAGAAGAACAGCTCCGCGAGGCATCACGCAGCGCAGTGTGCAAGATCAACATCGACTCCGACTCTCGTCTCGCCATGACTGCTGCTATCCGCAAGCATCTGGCTGAGCATCCGGGCGACTTCGACCCACGTCAGTATCTGAAGCCTGCACGCGAGAACATGAAGAAGATGTACATCCACAAGATTGTGAACGTGCTCGGCAGCAACGGCAAGTTGGCTCAGTGCTAAGAGACGTCATTACTGCAAGACGAAAAGAGGATGCACCACCCGCGGTGCATCCTCTGTTCGTTGATGGTTGTTTCTGACGATATCCTCGCGGCTTGCCCAGACGATATCCTCGCGGCTAATCACCCGTAAAATAATTATTACTGTCCGGTAAAATGTTTGGCAACGATAGCAATGAATAATGAATAGCGGATGCTTGTTTCCTCCCTATATTTATACCATCCTCCATATTGTAGAACCTCCCCTTACCTGCACCCAGCCATCGCAGGCGGGGAATCCAGTCCGGAAGGAAATAACCAAATAACTAAATCGCCATAAATAGTTAGTAAATAGTAAATCTGTAAATAGCAAATTAAATTACCTTGAACGGCGTATTTCGTCTTCCAGTTCTTGCAGTTCTTGGTTGAGTTTTGTGTCTACGTCGGCCAGTTGCTGAATGTGGCGTATGGCGTGTATGACGGTGGCGTGTGTGCGTCCGCCCAGTTGCTGGCCTATTTGTGTGTTTGTGTGATTGGTCAGCTTCGATGCGAGGTATATCGCGGTCTGGCGTATTTGGTTTATGGGTTGACGCCGTGTCTGCGAGCATAGTTCTGCTTCGCTGATGTTGTAGTGTTGGCAGAGGTATCGTTTTATTTGTGTGAGTGTGAGTGGTGTGTCGTCGGCTTTCACGAATCGTGGCATGACGAGGTCGGCGAGTTTCATGTTGATGTCGCACTTGTATACCACGGAATGGGCTACGAGCGAGTTGAGGATGCCTTCGAGGTCGCGCACACTGCCTGCTGCGCGGTCGGCTATGTAGTTGATTACGGCTTCGGGTATGGGTATTGCGTCTTGTTTTGCTTTGTAGCGCAGTATGGCTCTGCACAGTGCTTTGGTGGGTCGTTCTATCTCGGCCTGCAGTCCCCACTTGAATCGTGTTAGCAGTCGTTCTTCGAGTCCGCTGATGGCTATCGGTGGGCGGTCGGCGGTGAGTATGATTTGCTTGCCGGTGAGGTGAAGGTGGTTGAATATGTGGAAGAAGGTGTTTTGGGTCTTGGTTTGCCCTGCCAGTTCGTGTGTGTCGTCGAGTATGAGTGCGTCAATTGTCTGATAGAAGCTTATGAATTCGTTGGTTTTGTTTTGTCGCACTGCGTGGACGTATTGCACGTGGAAGAGGTGTGCCGAGAGGTACAGCACTCTCATTTCGGGGTGCTGTTGTTTTATGCTCCATCCTATTGCGTTGGCGAGGTGAGTTTTTCCGCATCCTGAGGGTCCGTAGATGAAGAGGGGGTTGAATGTCTTTGCGGGGTTCTTGGCTATTGCTTGACCTACGGAGCGTGCGAGGCGGTTGCTGTCGCCTTCTATGAAGTTGTCGAATGTGTATCGTGGATTGAGTTGTGAGTCGAAGTCGGCGGTTGCAGCGGGTGTGGTTGCTGTGTCGTGTGCCACAGTGGTCTCGGCTGTCTGCTGGTCGTCGGCTTGGTTTGTCTGTATCTGGCGTATGGTATAGCAGAGCTTTACGCCGGATCCGAAAACGCGCGTGATTACTTTATATATAAGGTCTATGTATACGGTCTCGAGTCGCTCGTATACGAATTGTGATGGTACTGCCAGCATGAGCTGCCCGTCGGTATAGGAGCGTGGCTCTATGCAAGCAAACCATGTGTCGTATTGCTCTGGTGTTATGTTGTCTTTTATGATTATGGCACATTTGTCCCACATTTCTTTCAACTCTTGTTTCATCTCTGTCTTAATTTCTCTTTGGTTAGGTAATTTGTTATTACCATGGTGGCGCGTCGTGTCGTGTGCCACAAGTGTTTGTTTCTTACATTTTAATTTCAGTGGTGCAAAGGTAAGACGTTTTTTTGAATTGGCAAAATGGGTGTCTGTGTGTCGGGAAAAATGTTGGTTTGAATAAGTTTGTTTTTATCAACTGCTTACACATTTGTAAAGCAAAACGGGTGTGTGTGTTGCGGCTGTTTTTTCATTTGTTTGCATTTCAAGCGCTTATGGTGTTTGTATTTTTGGAAAGGTGTGGTTTACATCTTTTAAAGTTTGCCATTATTGGTTTGATTTTTGGGGCTTTTACTTTTATTGACAAATGTGTCGGTTTGTGGCATCTTGTTTTTATGAATAAAAATTAGGCTTTTTACTTGTTCGGCTTTCCGAAGAGGGAGAAGTGTACGTATCGCTTGGGGTTTAGGCGCAGGTCTTCGAGCAGGCGCGATGCATTGGTCATTGTGGAATCGAGGTGGTTGTATACGCTGGGGTCGTTGATGAGTCGGCCTACTGTTGAGTTGGGGTTGTTGAGTTTTGTGGTTATCTGGTTTATGTCGGCCATTGCTTGGTTGGCTGTTTGGAGTGTCTGGTTGGCTGTTTGTGCCAGTTGTGGTATGTCTATCTGGCTTATGTCGGTTGTTGTGTTTTCGAGGTTTGCCATGATTCCGTGTGTTTGTTTCATGATGGCAGGTATGTCGGTGCTCATCAGGTGGTTGACATGGTCTGTGGTGGTTTTGAGGTTTGCCGAGATGTATTGCATGTTGTGCAGTGCTTCGGTGAGTGTGGGGTCGTTGGCCAGTGTATTGACTGCCGTGACTATTGAGTCGAGTCGTGGCATGAGTTGCTTCAGTTGTGGCAGCATGTCGGCAGCAGCGCTCATGAGGTCTCCGCCTGCCTCGCCTGGTATGGTGTCGCCTCGGCTGAGCATTTGGTCGGGGTTGGTACCGAGTATGATGTTGAGTTTTGGCGAGCCGAGCATTTCTTTGGTGATGTTGGCATGGCTACCTCGTGGCAGGGCGAATCCTTCGTTGAGTTCGACGGCTACAGCCAGGGTTTGCTTGCGTGCATCGTAGGTTATTTCTTTTACCTGGCCTATGCTCATGCCGTTGGCCACTACGATGTCTGACTTGTTGAGTCCGCCCACGTTTTTCATCTCTACGTAATAGATGTTGTCGGTGGTGAATAGTTTGAGTCCTTTGAGGAATACTATGCCGAAGTATACGATGATGATTGCCAGTATGGCTGTTATTGCTATTTTTATTTCTTTGGAATGCATGGTTTTATTTGTTTTTGTTTGTTTTTATTTTTTTGTCCGCCATTGTTGTATTGCTTCTTGCAGTGGTATTTTCTCTCCGTCTTTGAATGCAATGACGAAGGAGTCGGGGAATTTCTGTGCTGTCTCTTTCTTTATGCGCAGTATCTCGTTGTAGTCGGCCGTGGCTCCGTAGGTGTATTTGTAGAGTCCGCCTTCTTCGTAGCAGTCGGGCTTGAGGCCTTTGAATTGTGAGTTGCCTGCCGCCAGTGGTTTCTGCGATGTCAGTATTTGTATCTTGAATATGGGTTTTCCGACTTGTGCGGTGGTTTCGGTTGCCTGGGGTGCCGGTTGGGCGGCCTGGGTTGCCGGTTGGGCGGTCTGGGGTGCCGATTGGGCGGTCTGGGGTGCCGGTTGGGCTGTCTGTGGTGTTTCGGGTTGTGTGTTTCCGGTTTGTGATGCCACTTGCTGTTCTGCGGCTTTTATGTCTATTCGTTCCAGGTTTGACATGCGTCCGGTGTGGAGGGTCTTATATCGTGATATTGC
>JAFUSD010000146.1 GCA_017480685.1 Bacteroidaceae bacterium
AACACATAGGATACCCGGGCAACGACGTGGTGAGAGAAGAACTAAGCAAATAGGGACCTCCCCTACCCCCTCCCAAGGAAAACCTCCCCTAACCCCTCCCAAGGAGGGGGACTCCATCCGGATGGAAAAGGCTCCTCCCCCTGGGGGAGGCGGGGGAGAGGTTAACTTCTTTTCCATTCCTTTCCATTCAAAATAATTAAATCGTAAATCAATAGTAAATCGTAAATATACCGATGAAACAGATACTTCTATTGTGTGCCATGATGTGCACACTCGGCATAAATGCCAAAGTAAGGCTCCTCGAGATGCCCGACATGGTGTATAGCAACACACCAGCCACCGTGAAAGGCACCATCAAGGGATATACCACCACCAACAAGGAAGCGGTGCTCATACAATATGTAGACTTCGAAACCTCGTCGATGCAGACGGTAAATGCCACGATATCGACCATGTCGCCCGGCAAGGCATCCGATGCCACATTCGAGTGCGAAGTGCCCATCAAGTTCACCGACCGCGTGACCCTCTCGTTCCGCGACAAGTCGTTCGTCATACTGCTTGTGCCAGGCGAGGAGACCGGCATCACCATCGACATGAAACAGCTCTATGCCGAAAACACCAAGAAGCCTGCACTGACCTTCACAGGCTCATTGGCCGACTTCAACGACGACTTTGTGCAGTATGCAGGCGAGTATGATTCGTCGGCACCATTCGCATCACTCACCGGCGATGCAGTCACCGGACTGACCCCCGACCAGTATAAAAGCCGGATGATGGATGCATACATGGCTGCAACCAAGAAACTCAATGCCGACAAGCGCCTGTGTGGAGCATTCAAGCAGTATGTGAACGCCACATATCAGTATCACATGGTGGTGAATCTATATTCATTCCCGCGACGTAAGCAGGCAGCCAGCGGCAGCAATGAGGCCGCAACACTGCCCGACAACTACTTTGCCAACGTGAAGGAGTGGCAGCCATTCGAGAACAACGCCATGCTTTACGCGTTTTCCACCCCAACACAAGTGCTGACGCTGTCACAAGCCCTGGGCAAAGCCACCATCGGCGAATCGTTTGCCATACCAAAGTGTAGCCGACAACTGCAAACGGCATACGCTTGCAAGGCACAACTGTCGAACAGCATTCCACTCACCGACCAGCTGAAGGCCGACCTCAATGCCAACTGCCCTGTGCTGAAGGATGCCATACTGAAAGCAAACGATGCCCTCGTGGCTCATATCGAGGAAAACCGCAGAAACCCGCAGTTCTTCGTGAAAGACTTCGACCCATCGCTCGAGGGCGAAGCCATCTTCAAGGCACTCATCGCTCCAGATAAGGGCAAACCGCTCTTGGTCGACTTCTGGGCCACATGGTGCGGACCCTGCAAGGCTGCAATGAAGACAATACTGCCAGTGAAGGAAGAACTGAAAGGCAAGGTGAACTTCATCTACCTCACAGGTCCAACGAGCCCGAAGGATGCGTGGGAAGCACAAATTCCCGACATCCACGGCGACCACTACTACGTCACCGCCGAGCAATACTCAGCACTGCTCAAGCAGTTTGAAAGCCAAGGCATACCTACATACGTGGTTGTAGATAAGGATGGCAACATAGTGAACAAGCACATAGGCTATCCAGGCAACGACGTCATTAAGGAAGAACTTAGCAAATAGGAACCTCCCCTAGCCCCTCCCAAGGAACCTCCCCTAGCCCCACCCAAGGGAAAACTCCCCTAACCCCTCCCCAGGAGGGGAATACCATCCGAAAGGTAATAGGCCCATCCCTGCTCCCACAAGGGGGGGGGTAGACACACGCACCGGATGGTAATAACTAAATAATTAAATCGTACATAAATCGTAAATCGTTAAATCGTAAATATATCGATGAGACACATATTTCTTGTTATAGCTCTCTTTGCCTGTCTTGGCCTCAACGCCAAGGACAGGCTGGGGGAGTTGCCACAACTAAAGTATTCGACCTCGCCAGCCGTGGTGAATGGCCAAGTGAAGGGATATAGAGCAGATAGCGACATCAAGTCAGTGACGTTCTCGTTCACCGTGTTTACCGCCAGCGAGCGCACAACCGTAGAGGCTCCGATTGGCAGTGACGGACGTTTCCGTGCCGAACTGCAGACCTACTACACCGACCGTGTCGATATGCATTGGGCCGATACCGTCATCACCTTCGTGGTGGTGCCAGCCGAGGAAATGACCCTCACCATCAACCCCGACCTTGTGGGAGTGGCCGCTGCCAAGAAGCCAGCATTCGAGTTCACTGGCAGCATAGGCGACTTCAACACCGACCTCGTGCGATATGCACCGCAGTATGAAGCCATCGAGGTGATAAAGTCGATACAAGGCGAAGAAGGCATGAAAAGTCTGAAGGGACTGACCGTGATGGAGTATCGCGACAAGGTAGTAAGCCTCTACGACGAGGCTGCACGCCGCATCGATGCCGACAAGCGCCTGTGTGGAGCATTCAAGCAGTATGTGAAGGCAACCTATAAGTATCAGATTGTGATAAAAACCCTGCTCTACAACACGACACTGATGGTGGCCAACGACACCGACACCCCCTACAAGCAGCCCGAGGGCTACTATGGCTATCTTGCCACGTTCCAGCCTTTTGCTTCGACGGCATACTTATATACGATGCATCCGGCACAAGCAGTTGCAACCGCCAACCTGTTTGGCAACTACGCGGGTCAGGAGTTGCAGATGCCATCGTCGGCCGAACCGATACGCAAGGCGCTGAAATATGCATCGTCGGTCAGCGAGCTCAACCTGCTTACCGACGACGAGATAGCATCTCTGAAGAGCGAATGTCCCGAACTGGCTCCAATCATCCTACGATACAACGACGATTTGAAGGCACGCATCGAAGCTGCCAAGCAGAGCACCGACTACACCGTGCGCAGCATCGATGCCGAACTGAAAGGCGAGGATGTGTTCAAGGCACTTATTGCCCCATACAAGGGCAAACCGCTCTTGGTCGACTTTTGGGCCACATGGTGCGGACCCTGCCGCGCTGCCATGGAGACCATCAAGCCAGTGAAGGAAGAACTGAAAGGCAAGGCAAACTTCATCTACATCACCAGCCCGTCGAGCCCGAAGCGTGCATGGGAACTCACCATCCCCGACATCCACGGCGACCACTACTACGTGACCGACGAGCAGTACTCCACACTGCTCAACCAATTTGAAAGCCAAAGTATTCCGACATACGTCACTGTCGATAGCAATGGAAACATCGTCAACCACTACATCGGCTATCCTGGCAACGATGTCATTAAGGAAGAACTCACCAAATAGGGACCTCCCCTACCCCCTCCCAAGGAGGGGAATACCATCCGGAAAGTTTTACGTCCGCTATTCATTATTCATTATTCATTATTCATTAAACAAAGCATCCGCCATTCATTATTAATTATTCATTAAAATGAAGATTCTCTATTTCCACGGATTTGCCTCGTCGGGCGCAACAGGCACAGCCGAGTTCCTGCGCAAACTGCTGCCCGAGGTTGAAATCATATCGCCCGACATACCAGTCGACCCTATCGAGGCTCTGCCATATCTCAAGCAGTTGTGCGAACAAGAAAAGCCCGATCTCATCATCGGCACATCGATGGGAGCCATGTATGCCCAGCAGATGTATGGCTACAAGAAGATACTGGTCAATCCGGCATTCAACATGTCGACCATGTCGAAAGTGCTGAAGACCGGCGAGCACAAGTTCCTCAACGGTCGCAAGGACGGACAGAAGACATTCAAGATAACGAAAGACATCATACAACACCACAACCAGATGGAGCGTCAGCAGTTTAAGGGCATCACCGACTTCGACCGCGAGAACACCTACGGATTGTTTGGCATCCACGACACTACGGTGAATACCTACGACCTCTTTAAGAAGCACTATAAGAACGCCCAACGCTTCGACGGCGAACACCACCTCAACGAGAAAGCCCTGCGTCAGGCTGTGGTGCCGCTTGCCAAGCAGATGCTCGGGCTTTGAAGCCTCTTGGATTGCATTCCTGAATATTCAGATAACCCCAATAAATACCCCAATCAATATGCTTATAATAGGAATTGCAGGTGGTACAGGCAGCGGAAAGACCACCGTGGTAAACAAAATTATCGAGGCACTGCCCGAGGGTAGTGTGGCAGTCATTCCACAAGACTCTTACTACAACGACCAGAGCGACCTGCCGCTCGAGGTGCGCAAGCAGACCAACTTCGACCACCCCAATGCCTTCGACTGGCCACTGCTGTCGCATCAGATTGAGGAACTCAAGGCCGGACGAGCCATCGAGCAACCCACCTATTCTTATATCACGTGCACGCGCCTGAGCGAGACCATACATGTGGAGCCCAAGGACATCATCATTGTCGAGGGCATCATGTCGCTCTACGACAAGAGCCTGCGCGACCAAATGGACCTCAAGATATTTGTCGACACCGGAGCCGACGAGCGTCTGCTGCGCGTCATAGTGCGCGATATGGCCGAGCGTGGACATCCGCTCGAAATGCTTGTCAACAAATACCGCAATGTGCTCAAGCCTATGCACGACGAGTTTATCGAGCCTACAAAGCAGTATGCCGACATCATCATCCCCAACGGTGGAGGCAAC
>JAFUSD010000147.1 GCA_017480685.1 Bacteroidaceae bacterium
ACCGCAGAGTATTATGTCTTTCTTCATTTTAATGAATAATGTATAATGAATAATGAATAGCGGATGCTTCCCTGCCGGATGCTACTTCAATTTTCAATTTTAATAGCGGATGCTTACTGTCCGGACGGAGTTCCCCTCCTTGGGAGGGGTTAGGGGAGGTTATTTCTTCTTCTCTCTTGCATGTCGTGCGGCGGTCTGTATGCATTCGCGTCGCGGAATGATGACCGACACTCCGATGTATTCTATCTCTTCGCGCAGGATGCGTGTTATCTCGGGCATGTTCTTAGGCAGTGGAACAACCACACGTACGTGCTCGGGTTCCACACCCAGTGCGGTGCAGATGGCTTCATACTTGCTGGTGCCTGCCGAGTCTTGTCCGCCGGTCATGCCGGTGGTGAGGTTGTCGCTTATCACAACAGTTATGTTGCTCTTGTCGTTCACTGCATCGAGCAGTCCGGTCATACCTGAGTGTGTGAATGTGGAGTCGCCGATGATTGCCACGGCTGGGTAGAGTCCGGCATCGGCTGCACCCTTGGCCATGGTGATGCTGGCACCCATATCCACACAGCTTGACAGTGCCTTGAACGGTGGCAGTGCACCGAGTGTGTAGCAGCCTATATCGCCAAACACGCGGTGGTCGGGGTAGTCGGCCAGCACCTGGTTAAGTGCTGCATACACGTCGCGGTGTCCGCAGCCCTTGCAGAGCTGCGGCGGACGTGGGGCCACGATGTCGGGCACTGCGAATTGCGATGCTTCGTTTGCCTTTACGTCGGTATTGCTGGTGTCGATCTGTCCGTCGGTGAAGAATGGTCGCAGGCAGTCGGGGGTCAGTTCGCCGGTGCGAGGCAGTTGGCCTGTGAGGCGTCCGAGAACAGGATAGGTGGCACCCACCAGTCGTTTCACCAACTCTTCCACAAACGGTTGTCCGTCTTCAGCCACGAGCAGGCAGTCGTGTGCCAATGCAAAGTCGAACACCATGTCTTCGGGCAGTGGATATTGCGACAGTTTCAGTACGTCGGTCTCGTCGGCCTTGTTTTCCATCACATAGTTGTATGCAATGCCGCATGCAATGATGCCGAGGCGGGATTTCTTCTGTCCGCAGCGGTTGAATGCCGATTGCTCGGCAGCATGGTTCATGTCAACTTGCTTGTTTATGAGCGATATGTATTTGCGTCGTGCTATGCCAGGCAGCAGCACCCACTGGTCGGTCGATGGGTTGAGGGCATTCACTTCACGCACGTCGCCCACTTCCACGGCAGCCCTGGAGTGTGCCAATCGGGTCACGATGCGCAGCAATACCGGCACACGCAGCTGCTCCGACAGGTCGAAGGCATATCGTGTCATGTCGTATGCCTCTTGCTGGTTGGATGGTTCGAGTATCGGTATCATGGCAAACTTGCCATAGAAGCGGCTGTCCTGCTCGTTCTGGCTCGAATGCATCGAGGGGTCGTCGGCCGCGAGCACCACCAGTCCGCCACCCACGCCAGTGATGGCGCTGTTGACAAACGCGTCGGCACACACGTTCATTCCCACGTGTTTCATACACACCAAGGCACGCCGTCCGGCATAGCTCATGCCCAGTGCGGCCTCCATGGCTGTCTTCTCGTTTGTGCACCAGCGGCTGTGTATGCCGCGCTCACGGGCCAGCTTGTTGCCTTGTATGTATTCTGTGATTTCGGTGCTGGGCGTACCTGGATAGGCATATACACCGCTCAGCCCTGCATGTATGGCCCCGAGGGCCACAGCCTCGTCGCCAAGTAATAGACGTCTGTTCATCTTAGTTTTGTCGTTGTTGTTTGGTTTCAAGCAGCAAAGTTACAAAATAAATATGATTCGACAATCCGATATCGACACTTTTTCATGTTTTTAATACCGGATGCCCTATTATATATTTCCGATTATATATTATATATTAAAAATTGCTCTGCATGGCGAAATAATTATGACTTGTGCATGGTGTGTATGGAATTATTTCGTATCTTTGCACGTAAAATCATTACTGCAATGAAAGTACGAAGCACTGTGGCCAAGGTGACAGTATGTGTGCCTTGCTTCAACGAGGTGGATACCATCGCGTTGCTTTATCGAACTCTTGTCGGTGTGTTCAACGACATCCCCAGTTGCGACTTTGAACTTCTGGCTGTAGACGATGGCAGCACTGACGGTACGCTGGATGTGCTCTACGGCTTGAATGCTGAAGACTCGCGTGTGCAGGTTCTGTCCTTCTCGCGCAACTTCGGCAAGGAGGCTGCACTCATGGCGGCCATTGACTATGCTGGGGGTGACTGCGTGGTGCTGATGGATGCCGACGGGCAGGACCCGCCTGAGCTGATTCCGCAGATGCTGCATTGGTGGCGCGAAGGCTATGACGATGTATATGCGCGTCGAACGGACCGTGGACGTGAAGGGTGGCTGAGACGACAACTGTCGTTGTTGTTCTATGACTTCATGTCGAAGATGACGGATGTAGACATGCCGTCAGATGTGGGCGACTTCCGCCTGCTCGACCGCCAGGTGGTGTTGTCGTTGCGAGAGCTGCGCGAGGTAGAACGCTACAACAAAGGGCTGTTTTCATGGGTGGGATACAAGAAGAAGGAGCTGACCTTCGAACGGGCCAACCGTCGTGAAGGGAAGTCACACTTTACGCTGTGGAAACTGGCCAACCTGGCTATGGCCGGAATCACATCGTTTACGGCTGCTCCGCTCAGGATATGGACTTTGATTGGCGGAGTGATTGCGATGGGCGCATTCTGCTTCCTGATCTTTTATATTGCCAAGACTCTCATCATTGGCGACCCTGTGCAGGGGTTCACCACGCTGGTAAGCATCATCCTCTTCCTTGGCGGAATACAGCTGCTGTCGGTCGGAATACTGGGCGAATACATTGCACGTCTATATTCCGAGAGCAAACACCGACCGATGTATGTAATCAAGGAGCAGACATCCACCATCCCCTCCAGGGAAAATAGAGTAAATGATAAATATTAAATAGATAGAAGAACGTATTATATTTGATGGAAAAGAACAGTAAAATTTACGTTGCCGGACACCGCGGCATGGTGGGTAGCGCAATCGTGCGCGAACTCACACGACAAGGATACAACAACATCATAACCCGCACACACAGCCAGCTCGACCTCACAAGGCAAGCAGCCGTAGAACAATTCTTCGAACACGAACGCCCCGAATACGTCTTCCTTGCTGCTGCAAAGGTGGGAGGCATCGTAGCCAACCAAAACGCACTGGCCGACTTCATGTATCAAAACATGATACTCGAGATGAACGTCATCCATGCTGCATGGCAAAACGGATGTAAGAAACTTGAGTTCCTCGGCTCGAGTTGCATATATCCACGCCTCGCCCCGCAACCCATGCCCGAGTCGTGTCTACTCACCGGAAGTCTCGAACAAACCAACGAAGCCTACGCATTGGCAAAGATCAGCGGACTGAAGTACTGCGAATACCTCAACCGCCAATACGGCACCGACTACATCAGCGTGATGCCCACCAACCTCTACGGCCCCAACGACAACTACCATCCTGAGCACTCGCACGTCCTGCTCGCACTCATCCACCGCTTCCACGAAGCGAAGGTAGAGGGTAGGGCAGAAGTCACATGCTGGGGCGACGGCTCGCCACTGCGCGAGTTCTTATATGTCGACGACCTAGCAAACCTCTGCGTCTTCCTCATGAACAACTATTCTGGCAACGAGACCGTGAATGCGGGCACAGGCAAGGAACTCACAATCAAAGCGCTGACCGAACTCGTGGCAAAAGTCATCGGCTACGAAGGCCGCATCCTTTGGGACACCACGCGCCCCAACGGCACACCGCGCAAACTGCTCGATGTGTCGAAAGCCACTAACCTCGGCTGGACCTACCGCACCGAACTCGAAGACGGCATACGCCTCGCCTACCAAGACTTCCTCAATAATCCCATGCGGGCAGAACGCTAACCGCCCTCCCTTCCTTCCTTTCCCCTCTTTTCGTCAGTACGGCGCTGTTTTCCCGCGCCGATATCTCCCCTACAATAAATCAACACAGGCGGCCACCCACACTCGGGTGCCGCCTGCGTCTTCAAGTAGTAATAAAGTGTTTAGATTTCTTCCCATTCAGTTTCCTCGTTGCGCTCAGGTGTCAGCACTTCGAGTTCGCTGTTAGCTCCCTTGCTGGAAAGGGTGAGGCAGATGCTGTTCACCACCACCTGCTCCTCGGTTGTCTGTGGTTGAATATATGTTTTCATTTCCTTTTTAATTAATAATGATTAATGAATACACTTCGTGAGCATCACTTCACTAATATCTTCTTGCCGTTCACGATGTTAATACCGCGCTGCAAGCTATTGAGTTGCTGACCTTGCAGATTATAGATACCAGCCTTTTCTGCTTTCTCTGCTTCAATCTTGGCAATAGCAGTAGCGATGGCATCAAATCCGAATGCCTTCACACCAGCACTTGGAGCTGTAAGATATGCATGACCAGCTTTGACTGTTGGCGATTCGCCGTTCACAAGATAGAACTTGGCACCTTCACCCTGATCCTGCAATACATAGCTGTCGGCAGGAGCTTTCACATCTTCATACAGAGAAGCGGTGAGCAAGCCTGTAGTGTAAGAAGTCTGATCAGCAACATCAAGACCTTCAACTACGGTGTTCACAGGTGTCTCGCTGTTGAGAACCACAACGGTGCAAGCAGGAACGGTAGTTGCTACTTCTTCCATATCAAGCTCTGAACCGGTAACGCCTGTCACCTTATAAGCCTTCACACCTGCAGGAAGGGTTACATCGAATGGTGCAACGAATGTAGCATACTTGGCATCGGTCACAACAAGATTGAACTTGCTGTACTCGTAGATGAGGTTGAGGTTAAGCACAACAGCTTTGTTGTCTTCAGCAGTTTTACCAACAACGAATGCAAACTTGGCAGTGTAGGTTGTAGGTGCAGTCATGTGCTCACCTTCTCCATATCCACCGATGTAACTGAATGATGGAGCATCGAATTTCACGCAGAAGCGTGTAGCACTGTTGCCCCAACTCGACCAGTCGCCATTTGCATCACGCCATCCGTCGGTAGTTCCGAGTTTGTAGTCATCATCAAGTGTGCCATCCGAAGCGACTGCATAAATAGTTACGTTGTCGAGTGTTGTCTCGCCCAATGTAGCAAGGATTGCATCGATATCAGCTGTTGCTGTTTCGCCTTCATAATTATAACCGGTTTCTGAATAGATGTTTATGTTCTGTGTATCTGCAACCTTCAGGTCGGCAAATGTGATAGGAGCAACTTCTTTCTCTTTGTAAATAAGGTTCACCTTCAGTGTTACACAATCGTTGCCTGCTGCAAGTTCCGTTCCCTTCATGAATGCAAATGTGGCAGTGTAGGTAGCAGGAGTATTTGTGTTGCCGTTGATACCGCCTACATATTTGATTTGAGTGTCTGAAAGGCTGAAGTCGGACTTAACGCAGATGTATGCACTTGAGCCCCATGACTGCCAGTCACCGGCAGCATTGCGCCAACCGTCGGTTGAGCCAAGCTGGTAGTTTGCGTCGAGTGTGCCATTTGATTGAACAGCATATATTGTAACTTCGCTCAATGCGCTCACTCCAAGTTTTGTGAGTATAGCGTCAACATCAACATTTGCAGTAAGGCCTTCGTGAAATTTGCCTACAGTAGATTCTACATTGACATCGATTGTTTCAATGTTGTTGAGGTCGGAGTAAACTGCTGCTGGAGGAGCAGGAGCCACAAATTCAAGTTTAGCTTCCAGCACAACAGCCTTGTTGTCTTCCTTGGTTGTTCCTGTGTATGCAACATACTTGGCTGTGTAAGTAATTTCCTCTGTAAGATGTTTGAGTGATGAGTTTCGATATGATTGATATCCTCCAATCTTTAGGAAAGTCATTGTGGATTCGCTGACTGATGCCTGGCAACGGAATGCACAATTAGTGGCATCCGACCATGCACACCAGTCGCCTGCTTCATTACGCCATCCGGAAGAAGAACCGCCAGTACCCAACTCGCTGTCGAGTGTACCATCCGACATCACTGATTGGATGGTCACACCTGTCATGTTGGATACACCGAGCAGTGTCATGACTTCTGATAAGTCGTACTTAATGTCGTCAGTACCATTTACCCAAGTGTAGTCGGTACCAACGTCTTGAGTGCGTGTGACTGCTACCTTGGTTCAAATTACGTTGAGGTCGGCAAACGTAAGCGATTGTGCCGACAGCCGGCCGCCCAGTAGTATGACGGCAAGCAGAGTAAGAATGAGTGATTTGTGTCTCATTTTCTCGTAGTTTTTAAGTGTTAATAATATTGTTAGTTAATTAATGATTGTAGTCAGGATTCAAAGAACACTTTGGCTCGTGATGCCCCTCATGTTTATCGCAGTGGTGAGGCACGATGTCTATCTTTATATCGTTCTCAAGTCGGATTCATTGCGAATGTATGAATTATTTTTTATATAAGCACAGATATTTGCAAAAAAAATGCAATACAACACCAATATTTATTTGTTACAACTACATTTATGTACCACGTAACTGACATTAGCACCCCACATATGTCGCAGCAGAAAAGGGAACTGGCACATGTGTGTCAATTCCCTCCTTTCTTGAATTTCTGTGTATGTTGAGGCATCGTATTGATGCCTCTTATACCTCAGTGTGTGTTAGGGTATCAGTTGAACCACTTCACATAGCAGAAGTCCTGACGGTGTGGCAGGTCGGCATTCTTAGGATACATGCGGTATGCCACCTTGATGTCGCCTGCAACCTCGACGGTGTGTGTGCCTTGGAAGGTGAAGATGTTGCCTTCGCGGCGTACCACCTGCAGAGGTTCAACCTGCGACACGTGGAGCTTGGCTTCTTTGTCGGCACGCAGGCACACAAGTTCTACGCCCACAACGTCGTCGAGTCCTTGCTCGTCGACATTGATTGTTATGTTATAAACCTTACCGGTCATCACGTTGCCTGCAACCAATGCAGGGTCTTTCTCACTCGATACAACGTGGATGCTATCCCAGCGCTCAGCCACCAGTTCCTTCCAACGAGCTATCTCGCGTGCCTTCTGGCAGTTGTTGGCAAAGAGCACCTTGGCACGAGCAGCCAATGGATTGTAGAACTTCGAGTAATAGTCGTCGAGCTGACGCTTCATGGTGTAGTGAGGCGCAATCTGTCCAATCGAGTTCTTCACAGTCTTTATCCAGCCTTCGCTGTAGCCCTTCTCGTTCTTAGCATAGTAGAGCGGCAGTATCTCGTTCTCGAGCAGAGAATAGATGGTTGCAGCGTCGAGTTGGTCTTGCTGCTCTTGGTTCTGGTAGGTGCGCTTCTCGGTCAGAGCCCATCCTGCACCTTTGTGATAGCCCTCAAGCCACCAGCCATCAAGTACAGAGAGGTTTACAACACCATTCATGAGAGCCTTTTCGCCTGATGTACCCGATGCCTCGAGCGGACGTGTAGGTGTATTCATCCAGATATCCACACCTGTCACAAGGCGTCGTGCGAGCTTCATGTCATAGTTCTCGAGGAAGATAATCTTGCCAAGGAACTCAGGACGGCGGCTTATCTCGTAAATCTTCTTGATAAGACCTTGTCCACCACCATCGGCAGGGTGAGCCTTACCGGCAAAGAGGAACTGAACCGGATAGTCGGGGTTGTTGACAATCTTTGCCAGACGATCGAGGTCGGAGAAGAGCAGGTGAGCACGCTTATAAGTTGCAAAGCGGCGTGCAAAACCGATGGTCAGTGCATCGGGACTTATCTTTTGAAGGATGGAGACGATGCGCGATGGGTCGCCCTGGTTCTTCAGCCAGTCTTCGCGGAACTGCTGCTTGATGTAGTCGACGAGTTTCACTTTCAGTTCCTTGCGAGTCTTCCATATCTCTTCGTCGGGCTCGTTGTATATGCTCTCCCATAGTTTGGCGTTGCTCTGGTCGTGGTAGTAGCTCTTGGGCAGGTACTTGCCATAGAGTTCTTTCCACTCGGTGGCGCTCCATGTGGGGAAGTGAACACCGTTGGTCACATAGCCCACGTTGTCGAGTTCTTCGGGGAAGTATCCCTTCCAGATGCCTGAGAACATATCTTTCGACACCTTGCCGTGTAGCCAGCTCACACCGTTGACCCACGAGCTGGTGTTGCATGCAAATGTAGACATGCAGAAACGCTCGCCATGATCATCGGGGTTGATGCGTCCCATGCCCATAAATTCGTCCCAACCGATACCAAGCATCTGTGGATAGCAGCTCATGTATTTGCTGAAGAGGCCTTCATCGAAATAGTCGTGACCGGCAGGTACAGGTGTGTGAACTGTGTAGAGCGATGAAGTGCGCACCAGTTCGAGTGCTTCGTTGAAAGTGAATCCTTGCTTCACGTAGTCAACGAGGCGCTGCACGTTGCACAGTGCGGCATGACCTTCGTTGCAGTGATATATGTCGGGCTTAACTCCGAGCTTCTGCAGGGTCAGCACACCACCGATGCCGAGCAGTATCTCTTGCTTCAGGCGGTTCTCCCAGTCGCCGCCGTAGAGTGAGTGGGTGATAGAGCGGTCGAACTCGCTGTTGAGCTCGTTGTCGGTGTCGAGCAAGTAGAGTTTCACACGACCTACGTTTACTCGCCATACGTATGCATGTACTGTGTAGTTGTTGTATGGCACGTCGATTACCATCGGTTCGCCGTTTGCGTCGTTCTGACGTTCGATAGGCAGCTGTGCGAAGTTCTGTGCTTCGTAGTTGGCAACCTGCTGTCCGTCCATCGACAGGGTCTGGGTGAAGTAGCCGAAACGATAGAGGAACCCGACTGCAGTCATGCGTACGTTGGAGTCGGATGCTTCCTTGATATAGTCGCCGGCCAGGATTCCGAGGCCGCCCGAATAAATCTTCAGCACGTGGCTCAAGCCGTATTCCATGCAGAGGTATGCCACTGATGGGCGCTTCTGGTCGGGCTCTACGTCCATGTATGTGCGGAATTCCTTATACACCTTGTTCATCATGGCAATGAACTTCTTGTCTTCTGCCAGCTGCTCGAGGCGTTTGAAGTTGATGCGTGAGAGCATGAGCACTGGGTTCTGGTTCACGTCGTGCCACAGTTGCTCGTCCATAGCCTTGTAGAGTTCTTTGGCTTCGTGGCTCCAAGCCCACCACATGTTGTGGGCAATCTCGTTGAGAGGCATGAGTGCCTCGGGCAATGATGTGTTGACTGTTACGTCGCGCCAATTAGCTGTGTTGGCGTTGCTTGCTTTGATTCTCATAGTCATTATTTACTTATTGAGTTTATTCGTTTGTTTCGTTTGGTAAGTGCGATGTCGTATGCTTTGTAATAGTTTTCGATGAAGTACTGCCACAGTGCTTTGTGTGCCGTGAGTGCTGCCTGACGTCGTATCTGAGTCACCTGTGCTGGTGTCATTTCTGCAAACTGCATGATGGTGTCTTTTATCTCTTCGGCAGCCTCGACGAAGTTGTTGTCGGTGCGGTGCACTGTCTTCACTCCGTCGGCCAGGGTGCTGTATCGACCGTGTAGGCTGTTCACCCAAAGACCGAAGCCGGCGAGGTCGGTGGTGATGCAAGGCACATGGAATGCGATGCTCTCGGTGGGCGTGTAGCCCCAAGGCTCGTAGTAGGATGGATAGATTGCGAGGTCGCCGCCTATGAGCAGGTCGTAGTAGTGCATGTTGAATATACCGTCGGCTCCGTCGAGGTAGCATGGCACGAAGATGAGCTTTACGTGTTCGTCGGCACGGTTTTGTATGTCGAGCCAGTTCATTTGACTCAGCACTTTGTCTTGATCCTGATTGTGCAGCTCGTGTGTGATGCGTGGGTCGCCAATCGGTGTGTTGAATGTCTGTTTACCTTCGAGGCGCTTCTGCAAGTCGATGCGTGGGCATTTCACCCATGCGGGTACGTTGATGAATGCCAGTACGTCGCGCTGCAGGTGGTTGTCGAGGCGCAGGCGGTTGAGCGACTCGATGAGCATGTCGATGCCTTTGTTCTTGAATTCGTAGCGTCCGCCGGTGCTGATGATGATGGTGTCATCGCCCAGGTTGGTGCCCATGAGTGCATTTGCCACCTTGAGCATTGCCTTGCGTGCCTTGCGTCGTGCGTCGTTGAATGGTCGTCCGGCTTTTGGCACGAAGTCGTCTTCGAAGCCGTTGGTCAGCACGGCATCCACCGGTTTGTCGAGCAGTTCGCGGCACTCGGTGGCTGTGATGTCGCTCACGGTGGTGAAGCAGTCGACGTGGGCCGCCGTCTGTTTCTCTATTGAGTGTTTCGACTGCATGTTGAGTTCGGCTGCCATCTGGTCGCCGTTGTATGCCCACAGGTAGTCGTAGAGTGGTTTGTTGTTGCCTGCGATGCTGCGTCCGATGCTGGTGGCATGTGTGGTGAAGATTGTTGCAATTTCGGGTACATGCTGTTGCAGGTAGAGTGCTCCGAGGCATGTCATCCATTCGTGTGCTTGATAAATCACGTTGTCGGCGGCTGTGAGGCCGAAGTGGCGGTAGTAGCTTTCGGTCACCTTGGCGGCAGCGTAGGCAAACATAGATGCTTCGTCGTAGTCGCCGTAGGCGTGGAGTGAGTCGACTTGGTAGGCGTTCCATGCCCAGGCGTATATGTTGTTCTTCTCGCTGTAGAATGGTGTGAAGTCGACGAGCACTGCTATTGGTTCGCCAGGTATCTGCCAGCGGCCTACTCTTATTTTCAGTCCTTCAGCTTCGGCTTGCTTGCGCCATGCTGACAGCAGACGTCGGTTTTCCTTGAATAGAGGGTTTTCACGTTCAATCCAGAAGTCGGGACCGATGAACAGGAGTTTGTCGCCTATTTGGTCGTGCAGGGTCTTAGCTCGTGTGGAGAGTACGGTGTAGATTCCGCCTACTTTGTTGCATACTTCCCACGAAGCCTCGATGATGTACTTTGGTTGTTGCATTTATTTGTAGTGTGTGTGGTTTTTGTTTAGTGTTGCAGTGCAGCGATGTTTTCCTTCAGTGCTGCAATCTTGGTCTCGGCGTCGGCTTGCTTTTTGCGTTCCAGCTCAACGACTTGTGCCGGTGCGTTGGCTACGAATTTCTCGTTCGAGAGTTTTTTCTTTATTCCGTTGAGGAATCCTTCGAGGCGTGTGACCTCGGCTTGCATCTTCTGCAGTTCGGCTTCGGTGTCGATGAGGTTGCCCAGCGGCACTGCATATTCGGTGGTTCCGATGAGGAACGATGATGCAGAGTCGCCCTTTTGCTGCACGTAGCTTATTCCGTCGAGGTTGGCCATCTTGGTGATTACGGCTCCCAGTGCAGGGCAGTGGGTTATGTTGCGGCCCTCGGGGTCGGATGTCACTACTTCGAGTTTGAGTGCTTCTTTCTGTGCGATGTTCTTTGCGTTGCGCACTGCACGTATGCCCGATATGATTTGCTTTGCCTCTTCGTATTGGCCGATGAGGTTCTTTTCTTGCTCGGTGAGTGGGTCGAGGTGCAGTGTGGCTGTCATGATGCTTTCTCCCTCGTTGCGCTCTGCTATGTGTTGGTAGAGTTCTTCGGTGATGAATGGCATGAATGGGTGCAGTATCTTCATCAGTGTCTCGAAGAATCGGAGTGTTGCCTCGTAGGTTGGTCGGTCGATTGGTGCCTGATATGCGGGTTTTATGATTTCGAGATACCAGGCTGAGAACTCGTCGGTGAAGAGTTTGTAGGCTGTCATCAGTGCTTCGCTCAGGCGATACTTGCTGAAGAGGTCTTCAATTTCGGCGTATTCGGCCTTGAGTTTTGCTTCGAACCATGCTATGGTCTTTGCGTTGGCTTTGGGTTGCTCGATGTCGGCCACCTGCCATCCCTTTACGAGTCGGAATGCGTTCCATATCTTGTTGCAGAATGCGGCTCCTTGCTGGCACAGGGCGTCGTCGAACAGGATGTCGTTGCCTGCAGGTGCGGAGAGGAGCATTCCCATGCGGACTCCGTCGGCTCCGAATCGGTCGATGAGTTCGAGCGGGTCGGGGCTGTTGCCGAGGCTCTTCGACATCTTGCGGCCGAGTTTGTCGCGCACGATGCCTGTGAAGTATACGTCGCGGAATGGGTAGGTGCCCATGTATTCATATCCTGCCATTATCATGCGTGCCACCCAGAAGAAGATGATGTCGGGACCGGTGACGAGGCATGAGGTGGGGTAGTAGTATTTGATTTCTTCGTTGCCTGGATTGTTGATTCCCTGGAAGAGGCTGATGGGCCACAGCCACGATGAGAACCATGTGTCGAGTGCGTCTTCGTCTTGTCGCAGGTCGGCCATGCTGAGGCTTGTGTTGCCTGTCTGCTCGATGGCCATGCGCAGAGCCTCCTCGGGTGTCTCGGCCACAACGAATCCGCCTCCTGGCAGGTAGTATGCCGGTATGCGGTGTCCCCACCACAGCTGGCGGCTGATGCACCAGTCTTTGATGTTTTCGAGCCAGTTTTTGTAGGTCACCTTGTATTTCGAGGGGAAGAATCTGATTTCGTCGTTCATGACTGGGGGCAGTGCGATGTCGGCAAAGTGTTGCATCGAGAGGAACCACTGCATCGACAGCTTCGGCTCGATGGGCACTCCGGTGCGCTCTGAGCAGCCAACTTTGTTGGTGTATGCTTCCACTTTTTCGAGCAGTCCTGCCTCGTCGAGGTCTTTCTCAATCTGGCGGCGCACATCGAAGCGGTCCATGCCTACATACAGTCCTGCTGCAGGGCTGAGGGTGCCGTCGTCGTTGAATATGTCGATGCTCTCGAGGTTGTGCTTGTCGCCAAGCATGTAGTCGTTTACGTCGTGAGCGGGGGTCACCTTGAGGCATCCGGTTCCGAATTCGATGTCGACGTATTCGTCTTCAATCACTGGGATGACGCGTCCCACCAGTGGCACAATCACTCGTTTGCCCTTGAGCCATTGGTTTTTCGGGTCGTTGGGGTTGATACACATGGCAGTGTCGCCCATGATGGTCTCAGGACGTGTGGTTGCCACAACGGCATATCGGTCTTCGCCCTCCACGGATTAGCGCAGGTAGTATAGTTTCGAGTGTTCTTCCTTATAGATTACCTCCTCGTCGCTCAGTGCGGTGAGGGCCTTGGGGTCCCAGTTCACCATGCGCACTCCGCGGTAGATGAGTCCTTTGCGATAGAGGTCGCAGAACACTCTGATTACGCTCTTCGAGCGTTCTTCGTCCATGGTGAATGCGGTGCGGTCCCAGTCGCACGATGCACCCAGCCGTCGCAGTTGCTTCAGGATAATGCCTCCGTGCTCGTTGGTCCAGTCCCATGCATGCTCCAGAAATTGCTCGCGGGTCAGGTCGGTCTTCTTGATGCCCTGACTTGCCAGGCGGTTCACCACCTTTGCTTCGGTTGCAATCGAGGCGTGGTCGGTGCCTGGCACCCAGCAGGCGTTCTTCCCGTCCATGCGGGCCTTGCGTATGAGTATGTCCTGTATGGTCTCGTTGAGCATGTGTCCCATGTGGAGCACTCCCGTCACGTTGGGTGGCGGTATGACTATGGTGTATGGCTCGCGGCCGTCGGGGTGTGAACTGAAGAGTTTATGGTCTTCCCAATACTTATACCATTTACCT
>JAFUSD010000148.1 GCA_017480685.1 Bacteroidaceae bacterium
AGGCGTGTGCCACACATACGTCGATGCTGATGCCGACCCGCTCATGGCACAAACCATCGTGCTCAATGCCAAGACACGCCGAGTGAGTGTATGCAATGCGCTCGACTGTATGCTCATCCACACCGCCCAACTTTCCAACATCGCGCTGATATGCTCTCCGCTGGCTGATGCTGGTGTTGTGATTCATGCCGACACAGAGTCTATGCAGGCTCTCAGTTCCAAATATCCGTCACACCTGCTCTGCGAAGCAAACGCCGACGACTACGGTACCGAATATTTGTCGCTGCAGATGGCTATAAAGACCGTAGGTTCGGTTGACGAGGCAATACGACACATACGCCAGTATGGTTCGGGACACTCAGAATGTATCGTGACCAACTCGACAACCACAGCCGATACATTCCTTCAGATGGTGGATGCCGCATGTGTTTATCACAATGCTCCAACCGCATTCACCGATGGTGCACAATTCGGGTTGGGGGCTGAAATAGGCATCTCGACACAGAAACTGCACGCACGAGGCCCCATGGCACTCGAGGAAATCACTACATACAAATGGATAATACGCGGAAACGGACAAACACGTCCGTAGTATAACGTCATTCCCGCTACTGGGAACGGCATTCCCGCTACTGTGAACGGCCTGAAACTATATAGAACAACATCAATAAAAAGGTTAGAATATGCAGACATTACATTATCAATCGGTTGTTGCGCCACTGCTGACACTTGCATTAATGTGTCTGGCAAATGTGACAAGCGCACAAAACCCGATTATTTGCGACCGGTACACACCCGACCCCGCACCCTATGCACATGGCGACACGCTCTATCTGTTTGTCGACCACGATGAAGATGTGACCGAAAACAACTACTTCACCATGAAGGATTGGTTGCTCTACAGCACCGTCGACATGGTAAACTGGACCTACCGCGGCACTCCGATGAGTTCCGCCACCTTCAGTCGCTGGGCAAAACAGGGCAACGACTGCTGGGCAGCTCAGTGCATAGAGCGCAACGGACGATGGTACTGGTACACCACCGCCACCATTGCCGGACAGGCATACCCTGGTATCGGAGTGGCATACGCTACAAGACCCGAGGGTCCATACCATTCACTCAGCAAGCCATTGGTGCAGGGATGGTTCTACATCGACCCCTCGGTATTTATCGACGACGATGGTCAGGCCTACCTCTTCTGGGGTAACAACGGGCTGTGGTATGCACCACTTGGCAGCAACATGCTTTCAATCAAAGGCACTCCCATCAAGGTCAACACCAACGACGAGTCGGCATTTGGTCCCTACAAGGGATATGACGACAACGGAAACCCGAAGACAAACTTCGAGGAAGCATCGTGGGTGTATAAGATTGGCGACACATACTACCTGGAATATGCAGCTGGCGGGGTGCCCGAACACATGGCATACTCGACAGCGACCAACATAAACGGGCCATGGACCTACCGCGGCAAGATTATGGGCCAGGCAGAAGGCAGCTTCACCATTCACGGCGGCAGCGTGCGCTTCAAGGGACACGAATACATGTTCTACCACAACGGGCGTCTGCCTGGCGGCGGTGGCTACAAGCGTTCGACCTGTGTCGAGGAATTCCATCGTAATGCCGACGGAAGTATTCCATACATTCCATTCACATCCAAAGGCGTAGACCCTATCGAGACACTCAATCCCTACATCCGCCAGGAAGCCGAAACTATAAACCAAAGTTCGGGCATACTGTGTGTAGGCAGCTACCAGCGATGCTGGGTCAGCAAGATTCACTCAGGCGACTATATCAAGGTGCGCAACGTAGATTTCGGCTCAGTGGGAGCCGACCGCTTCACAGCATGTGTGGCATCCACCACACGTGCCAACCTCATAATACGTCTCGACTCTAATACCGACCGCACTGTCGGTGTGGTTCGGGTTGATGATACAGGAGGAGAGGAAGAATGGCAGACTCTGGAAACGACTCTCACACGAACCATAACCGGAGTACACGATGTCTACTTCACGTTCAGCGGAACAACCACCGGCACCACACTTTTCAACTTCGACTCGTGGCAGTTCTGCGAAGTGGGAAGTGCCGTAAACAACATCCAAGTCGATGCCACTGCAAAGACAATATGCACCATCAGCGGCATCGAAGTATCCCCCACTTTCAAAGCGCAAAGACCTGGAATCTATATAGACGGAGGTAGGAAGGTGCTTATTACACGTTGATAAGCCAGGCGTTCATCTCCATTTCTGAGATATATGATACCGCAGTAGATAAAACCATACTTCAAGATAAGGTGTTGCATGATGTGGTTGTCGCGATGGGTGTCGATTCGTATGTTGCGTTCAGGTTCGAAACAGAAGTCCATCACCGACTGGAATATGCCATGCGCCTCCTCCACACTTGCAATCCTATGCACCACATGGTAAGGCGACACATCGTCCACCCACTCTCCGTCGTAAATCTTTGAATAGGTAGGCTCGGGCGATGGCAGGAAGGCAAAATAAGCCACAATCCGTCCATCGTCCTCCACCACATATGCGCCACCCGCAGCCAAGTCGGCCTCTACGACATCAACCGACGGATACCCATCTGTCCATTGATTCATGTTGCCAGTTTGGCGCATCGTGCGCTTTGCCGCAGCAAACACCTCGGCAATCCTGCACGCATCGTCGGGCAAGACCACACATCTTATTTCACGTTTCGTAGGTTCTGACATCATTCACACCATTTTACAAAATCATGTGCAAAGATACACATTTTGTACTTACAAATGAATGCTGCATAGCTACAAAAAACGTTTAACACACACAAATTGCACCATACTTCACCACATTTTTTAATTATGACACTAAGCTATTGTGACAACCGACATGGTGAAATGAAAATGAGGATATCCTCGCAAGGCGATGAGGATATCCTCGCAGCTTGTTGAGGATATCCTCGCAAGGCGTTGACGATATCCTCATTTTCTGCTCGCTACACTACCGATGCCACACAGACCATGCAACAGCAAGCTTCTTCTTGTTTTTTGACTTTGATATGACTAAATTTATGGCGGGCAGGGCTTGTATGTGTGAAATAATTTGTAACTTTGCAGCCAAATAAAAAAAACGCTTTGTAATGAACCGTAGCATTGTATCTATAGCCAACTATTCGAAGGAGAAAATCCAAAGCCTGCTCGACATGGCAGCAGCCTTCGAAGCGGAGCCCAACCGCCCACTACTCGAAGGCAAGGTGGTGGCTACATTGTTTTTTGAACCCTCGACACGCACACGCCTCTCGTTCGAGACGGCTGCCAACCGCCTGGGAGCAAGGGTGATAGGATTTACCGACCCGAAGGTGACAAGCTCGTCGAAGGGCGAGACACTGAAGGACACGATAAAGATGGTGAGCAACTATGCCGACGTGATCGTGATGCGCCACCGACTCGAAGGGGCTGCGCTCTATGCCAGCGAGGTGACCGACGTGCCTATCATCAACGCAGGCGACGGAAGCAACCTGCATCCTTCGCAGACGATGCTCGACATCTACAGCATCTACAAGACTCAGGGCACACTGGAAAACCTGAACATCTACATGGTGGGCGACCTGAAATACGGACGCACGGTACACTCGCTCCTCATGTCGATGCGGCCATACAACCCAACATTCCACTTCATAGCTCCGCGCGAACTCGAGATGCCCGAGGAGTACAAGCGCTACTGCAAGGAAAACGGCATTCGATTTGAGGAACGTCAGGACTTCACCGAAGACACCATAGCCGATGCCGACATCCTGTATATGACCCGTGTGCAGAAAGAACGATTCACCGACCTCATGGAATACGAGCGGGTGAAGGATGCCTACATCCTGCGCGCCGACATGCTGGGCAAGTGTCGCGAAAACATGAAGATACTGCATCCACTGCCAAGAGTGAACGAGATAGAATATGCTGTCGACGACTCGCCCCATGCCTACTACTTCCAGCAAGCACAAAACGGTCTGTATGCCCGCGAAGCCCTCATCTGCGATGTATTAGGACTGAGTCCACTCACCACCACAAAGGCATGAGAGGCACCTTAGGAGGAGAACTCTGAGCCCTCCAACACATCAGCTATTCATTATTCATTATTAATTATTCATTAAATGATATAAATGAAAACCAAAGACCTACTCGTAGCCGCACTCGCTAACGGCTCCGTAATCGACCACATACCATGCGACCGCCTCTTCACCATCGCCAAGTTGCTGGAACTGGAGAAGAGCGAGAACCCAGTGACTATAGGCAACAACCTCGAAAGCAAGAAGATGGGCAAGAAGGGCCTCATCAAGGTGGCCGACAAATACTTCACCGACCAGGAGCTCAGCCGACTGTCAGTAGTGTGCCCCGACATGCAACTCACCGTCATACGCGACTATGAAGTGACCGAGAAGCGCGAGATAGCACTGCCCGACTCGCTGACCGACGTGGTGCAATGTGTCAACCCTGTGTGCATCACCAACAACGAACCCATGCACACCCTGTTCATCGTTGATAAGGCATCGCGCACCCTGCGCTGCCACTACTGCGGAAAAACACAGAAGATAGGAAATATTAAGTTGAAGTGAGAAACCTCTCCCCCGCCTCCCCCAAGGGGAGGAGCTTTGACCAGCCGGATGGTAAATGGTAAATAGTAAATTCGTAAATCGTAAATAAAATCATGTTTCAAGAACGAACACGACTCGACCTGTCGCAAGTAAACGACGAAGTACTCAAAAGATGGAACACTGACGACACGTTCCACAAAAGCATATCTGAGCGCGAAGGCGCTCCACAGTTCATATTCTTCGAAGGACCACCATCGGCCAACGGACACCCAGGCATACACCACGTGATGGGACGCACCATCAAAGACACTTTCCTGCGCTACAAGACCATGCAGGGAATGCAGGTGAAACGCAAAGCCGGATGGGACACACACGGACTGCCCGTCGAGCTCTCGGTCGAAAAGTCTTTGGGCATCACGAAAGAAGATATAGGCAAGAAGATAAGCGTGGACGACTACAACCGCGCATGTCGCGAGAACGTGATGATGTACACAGGCGAATGGACCGAGCTGACCGACAAGATGGGCTACTGGGTCGACCTCGAACACCCCTACATCACCTACGACAACAAATATATCGAAACCTTGTGGTACCTGCTCAAGCAACTCTACAACAAGGGACTGCTATATAAAGGATACACCATACAACCCTATTCGCCAGCAGCCGGCACCGGACTTTCGAGCCACGAGCTGAACCAACCCGGATGCTATCGCGATGTGAAGGACACAACCGTCACGGCACAGTTCAGAGTGACCGATGTTCCTCCATTCAAGACACCAGCCGACACGCAGGTTTACATACTTGCATGGACAACCACACCCTGGACACTGCCATCGAACACCGCACTGTGTGTAGGACCGAAGATTGACTACGTAGCCATCAAGGGAAAGAACCCCTACACCGGCGAAGAAGCTATATACATACTTGCCGAAAGCCGACTGAGCACCTACTTCCAGCCAGAGAAAGACGAAGAGGGCAACGAAAAGCCAATCGAGATTCTGTGGCGCGGCAAGGGTACCGACCTGCTCGGCATCCACTATGAGCAGCTCTTCCCATGGGTAAAACCATGTGCTATCGAAGGCGACAAGGTAGTCGACAAGACAGCCGATGCATTCCGCGTAATCCCTGGCGACTACGTTACCACCGACGACGGTACGGGCATCGTGCATATCGCACCTACATTCGGTGCCGACGATGCCAAGGTGGCCAAAGATGCCGGCGTGCCATCGCTCTTCATCATCGACCGCGCAGGCGACACACGTCCGATGGTCGACTTCACCGGCAAGTACTTCGTAAAAGACGACATCGACCCCGACTTCCTTGCCATGTGTGTCAACGACAGCTATTGGCAGCACTCGGGCAACTATGTGAAGAACGCCTACGACCCCAAGTACAACCAAGGCGGCAAATACGATGAGAAAGCAGCCAACAAAGACATGGACCTCAACGTGGTGCTCTGCCTCGAAATGAAAGAAGCAGGCACGGCATTCAAGATTGAGAAACACATCCACAACTACCCACACTGCTGGCGCACCGACAAGCCTGTGCTCTACTATCCGCTCGACTC
>JAFUSD010000149.1 GCA_017480685.1 Bacteroidaceae bacterium
CCCGACGACCCACGCTTTGCCAACCCTACATCGATGGTGGAGGCCATTCGTGGATATTGCAAAGAGACAGGGCAGCACATACCGCAAGACTATCGCGAGATGGCCCGCTGCATATTCGAGAGCCTCGCACTGCGCTACCGCGAAGTGATAGGCTATCTGCGCGAGTTGTCGCCGGTGGAAATCAAGCGTCTGCATGTAATCGGAGGTGGCTCGCGCAACCCATACCTCATGCAGATGACTGCCGACGCACTACAGATGCCTGTCATCACGGGTCCAGGTGAAGGCACTGCTATAGGCAACATCATGCTCCAAGCCAAAGCAGCCGGACTCGTTGCCGACCGCTTCGAAATGCGCAGAATCATTGCACGCTCGATAGAAACTAAGACTTACGAACCAAAATAGAAAACTATGAAAGAACAACTAATCAATCAAGCGTATGACATAGCTCGTGAACGCTATGCTGAACTCGGCATCGATACCGAGAAAGTACTGACCCAACTGCAGGATTTCCACCTGAGTATGCACTGCTGGCAAGCCGACGATGTGGCAGGATTTGAATCGGCTGGTGACCTCACCGGCGGCATACAAACCACAGGCAACTATCCGGGCAAAGCACGCAACATCGACGAACTGCGTGCTGACATTCTCAAGGCTAAGAGCCTCATACCAGGCACCCACCGCCTCAACCTGCACGAGATATACGGCGACTTCGGCGGCAAGTATGTTGACCGCGACCAGTGCGAACCCGCTCACTTCCGCTCGTGGATGGATTGGGGTAAGGCTACCGACACAAAGCTCGACTTCAACTCGACCAGCTTCTCGCATCCCAAGAGCGGAAACCTCTCGCTGGCCAACCCCGACAAGAGCATCCGCAACTTCTGGATTGAACACACCAAGCGCTGCCGCGAGATTGCAAACGCGATGGGCGAGGCACAGGGCGACCCATGCATCATGAACGTATGGGTACACGACGGATGTAAAGACCAGTCGGTCAACCACTACATGTACCGCGAACTGCTGCGCGACTCGCTCGACCAGATATTCGCTAAACCGCAACCGATGATGAAGGACTGTATCGAAGGCAAAGTGTTCGGAATCGGTCTTGAGAGCTTCACCGTAGGTTCACACGACTTCTACACCGCCTATGCAGCCAAACATGGCAAGATACTCACCATCGATACCGGACACTATCACCCCACCGAGAGCCCAGCCGACAAGGTGAGTGCAGTGCTGCAATTCGTGCCCGAACTGATGTTGCACGTGAGCCGCCCCGTGCGTTGGGACTCCGATCACGTGACACTCATGGACGACCCTACCCTCGAACTCTTTGCCGAGATTGTGCGTGCCGGAGCCCTTGACCGCGTACACTACGGACTCGACTACTTCGACGGTGCAATCAACCGCATCGGTGCATACGTAATCGGTAGCCGTGCCGCACAGAAATGCATGCTGCGTGCCCTGCTCGAACCCACATCACTCATCAGCCGCTACGAGCTCGAAGGCAAGACATGCCAAGTGCTCACACTGCTCGAAGAGAGCAAAACCATGCCGTGGGGTGCTGTGTACGACGAGTTCTGCCTGCGCAACAACGTGCCGACTGGATGCGACTACATACCCGAGATTGAGAAATACGAGAAGGAAGTAACAAGTAAGAGATAGTATATCCTCTCCCCCGTCTCCGTTTAATTATCTCTAAGGAGTAGAAAGAGAAAAGGAGAAACGAGAAAGAAACTCCTATACTCACAAGACTCCTTAGAGAAAAGAATGCGAGGGGGGGGGAGAAAGGCCATCCGGAAGGAAATAGTCCCAATACTTAATAGTACATAAATAGTAAATCTGTAAATCGTAAATAACAAGATGGTGAATAACAAAAGCAGTCTTAAGAGCACCATTGCGGTGTCGCTTACCAATTATCTTGATGCAGGAGCCATCGTGGCAGGAGCCAGCGGATTGACCCTGTGGCAGAACTACCTGGAGCTGAGCGAGGTTCACCTCGGTTGGCTCAACTTCATCAGTGCCAACTGCCTCGGTGCAGCTATCGGTGCCATCATCGGCGGATTCCTTGCCGACAAGTATGGACGCAAGTTCATTTATACCTACAACCTCATCGTCTATATGGTGGGTGTGCTGACGGTCATGTGTTCGGTCAACTTCCCGATGCTGCTTGCCGGATTCCTCATCACTGGCATATCGGTCGGTATCGGTGTGCCGGCATCGTGGACTTACATATCTGAGAGTTCGGAAATATACAACCGCGGACGCAACATCTGCATCTCGCAAATGTCGTGGGGCTTCGGTCCGATGATAATCTTGCTTCTGGGAATGCTCTTTGCACCCGACGGCTACCTCTTCAGCTGGGTTGAGAGCGTGGGACATGCAATCGGAGGCGAGTCGCTCGACGGTGCTGCCCTCAACGTGTTCAGTTCGCGCGTCGTGTTCTTCTCTCTCTTCGTCGTTGCCTTCATTGCCTGGAACCTGCAACGCCGACTCGAAGAGAGCCGCGACTGGACAGAAAGCAAGAAAGCAGCTGCCGCCAAGGGCGAAGACACAGGATTGATGCACGCATTCAAGGTGCTGTTCACCAACCGTACAGCCATCAAGACCGTAGCGTTCCTCACCGTCATCTACCTCACATGGAACCTCGTGGCATCGGTCATGGGATTCTTCCAGCCACACATCTACGAGACAGCGGGCGGACTCAGCAACGAGTATGCCAACATGCTCAGCTGCGTGGGGTGGGTCATCGTGGTAGTAGTGACATTCAACTTATCGTTCTTCATCGACAGGGTGTCGCACAAGCTGCTGTATATACTCGGACTTCTTGCCGCACTGGCCACATGGGTTGTCATCCTTGGCGGAGTGAACGGCATGGGAAGCCTGTGGGCATTCTCAATTCTTTGGGGCATCAACGGCGGTATATCGGTGCAGATATTCTATGCATTGTGGGGCTCTGAGCTCTTCCCGGCCAAGTTCCGCGCCGGCGCACAAGGCCTCATGTTCTTCATCGTGCGCGGCCTTTCAGCCGTTTGGGGACTTGTATTCACCTACATCTACGCAGGAGGCGAGGGATTCACCGTGGCTGCATACTGCATGATAGCCCTGCTGCTCATCTCGCTGGTGGTGGGTGTCATCGGATGCCCGAAGACACGAGGTAAGTCGCTCGAACAAATAACTAAAGAAAGATACGGAAATATATGAACAGCATTCTGGATACAAGGAAAAGCCTAAAAGAGGTCATCGACCAGGTGGCCGAAGTGACGGGCTACTTATGGGAAAAAGGATGGGCAGAGCGCAACGGCGGCAACATCACGGTGAACATCACCGAATATGTCGACGATGAAATCAGCCAGCTGCCCGCCATTGCGCCCGTGCAACATATAGGCAAGGTGTTGCCCCACCTGAAGGGTACATACTTCTATGCTAAGGGAACCGGCAAGCGGATGCGCGACCTCGCACGCCGCCCGATGGAGAACGGAAGCATCATACGCATCGGCGACGACTGCGAGACCTACGAAATCATTGCCGACCTACCGGTGATGCCTACGAGCGAACTGCCTTCGCACCTCGCCATGCAGAACTACCTGCTCGAGACAGGCAGCCGCTATCGTGCAACGCTCCACACCCACCCCATCGAGCTGGTAGCCATGTCGCACTCACCACGCTTCCTCGAGCCGGGAGTGATGACCCGCACCCTGTGGTCGATGATACCCGAGACACTGGCTTTCGCACCCCTCGGCATCGGAATCGTGCCCTACGAACTGCCCGGCAGCATACGTCTGGCCGATGCAACGCTTGAGCAAATCAAGCAATACGATGTGGTGATGTGGGAGAAACACGGTGTATGTGCCGTGGGGCTCGACATCATGGACGCCTTCGATCAGGTCGATGTGCTCAACAAGGCCGCTATCATCTATATGCGCGCCAAGAGCATGGGCTTCGAACCCGAAGGCATGACCGACGAGGCAATGCGCGAAGTGCAAGAAGTGTTCCATCTGCCCAAGCAACGCCCCTGCTGAGCCCTCATCGGCGGCGGTAGAGACAACTACTAACAACCGATGAGCGTATAGCCAACAAGATTTGAGGATATCCTCGCAAGGTCGCGAGGATATCCTCAAC
>JAFUSD010000150.1 GCA_017480685.1 Bacteroidaceae bacterium
ATCAAATCTGTCGGTTTCATCGGGGAAAATCCGCTTTTAAAAGCAAAAAACAGGATAAGCTGATTGCTATACACACAGAAATGTGTATATTTGCAATCGAAAAGCTGACAAAACAAAATTTGTATGGCTTATGAAAACAAAAGTATATATCAAAGACCATCTTGGCAGCAACCGTGTGGTAGTGAACAGTATCGGCACAATTAACCAGCACAACATCTACTATGCTCTTGGCGGCACCACAGCCCTGAGCAGTGGGCAGGAGTACCAGCAGTTTAAGTACACCGACAAGGAGTATGACCACTTGTAAAATATTATGGAGGATACAAATAATGAAAGTAATAATTATCACCTCAGCGTTAATGCTATTTTTGTTTTCATGCGACAAAACCATCAATTATAATGATGAGAATAGTTGTGTCAGTTATATATCAGACGAGTCTATATCGTCAGAGGATGACGATTCTTATGACTACTCACTGTCTTTTCAGGCAATGTGCGATATTGCACTCTTTTCAAGAGACGTGGTGATAGAAGGTGATACGTTACTTGATAGAGATTTTGACAGATTGATGCAAAGATATATCACTGACAACCTTTCATATCCGAAGGACGGTGAAGACTTTTGCAGGCATTTCTTCATGGTAGATAGTCTTAACAACTATCACTATCTGTATTCTTACTGGGACGAATATATGGAGCCATACCTCACACGACCTGTGTCACCCGACTATCATGAATATAACATCTTGCTTGACAAATTGCTTACGAAAAATAACAAGAGGGTATATACTGCACAAAATCCTTTATGTAAAATCCTGTCGAAAAACTTTGAACTGCCATACATCAGAATAATCGATTGGAGGTATATTTACAGGCATCGGTCGAATATATCTTTTAAGGAGAATGGCTGTGATTTGTTGATGCATAACACGGATGACGGATGCATTTACAAAACCGACAACATAGTTACATTATCACAGCTGTTCACCGAGAAATCGGCAAAAAAGAATATAGACGAAGTTATTTCAAGACGATTTGCCGTAACCATCGAGGACAATAGTACTATTATACCATGGCCAAACTCAAAATACACATTTAGTGATGCTGACATGGTGAAATCAGATGTGATAATGTGGATGAATGAGATAAAGAAATTCGGAGTGGTGAATGTCTATACATCTGATTCCATCAGGATAGACCTCTATAAAGTATATCACGATTTCAATTTGTCGGCTTCACTTCAGCATGAAATAAACCGGCTGGAGCCAGGCAAGTCTGCGCTTGAATCATCATCCAGCCAAAACACCATCGGTCGTCTCATCCTATGTTTTCATAAAGACGGGAAAGTGACCGATTTCTTTACAGGGCAGCCCGCGCCCGAAATATATGCAGAGAACGAAGATTTAAAGAATTATATGAACAAACTTATATCGGTCAACCCGAATATATCATTTGTCATATTTAAGGCTTATATCAATGATTAACAGTAAAGAATACAATATAATCCAAGCGATATGATTTCTATTAAGTACATTCTAGTATGCATCATGATACTGAGACTATGTGATGCATCAGCACAAGTAAACCTGTTGAATGGCAAACTTCTTGATGATCACCCTCGCGACTATTGGTTTCAGAAGGTAGATATGTCACAGATCATTTTGGATGGATTAGATTCAGTTTATTTCAACAGAATATATAGTTTCAGCGAGTATGAGAATATGTATCCAGATGATGCTTACAACAAGAAAATATTTACGATACATACAAGCTATAATGAGAAAAAAGATTGTCAATACATAAAGCTAAACAATTCGCATGTCATATATATAGAGACTGCTACAGCTCCGATTTGTTATTTTGAACACCGTGGTTATACAATGCTCCTTTTTGATGACGGCTTGAAACGGTTCTGCAAGCCATTAAAGGAGAGCAAATTATTTACATTCAAAGATTTTTTTATTAATGATGACACTCCCACAACTATGATTGAATTCGTTGAGCGCAAAGTACGTTTTAGAATGGCTAGTTATGGATATGACTCGAAGAATTGTCGGGATGATAATACATCTCGAATACTAGTAGGAGATTTTCATGCAGATTATCCTGGTGGTAGAGCGGGTATATTAAAATACCTAAAACAAAATGTTGATTTAGGAGGTTACGAATTAGGTTTATTTTTTAATATCATAATAAACGAAGATGGGCATGTCTCTCCATACAGAATGGAGATTCCAACGTGTGCTACAGCCGACCAATGGGACGAAATGACAAAAGCTCTCATCAAAATGCATAATTGGAAACCATATATAGGAGAGGACGGACAGCCAAAGAGGACTATGGAGTCATTCCACTTTTCAAAAGCAGAATTAGACGACACCACTCTTTTAATTGATGTACAAGTAAATAAATAATTTATTATCCATGAATAAGAGGCTTGATACAAGATTCGCCAACCACAGTATCACGGAATACGTGTATGCTGCCGACGGCCGCAGGCTGAAGACCCGGCACCGCACATCGGTGCCACGTAGCGACATGCTGGGAATCAATCAGACAGCCACACTGCCTTCATCCGAAACCCTGTCGGTCGATTCCACAGAATATATCGGCAGCTATGTATGTCCGAATGGTCAGGCCAGGCGTTATAATTTCGATGGAGGGTACCTGATGCTATACAACACCGTAGCAATACCGAGATACTATATCAAGGACCATCTTGGCAGCAACCGCGTGATTGTTAGCAGCATCGGTTATATATATCAGAATAACATCTACTATGCTCTTGGCGGCACCACAGCCCTGAGCAGCGGGCAGGAATACCAGCAGTATAAGTACACCGACAAGGAGTATGACCCGATGCATGGCTTGAACCTATTAATAATTACTTTAAAATGACAGAACTTATAAGATGAAAAAAATTGTTCAGTGTTTATACATACTAATATTCTGTACGTGCTTCGTGCAATGTCATAAGGTTACTCGTTTCATTCCAACCTCAAAGGATGACGGAATTAATTCTTTTAAGGATTGTAGGGCGTTTCAAGATACTCCTGCTTGGGGACTGGCATTAGCCGTATGTGACAACGATGTGTCTCGTATAGACAAGATATTGAATGATAATCCGGAGCTGGTTGATTTCAGAGAGCCTATATGGGGTTGTACAGTGTTGATGCAGAGTATAAGTAATATGCATTATGAAGCATTCATGTCACTATTGGACCATAATGCCGACGTGAATATCCAGGAATGGGGTAATGGAATGACAGCAATGCATTTTGCTACACATACACATGATGTGAGATATGTGGAAGCCCTCCTGCTTCATGGTGCTGAAATTAATTCTTTCGGTTTTGGAACAAAAAAGAAACATGGTCGCTACGAATATGTTTGTACACCACTACATGATGCTGTAACATTTGCTTGCTACGGGAAAAAAGATATGACAATTGTCAAATACTTGGTCGAGCATGGTGCAGACGTAAACATGTGTTTTTATTTTCATGTGACACCTTTGTTTGAAGCATTGTCAATGGGTAATTATGATTTGGCCATATATTTAATAGAATCAGGTGCAAATTATACTATTCCATTTATTTATAAAGAGATTGAAAGTAAAGAACATTACACGATTTCACAACCCGTGTCAATTCAAGAGTATTTAGATGATGAAATGAACAAGGGTAATATCGAAGATGCTCAATATAAGAAATTAATCGAACTAATAAGCGAACCATATACCCCAAGAAACATAATAACATATTACTATTAATGAGTTATCAGAGTAACATCTACTATGCCCTTGGCGGCACCACGGCCCTGAGCAGCGGGCAGGAATACCAGCAGTTTAAGTACACCGACAAGGAGTATGACCCCATGCACGGGCTGAACCTCTACGACTATGGCAACAACAATCCGTGCCGGTATGTCGATCCGGATGGGAAGTTTCCTTTTGAATGGATTGCAAATATCTTTATTGACATTGTGCGAAATGTCGCAGATTGGAATTTTAATATTTTCCATTTTGATTGGACAAGAACCGAGAATTCTCTGAAGATAGACCTTGGTATGTTCACTGGCTCTCTTGGGCAGATTCTTAACAAATGGACATGGGGATTAGTAAACTCTCTTGTAGGAAACACTATTGCTCAAGGACTAAATCTTGTCGGCGCTGTTTCCGGAGTATCTGAAATGGATGGAATGCTTGCCATAGCAGGCCCTACAGGAGATAACAATTCTGCGTTTACAATCGGACATTACTCTTTCGGACCTAATGGATACAGAGGTACATGGCAAGACAATCTGTTTGTCCATGAATATGGGCATTATATACAAAGTCAGCAATGGGGACCTGCTTATATTTATTCTATTGGAGCTCCCAGTTTGGTAAGTGCAACAATAGCAAGAATGAATTCAAACTATAATCACTCTTCAAAATGGTTTGAAATAGATGCTAGCACAAAAGGAGCAAAATACTTTGACAAGAAGTATGGTCCTACGTCAAGTTATTCTAATAACCACGATAACATTTTTGATATTAATGTTTTTAAAAATGGAGGTTACTCTCCCTATTATAACCCACGATTAGGAAAGTACTTTCAAGACAAGCATTTTATTATACAATAGTTTATTAAAAGATTTAAGTAAGTTTAAATTATGAAAAGATTGATTTGTATTGCGAATTCATCAGTATTTATTCTATCGGTACTATTTGTTGCATTTACATGTGAAGATAAAAACTATAATGAAGTATTACTTACTAATTTGTCAAGCGATACAATCTGTGTATTTAGCTCGCATGATGAAGCAATGATAGAACGTTCATTGAATGATTCTCAATTATTATCATTGTGGCAAAACATTTCCCCAAAAGAAACTAGATCCATACATTTTGTATCAGAACATGACAACATCTTGCATGTTGTAGTATTAAAACGACACACGTTTGAGACTACATTAATAAATGAAAATATTGATAGTATTAAATTTGACAAAAGATATATTCTTACACTTGAACAATTGGAAAATATTAATTACAATATAAAATATCATTAAGATAATATGTTTAACCAACAAATGCACAATCATAAATGAGGAACAAAACATTTTATATTATCGTGATTACAATATGCATTGCAACATTGTTTGCAATGTGTGAAGAAGAATATGCTGAACGGCCTTATTATGCCATCAGGTTCCAAAACAAATCGGGCCAGACGATTCATGTCATTGACTACACAAAGTCATTTACAGTGTATGATGCCTTTAATGTGCTACCCTACAAATCGTCTTTTATCAGGCAGGTGGCCGACGGAGAAGTGGACTCGACCATGGAAATCATTGACCATGCTCGTTACTATAAGTGTATAATGGTGATCAACGATAGCACATGGAACAAATATACAAAGGAAGAG
>JAFUSD010000151.1 GCA_017480685.1 Bacteroidaceae bacterium
AAAGACCTGAGCGAACTGATGCGTGCACGCAAAGAATACATCCAGTGCATGCAAAACGCCGACGAAGCACGCGAACTGCTCGCATCGGAGGACGACCCCGAGATGCGCGACATGGCTCGCGAGGAACTTCAGACGGCTGAACACCGGCTGCCAGAACTCGAGGAGGAGATAAAATTGCTGCTCGTGCCCGCCGACCCCGAAGACGGAAAGAACGTGGTGATGGAGATACGCGGAGGTACCGGTGGCGACGAGGCTGCACTGTTTGCCGGCGACCTCTTCCGCATGTACTCCAAGTATTGCGAGATGAAAGGATGGAAAGTCACCGTCTCGAGCTTCTCGGAAGGAGCATCGGGCGGATACAAGGAAATCATCTTCAACGTGACGGGCGAAGGAGTGTATGGCATTCTGAAATACGAGTCGGGAGTGCACCGAGTGCAACGAGTGCCAGCCACCGAGACCCAAGGACGCGTACACACCAGTGCCGCCACCGTGGCCGTACTGCCCGAAGCCGAACCCTTCGATGTCGAGATAAACGAGGGAGCCGTGAAGTGGGACACATTCCGCAGCCAGGGTGCAGGCGGACAAAACGTCAACAAGGTGGAATCGGGAGTTCGTGCACGCTACATGTGGCGCAACCCCAACACCGGCATCGAAGAGGAAATCCTGGTGGAATGTACCGAGACACGCGACCAACCCAAGAACAAGGAACGCGCCCTGGCACGCCTGCGCACATTCATCTACGACCGCGAACACCAAAAATACATCGACGACATAGCTTCCAGACGCAAGACTATGGTCAGCACAGGCGACCGCTCGGCCAAGATTCGCACCTACAACTATCCGCAAGGACGAATCACCGACCACCGCATCAACTACACCATCTACAACCTCGCTGCATTCATGGACGGCGACATCCAAGACTGTATCGACCACCTCATCGTAGCCGAAAATGCCGAACGGCTGAAGGACGCCGAGTTGTAGTACCCCGTGCTTCGCAACGCAACCGATAACGCTGCCGCAACTCAATCAACGTGTTTCGCAACGCAACCGATAGCGCTGCCGCAATTCAATCAACGTGCTTCGCAATGCAATCAATCGCGTTGCGAAGCACGTTTTTTACGACCGATTATTATGTCATAAGTGCGAAAACAATGTATTGTTTTGAAAAAAACGCCCGCATGGTGTAGTTTTCACCTTTGTTTGTTTCCATTTAATTGCGAAAATTGCTATCTTTGCAATGCCAAAGCATGTAGTGATGCATCTTATTGGCACAAGGCACATTAGTTTTTAAGTGAGAATTTGACATACAAATGCATACATTTTCATCCATCATCGATGCACTCAACAGCATGATGTGGGGATGGCCTATGATTGTACTCCTACTTGGCACCCACATCTTCCTTACATTCCGACTGAAAGTACCACAGCGCAAACTGGGTACGGCTATCCGTCTGTCAGTAAAGAAAGACCCCGACGCTCGCGGCGACGTGAGCCAGTTTGGTGCGCTCGCCACTTCGCTGGCCGCCACCATCGGTACCGGCAACATCATCGGTGTGGCTACTGCCATATCGCTGGGCGGCCCTGGGGCTGTGCTTTGGTGCTGGCTCACCGGCGTGTTTGGCATCGCAACCAAGTATGCCGAAGGGCTTTTGGCCATAAAATACCGCGTGCGCAATGCCAACGGACGCATGATGGGCGGTCCTATGTATGCCCTCGAGCGCGGTCTCGGCATGAAATGGCTGGGCGTGGTCTTCTGTGTCTTCACTGCCATCGCTGCTTTCGGAATCGGCAACACGGTGCAGGCAAATGCCATCTCTGAGAACATAAGCCTTGTCTGTGCCGACTTTATAGCACCCGATACCTGCAAACTCGTCACCGGATTCGTGGTCGCAGCCATCGTGGGCTTTGTGATTATCGGCGGAGTGAAAAGCATAGCACATCTCTGCACTCGCCTCGTGCCTTTCATGGCGGTACTCTATGTGCTGGGATGCATCTACATCTTGATTGTCAATCATCAATATCTGGGCGAGGCACTGAGCCTTATCGTGACCGAAGCCTTCTCGCCGCGAGCCGCCGGAGGTGGTGCTACGGGAACCGTTGTCATGATGGCAGCACGCTATGGCATCGCTCGCGGATTGTTCTCCAACGAGTCGGGCATGGGCTCGGCTCCGATTGTGGCTGCCGCTGCTCAGACACGCAACCCCGTGCGTCAGGCATTAGTGTCGTCGACTGGTACATTCTGGGACACGGTCGTGATATGTGCCATAACAGGACTGGTGGTTGTGACCAGCATCATAGCATATCCCGAGATAAGCCAGGAGGATGGTGGCATGCTCACCAAGAAAGCGTTTGGAATGATTCCCTATGTAGGTACACCCATACTCACCTTCGGCATCATCACCTTCTCTTTCTCCACCATACTGGGTTGGAGCTACTACGGCGAACGCGCCATGGAGTATCTGGGCGGACGTCGTGCCGTGTTGAGCTACCGTGTGCTGTGGGTGCTGCTCGTGGTTGCGGGCTCGGTGTTGAGTCTCAACCTCGTGTGGAACATAGCCGACCTCATGAATGCCTTCATGGCCATACCCAACCTTGTGGCACTCATCCTGCTCTCGGGCGTGATTGCCAAGGATACGCAGCACTACCTGTGGGACAACCATCTCGACGAAGAGTAGGGCATGGGGAGGTGAATAAAACGTCAAATCGCCAAATCGTAAATTAATGATACAAGACCTATGTATAATAATGCTCACAGCAGGCATCACGAGTTTGCTTTTCAAACTGTTTAAGCAACCGGTGGTGCTCGGCTACATCGTGGCAGGACTCATTGCCGGCCCTTATGTGTGCGGACAGTCGTGGATAGGCGACACACACAGCGTCGACACGTGGGGCGAAATCGGTGTGCTCTTCCTTTTGTTTGCCATGGGGCTCGAGTTCAGTTTCAAGAAACTGCTCCAGATGGGAAGCACTGCCCTCATTGCTGCCGGCACTATAGTGGTGGGCATGATGTCGAGCGGATTCCTTATCGGACGCTTGTTGGGATGGAACGAAATCAACTCCCTCTTCCTCGGCGGTATGCTCTGCATGTCGTCGACCACCATCGTGTTCAAGGCCATCGAAGACATGAACCTCGGCAGCCACAAGTTTGCCAAGGTGGTGTTTGGCATACTCATCGTCGAAGACCTCTTTGCCGTCGTCCTCATGGTGCTGCTCTCGTCGATAGCAGTGAAACAGCAGTTTGAAGGCACTGAGATGCTCATGGAGATAGGCAAACTCGTGGCCTACCTCGAGCTTTGGTTTGTGGTCGGCATCGCAGTCATACCCACAGTCCTGAAGAAATTCCGCCGCATGCTCAACGACGAGACCCTCA
>JAFUSD010000152.1 GCA_017480685.1 Bacteroidaceae bacterium
ATCTATGAAGCTAATCATCTTCGTATGTAGCCTGATGTGGCTGACCGTCAGCACCATCACAGCACAGACTTTCAACATTGAAAATACAGAGCAACTGCTCAAAGCCATTGCAGACATCAATGCAGCGCCCGATGCCGACTACACGCTTCGCATCGCGCCCGGGGTGTATTGGCTCGACGACCCCGACGACCCGACGGTGCGTCGCAGCGATGGCGGCACTCCGTTTGCTGCCACGATTCGCTGCAACAGCATCAGAATCATCGGCACCGACCCCGACGCCGTGAACACGGTACTGGCCGTGAACCGCGGCCAGACGCATGGAGCGATAGGCAACTTCACTATGTTTCAGTTCCGTTGTCGCAAGATTCACACCGAAAACATCACTTACGGCAACTATTGCAACGTAGACCTCGACTACCCACTGCGCCCCGAACTCTCGCGCAAGAAGCGAGCCGAAGCGGTGGTGCAAGCACAGCTGGCCGTGTGTGTAGGTAGCGACAGCGTGGTGGCACGCAACTGCCGCTTCATCAGCCGGCTGAACTTGTGCAACTTTATCGGTGCTCGCAATGCCGTGTTTGAGTGTTGCCACATGGAATGTACCGACGATGCGCTGGCCGAAGGGACGTACAACAAGTGCCACCTCACCTTCTATAGCAGCAAGCCGTTCTATTCCACGAGCCGCGGCGCATGGTTCAACGACTGCGATATCGACATCAAAACTCAAGGCACACAATACTTTACGAAGGTTCCCGGGCCTATACATCTGAAGGACGTGCGCCTGCATTGCGACCACAAGGTGAGCCTTGCGTGGTGTAAGGAGAATCATCCCGAGCTGTGTTCGGCCGAAAACGTTACGCTGAACGGCAAGCCGGTGAAGATTGACGATACGCCCTACGTGCCTCTGCCACAGGTTCATGAGCGCATCGACGGCCGGAAGATGGAGGACGGATACGTGTATGTGTTTGATGCTTTCAAACCGAAAGACACGGCATCCTACTCGTGGCAACCCGACACAAGTCGGGAGACATGGTACTGGGGCACCGCTCCCGATGGCGCCGAGGGGCTGAAAGGCTTTGTGCAGTCGCAGCGCGGAGCACGCATCCACATCACTCCCGATGCCACACGCCAGCCCATTCATGCCGTCACGCTCGAGGTAGCGCCATGCAAATCGGCCGGTCAGGGATTCGGAAGCGCCACGGGGCAGTACATGGATGTATGCATCGCGATGGACATGCAGACGCTGAGCGGCTACGGACTTCGCATAGAGCGCACCCCCGACTACGACCACGCAGTCGAAGTTTCCATCGTGGAATACCGCGAGGGCATGGTGAGCGCGATATCCGAGCGTCAGAAATGCGAGCTCTTCCGCACCCCATGCACCATCAACGTGAGCATGAAGAAAGAGACGATTACTGCCACTCTGAAGCACGACGGCAAGAAGCAGACGCTCACCGCAAAGGTTGCTGCAGCCACCAGCGGCAAGTCGTTCATGCTGCAACACACAGGCACGGTGGGCGGAGGAGCCACACTGATAGAGAGCATCGAGATAAAATAACCGCCTGCCCCACCCCTTCACTACGGATGAAGGCCATGAGCGAGAGAAACCAAAAGTCAGAACTAAATACCAGAAACCTATGATTAACCAGACATTCGACATCGAAAAACTCAACGAAATCGAGGATTATCTTCGATACGTACCCTACGACATAAGTCCGCGCGAGCTCTACAACGCCGATTCGCTCTATGCTGGATTCGACAGTGAAGACGCTACGTCGGTCGACGACACGTTCGACGCACACGTATATCAACACTTCACGAAGACGGGCAAACGGTCGTTCAGCACACTTGAGTCGCTTGCGCGATGCCTTCACGACAACGCGATGCAGAATGCCCTGTTCACGTTCCTTTCCGACTTCAAGCCCAAAGGCAACGTGGGCATCATGGGCGGACACGGCCTTTTGCGCACCGACCCTATGTTTCGCGAGATAGTACTCATAAGCAAAGCCCTGACAGAGCGCGGCTTCCTGATGGTGAGCGGCGGAGGTCCCGGAGCTATGGAAGCCACCCACCTGGGTGCATGGCTGGCCGGACATCCCGACAAGGAAGTGGCAGCAGCGATACACAGATTGAGAGTTGCACCCAGTTTCCGCGATACAGGATGGCTGGAAAGCGCCATGGCGGTGATGCGCGACTATCCTCAGACACGCTACAAAAGCCTCGGAATCCCCACTTGGCTCTACGGCCACGAACCTGCCACGCCGTTTGCCACACATATTGCAAAGTTTTTCGACAACTCGATTCGCGAGGACGTGATACTCACCATAGCGTTCGGAGGAATCATCTACACGCCCGGCAGCGCAGGCACCATGCAGGAGATATTCCAGGATGCGGTGCAAAACCACTACCTCTCCTACGACTTTGCAAGCCCCATGATATTCCTCGGCCGACAGTTCTGGACTGAAGACATGCCTATCTACCCACTGCTGAAACACCTGTCGGAAACCGGACGATACAAGAACCTGCTGCTCACCCTCACCGACGATAAGGACGAGGTGGTGAAAACATTAGTCAACTTCAAGACATCGATATGAACACATCCAACATACGGGTCATCGCCTTCGATGCCGATGATACCCTCTGGGACAACCAAACACTATACGACCGCACCGAGGCACGCTACTGCCAACTGCTATCGGCATACGGCAGCGAAGCCGAAGTGCGCGCCGCACTCTACGAGGTAGAGAAGTCGAACATGCCCACGATGGGCTACGGAACGAAGGCTTTTGTGCTCTCGCTCATTCAGAACGCACTCGAGATGAGTCACGACACGGTCGATGCCGCTACGCTTCACGACATACTGCGCATGGGTCAGGATCTGCTGCTCAACCCCGCCACGCCGCTCGACGGAGTGGTTGAAACGCTGCGCACACTGTATGGCCGGCACCGCTACCAACTGGTGTGCCTCACCAAAGGCGATATGCTCGACCAGCAAAACAAACTGCAACGCTCGGGCCTCGCACCATATTTCAGCCACGTAGAGATAGTGTCGGAGAAGGGAGCCGACGAATATGCATCGCTGTTCAAGCGGTTGGGCATCACCGCTGCCGAGTTTATGATGGTGGGCAACTCGTTCAAGAGCGACATCCACCCTGTGCTTCAACTCGGCGGCATCGGCATCCACGTGCCCTACAAGCGCATGTGGCAGTACGAACTCTTCGAGGAATACGAGCACGAACGCATGGCGCGACTGAGCAACATCAGGGAACTGCCCGCATTGCTCGAATAGACGCATTGGCGGGAAGGAAGGGCTTGGTAATATCATAACATCAGCTAAGTTTTATTGAAACACCGTTGAAGTTTTATCGAAAGAGCGTTGAAGTTTTATTGTAACACCGTTGAAGTTTTACTTCACGTACGTACTAATTCTTAAATTTACGTCGCAAATTATTAAATTTTCGGTGGAAAATCAGTAAATTTTCGGCCGAAAATTATTAAATTTACGTCGAAAATTTAAGAATTCCTATATACTCGCGACAAAACTTCTATGTAAGCGCGACAAAACTTCTGCGTACGCGTAGCAAAAGTTCTGTGTACGCGTAGCAAAAGTTCTGTGTACGCGTAGCAAAAGTTCGGTATCGTCACACTGAAAAATATGCACAGGGAGGGAAAAATATCGACAATAGCGCAAGATTTTTCGGATATGCACACCATGCATTCACTACTTTTTCGTATCTTTGCACCATGATAACCGTGCGACAGCATCGGCAGCCGAACAGGAGCCTGCCGTCGCACACCAATCGACATAGCAGCAACGATGGAAACCAACAGCTACATAGTATCGGCCCGCAAATACAGGCCTATGACTTTCGACACCGTGGTGGGTCAGTCGGCCCTCACCACTACCCTCATGCGCTCCATTCAGACGGGGCACCTGGCTCATGCCTACCTCTTCTGCGGACCTCGTGGTGTGGGCAAGACCACATGCGCACGCATATTCGCCAAGACCATCAACTGTCTCAACCCGAAGAGCGACGGCGAGGCATGCGGCGAATGTGAGTCGTGCCGTGCATTCAACGAGGGACGCTCGCTCAGCATCTACGAACTCGATGCTGCATCGAACAACGGAGTGGAGGAGATAAAGAAACTCATAGAGCAGACACGCATACCGCCTCAGGTGGGACACTACAAGGTGTTTATCATCGACGAGGTTCACATGCTGTCGAACGCCGCATTCAACGCCTTCCTCAAAACACTGGAAGAGCCGCCGCAGTATGTCATATTCATCCTTGCCACCACCGAGAAACATAAGCTGCTGCCCACCATACTGAGCCGCTGCCAGATATACGACTTCAACCGCATGAGCGTGACCGACATGGTCAATCACCTTGCACATGTGGCAGAACAGGAAGGCATTGAAGCCGAGAAAAGCGCCCTCAACGTCATCGCACAGAAGGCCGACGGCGGTATGCGCGATGCGCTGTCGATATTCGACCAGGTGGCCGCTTTCTGCTCGGGCAACATCACCTATCAGAAGACCATCGAAAACCTTAACGTACTCGACTACGACTACTACTTCAAGATAGTGGATTACCTGCTCGGAGGCAACATCCCTGAAGTGCTCAAGACCTTCAACGACATTGTGAGCAAGGGTTTCGAGGGCAGCCACTTCGTAGGCGGCCTCATGAATCACCTGCGCAACCTGATGCTGACACGCGATCAAAGCACCATGCCTCTCATCGACCAAGACGACGACATCCGTAAGCGATATCACGAGCAGTCGGCCAAGTGCAAGCCTCAGTTCCTATATAGCGCCATACGCAAATGCACCGATTGCGACCTGGCATACAAGCAAAGCCAAAACAAACGGTTGCTCGTCGAGATAACCCTCATCGAGATAGCACAGTTGACTCAGGGAGACGACACACCTGCCGCGGGGCGTAGCCCCAGGAAGACGCTTAAACCCATATTCGTAAAGCTGGCAACGAAGATAGCAGTAGCTGCCGGCAACGCCACACGCCCCACTACAACCAATGCCGCCACGACTGCCACGACGGCAAACACGACAGCCACGACGGCAAACACGACAGCCGATACAGCCACAGCGGCAACCGATGCAGCCATGACGGCAGCAGCCGGCACCGACACACGCTACATACTGGCCATACGCCAGTTTGCCAGTCAGTTGCCCGACGAGAAGCGCACACTGCGCAGCCGTCTGGATCAAGCAGTTCCACGCATCATAGACGAGACAACCATAGAGCTGCAAGCCGACAACCCCGTTGTGTCGACACAATATCAGCAGATAGCAGCAACACTCGGCGCCTACATGGCCAAGACCCTGGGCAAAGCCAAGATGGACATAAAAGTGGTGACCACACAAGCTAAACACACCACAGTGCTGACAAAGACACAGTTGTACACTCAACTGAAAAAAAAGTACCCTCTGTTGAAGAATATGGAGACAGAGTTGCAACTTCACCTATAAATATTTGGTCAATCGGATAAAACTTCGTAACTTCGCAGCCGGTTTTCATAAACAACAAGACAAATATACCTCCATGCGTCATGCACTCCGACATATCTTCATGCGCTACAAGTATTACATCTCGATAGCCATCTTCGCCATTGGAATAGGATTCATCGGCGACCACTGTCTGGTGCGACGCTATGCCCAGAAGCAAGAGATTGCAGAACTGCGGTCAAACATAAAGCACGAAATCGATACATACAACACAGACAAACAAAAACTTGAACGAATAAGAAACAACCCCGAAGCTGTGAAGCGCGTAGCACACGAGAAATACTACATGAAGACCGAAGATGAGGATATCTTCGTCATAGCCGACGGCGAATAGCCACCACCGATGAACAAAACCACCATCCCACCCACCATAGCCACCATAGGCGAGACATTAGTCGTGATAGGAGCAGCTGGCTGGATAAGCCAAGCCGCCGTCATGAAGTATATCTTTGCCATCGGCGCCATACTTATGGCCATAGGCCGCTTCGCCACACGGCACGACGCCGCCAAGGCGGGCATCACCCTGCGAAGGCTGTACATACAGCAATACATAGGCATCATCATGCTGATTATTGCTGCAATCCTCATGTTCATCTACGGCAAGATAGACGGTATTGAAATAGGCGACCACATCCTGCGCGCCACACCCGCCGCATGGCTACTGCCATTCATGATATTCGTTGCAATAGAACTATACACAACACTACGCATACAAGCCGAACACAAAAAACAAGTACAGAAATGAAACTGTCAGACCTCACCGCCATATCGCCCATCGACGGACGATACAGAGCCAAGACACAACCACTGTCACAATACTTCTCTGAATTCGCACTCATACGCTATCGCGTGAGGGTAGAAATCGAATACTTCATCACACTGGCCAAGACACTCGGCATCGACGACATAGAGCCATGTCAGCAGCAGCTGCGCGACATATACCTCAACTTCACGACCGACGACGCTACACGTGTGAAGGAAATCGAGCAGACAACCAACCACGACGTGAAAGCCGTGGAATACTTCATAAAAGAGCAAATCGACCGCATCGGCGAGCCGCTCACACGCCACAAGGAGTTCATACACTTTGGCCTTACAAGCCAAGACATCAACAACACGAGCGTGCCGCTCTCGCTCAAGGAGGCGCTCGACGAGGTGTACTACCCCATGCTTGGCGAACTCATCGCAGAACTCAACCACGAAGCCGACACATGGGCCGACATACCCATGCTTGCCAAGACACACGGCCAACCCGCCTCGCCCACACGCCTGGGCAAGGAGATACGCGTCTTTGCCTACCGCCTCGGCGAGCAGATGGAGCAACTCAAGGCATGCAAGATAACGGCCAAGTTTGGAGGAGCAACAGGCAACTACAACGCCCACCATGTGGCATACCCCGACATCGATTGGCGCGAATTCGGCAACCACTTCGTGAGTCAGCAACTCGGCCTTGAGCGCGAGCAGTGGACAACCCAGATAAGCAACTACGACAACCTGGCAGCCATATTCCAAGCCATGGAGCGCATCAACACCATCATCATCGACCTCGACCGCGACATGTGGATGTACGTCTCGATGGAGTACTTCAAGCAGAAGATAAAGGCAGGCGAAGTGGGGTCGAGTGCGATGCCACACAAGGTGAACCCCATCGACTTCGAAAACTCGGAAGGCAACCTTGGAATAGCCAACGCAGTGCTCAACCATCTGGCCATGAAACTGCCCACATCGCGCTTGCAACGCGACCTCACCGACTCCACCGTGTTGCGCAACATAGGAGTGCCGATGGGTCACATGGTCATAGCGTTGCAAAGCACCCTGAAAGGCCTCCGCAAACTCATCATCAACACCGAAGCCATCGAGCGCGACCTCGAAGGCAACTGGGCAGTATGTGCCGAGGGAATACAGACGATACTGCGCCGCGAGGGATATCCAAACCCCTACGAAGCGCTGAAACAACTCACACGCACCAACCAGCACATCACGCGCGAAAGCATCACACAATTCATCGACCAACTAGATGTCGACGAGCGCGTGAAGCAAGAACTGCGACGCATATCGCCACAAACATACTGCGGCATCTGACACACAACGTCGACACACGAGACATACCACACACACTATCATTTCAAAACAACCACACACACTAACATTTCAATCGACAGACACAAGGTTTTGAGACATATATATATATTTATGTGAATAAATAAACAAACGAAAACAAAGAAACAAAAACATTATGGAAAACGAAAACTGGCAAGAAAACAACGGCGAGAAACGCCCACGCCAACGCTTCACACGTGTAGAACGCGCTTACAGCTCTGACGGCACAACCAACGAACGCGCATTCCGTCCGCAAGGATTTGAGACACGCACACAACCCG
>JAFUSD010000153.1 GCA_017480685.1 Bacteroidaceae bacterium
ATGGGTGTACAGACCCCAGGCATGATATAGAAAACTGCTGTTCATACTTGTACATTTGTTTGTGGTTATTCAAATATACAAAATGTTCAGCGGTTTTCTTCATTATCTTATCAATATATCACTCGAAATGTCGGATGAACCGAAAAGTTGTAACTTTGTGGCATACATTAATCGTAATAAAAAACTAACTTTAAAAGACGATGAACAAACCTCTCATCCTTGCTTCCATGCTGGCTGTCGTAGGCATGGGCGGCAGTGCGCAGGTGCGGCTGCAGGAAAACAACATCGACGAAGTACTGAAGGCAATGACCCTCGAAGAGAAGGCCACACTGGTGGTGGGCTCCAACCGTGCTTCGGCTCCGGCAGGTGCTGACGGCAACGGTATGCTTGGCGCTCACTCGCATCAGGTGCCGGGTGCGGCTGGCAACACACAGGCCATACCGCGACTGGGAATCCCATCGACGGTGCTGACCGACGGACCGGCCGGTGTGCGCATATCGCCTACCCGACAGGGCGACCAGGCAACATACTACTGCACGGGATTCCCTGTAGGTACGGCACTGGCATGTACATGGAACGCCGAACTGGTGGAGCAGGTGGGACAGGCCATCGGCAACGAAGTGCTGGAATATGGCTGCGACGTGCTACTGGCGCCGGGCATGAACATACACCGCTCGCCGCTGTGCGGACGCAACTTCGAATACTACTCCGAAGACCCGCTGCTCACCGGCAAGATTGCTGCGGCATACGTCAGGGGCATTCAGAGTCAGGGCGTGGGTACGTCGATGAAACACTTTGCAGGCAACTCACAGGAGACGAGCCGGCAAAATGTAGATGAGGTGATGAGCCAGCGCACACTGCGCGAGATCTATCTGAAAGGATTCGAGATTGCGGTGCGCGAGGCACAGCCGTGGACCATCATGTCGTCGTATAACCGACTGAACGGACCGTTCACACAGGAGAACCGCGACCTGCTCACCACCATCCTGCGCGACGAATGGGGATTCCAGGGCATCGTGATGACCGACTGGACTGGCCTGCGCAACACGGCGGCACAGATTCATGCAGGCAACGACCTCATGGAACCGGGCAACGCATCGCAAACCAACGACGTGATAGCCAAGGTGAAGAGCGGCGAACTGAGCGAGAAGGACCTCGATATCTGTGTGCGTCGCATTCTGGAGTATATAGTCAAGACCCCAAGCTTCAAGGGGTATAAGTTCACGAACAAACCCGACCTCAAGGCTCATGCGGCTGTCACCCGCTCGAGTGCCACCGAAGGCATGGTGCTGCTGAAGAACGAAGGCGCCACACTGCCCCTCAGCGGCGTGACGAAGGTGTCGGTATTCGGTGTCACTTCCTACGACTTCATCGCAGGCGGCACAGGGTCGGGCGATGTGAACAAGGCATACACCATAGACCTCATGACCGGACTCAGCGAGGCAGGACTCAGTGTCAACCAACGACTGAGCGACCTCTACAACAGCTATCGCGACTACCAGTCGAAGCTCACCGCAGCCACTGCGGCACGCGGCGGCTGGTTCTGGGGCAAGGCTGTGACGCCTGAGATGGCGGTTCCACGCAATGTAATCGATGCACAGGCACGCGAGTCGGAAGTGGCTATCATCACCATCGGACGCCAGGCAGGCGAGGGTGGCGACCGCAAGGAGGCCGACGACTTCCGCCTTACCGACGTGGAACAACAACTCGTGGACGACGTATGCACAGCCTTCCACATGGCTGGCAAGCGAGTCATTGTGGTGCTCAACATGGGTAATGTGCTCGAGACGGCTTCGTGGAAAGGCAAGCCCGACGCCATACTCCTGGCATGGCAGCCGGGACAGGAAGGTGGATACAGCGTGGCCGATGTGCTCACTGGCAAGCAGAACCCATCGGGAAAACTCTCGATGACATGGCCTCTCACACTGCTCGACCTGCCATCGAGCATGAACTTCCCCAACATACGACAGGCAGGAAACCGACAGGCAGAGGGACGACGCATGACCGAGTTCCAGGACTACACGCTACATAAGGAAGGCCTGAACGTGGGCTACCGATACTTCTCGACCACCGGACGTGCCGTTTCATATCCGTTCGGGTTCGGACTGAGCTACACTACATTCGCCTATTCAAAGCCTGCAGTAAAGGCTACGAAAGATGGATTCACGGCACAGATTACCATCACCAACAGCGGCAAGGTGGCAGGCAAGGAAGCTGTGCAGTTGTATGTATCGGCACCATCGGGCGGACTTGAGAAACCGGCCGTGGAGCTGAAGTCGTTTGCCAAGACACGCGAGCTGAAACCAGGTGAGAGTCAGACACTGACGATGCACGTCACAAACTACGACCTGGCATCCTACAACGAGACGACACAAAGCTGGGAGACAGCTGCCGGCAAATACACTGTGCGCTTCGCAGCAAGTGTGGACGATGTGCGACAGACAGCCACCTACACTCTCGGCAAGGCTCAGAGTGTGAAGTGTCACGACGTGATGCCGCCAAGCATGCAGTTGTAGGGTAGCCCCCGGAGGCACGCGCCGAAAGGCTAATCGTCAATTCTCAATTGTCAATTATCTAAAGCGTACACCCCCTCCGCTTCGCTCGTCCCCCTTTCAGGCGGGACACTCCATCCGGCAAGGTGGCAACCGCTATTCATTCTTCATTATTCATGATTCATTATTAACTATTATGGACAGAAGCAAAAACATTACTTTAGCAATCGTTGCAACAATATTCATGTTTGCAACCGTGGCTTGTGGCGCAGATAATAATGCAGCCAGCACTTTGCAAGAAGAACTGAACGACAGTGTCGTACCGGCACAGACTGGTGATGCCGACGACTTTATGTGCACGTTTTATGAAACTATGCCTGAGTATATAGGTGGTGTTGAAGCCTTGATGAAATTTATTGATGACAACCTCAAGTTGCCTGAGTGTGTAAAGTCGGGAGAGGTGAGTGGAACTTGTGTAATTGGTTTTGTGGTACTGCCTTCGGGCGATTGCGATGAATTCGAAGTCGTGCGTTCACTCAACGAGGAGTGTGATGCCGAGGCAATCCGCCTGTTGAAGCAGATGCCGAAGTGGAAGCCTGGTATGAAAAAAAACGTACCTATTCGTGAAAAGTACTGCGTGCCTGTAAAGTTCGCGAAAGAGAAGTAGGTATAAGCCTCTTTTTAAGGAGTTAATAAGAACCTCTCCCCCGCCTCCCACCGTCGCTCTGCTCCCCAATTGCTACGATTCCGCAATTGCCCCCAAGGGGAGGAGCTTTATCCATCCTGATGGTATCCTCTCCCCTCTCTCCCTCGGGGGAGTGCGAGGGGGAGAAAACCGAATTGTCACCCCTCAGTCCCCTCAAGGGGATGAGGGGAGATAAGAGAGGGGTTTCCTTTGAACTTCCCTTCAATTATCAATTCTCAATTAAACAGGTCTTACTTTTCCCAATACTTGATGAGTTTCTTCAGTTCCTTGCGGCTGACGTAGGTGATGGAGCCGTGCTTTTGTTCTTCGAAGTTAGTGCGTGTCATGCGGTTGTTGCTACCGTCGTCGAAGTATCCGATGGGGTGGTAGG
>JAFUSD010000154.1 GCA_017480685.1 Bacteroidaceae bacterium
AAAAATATCAAAAACATTTGCTCATAACAAATAATTTCTTTATCTTTGCAGCATCAAACTATAAACATAGTTGAAACCAACAACATCAGTCATCAACAAAAACCAATAACCACTATGACACACGAAGAGAAACTCACCGCCAGCGAAGAAGAAGTGATGGAACGGATTTGGGACTACGGCCCATGCGCCCCGAAGGACATCGTGAACCTCTACGACGACCCCAAGCCACATGTCAACACCATTGCAACCATGTTTCAGAGCCTCGAGCGCAAAGGATTCCTCACACATGTGGTGCGCGGACGAGGCTATATCTACACACCCATCATTCGCAAGGAAGACTACGGACGCAACCGATTCAGCAACCTCGTGAAGCGCTATTTCGACAATTCCTACATGAATGTCGTGTCGGCACTCGTGCGCGACGAACGCGTGAGCCGAGAGGAACTCGAGCAATTCCTCGACAACCTGAAACGACCGACACACAACAAATCAACCAACCTCTAACCATCAAAACAACAAACAGCCATGATTTTATCCGCATTTCTCTACATGTTGCGATGGGCAGTAGGCATCACACTGCTCTATTCGCTCTATCGACTGCTGCTCGGCAAAGAGACATTCCACCGAGTAAATCGAGTGGTGTTATTATGTATCATGCTGATAAGCATGACACTTCCACTCGTCACACTGCCCCTAAATCAACCCACGTGGCTACCCACACCCCCTGTCGCCACCACCACGGTTGCAACTCACAGCACTACAGCACCATCGGCTACAACCCCTGCCGGCAACATCGACGCCATCAATCTGCAAAACGAAAGCCGCCACATGCCGCCCATGCACACAGAAAAACCAGCCGACACACCTTCCGGCATCAGTTGGCTCACCATCCTTTCGTGGGTGTGGCTCATCGGCACAGCAGTCATGTTGCTATGGTGGATGATTTCATTGGCATCGCTCCTGCGCGTCATTGCGTCGAGCCGACAAGTTGAAACGCCCGACAGCAAAGGTATCCACATCCTTCAAAACCCGAAAGTGGAGGTACCCTTCAGTTGGTTCAACTACGTAGTTCTCAGCGGCAACGAACCCCCGTCGGAGCGCAAAATGATACTCGCCCACGAACTCACCCACGTGCGTTGCAGTCATACCACCGATCTGTTTCTTGCCGATATCACGACAATCGTGCTTTGGTGGCTACCACTGTCGTATATGCTTCGTCGCGACCTGCGCGATGTACACGAATACGAAGCCGACCATGCAGCCACCGACAACATCAACGACTTGTCAGCATATCAGCACCTCATCATCGACAAGGCCTGTTGCCGACCCACTTCGGCCATCACCAACAGTTTCAACCAAAGCGAAGTAAAGAAACGTCTGGCCATGATGATGCGCAAAAAGTCAGGACGTTTGTCGTGCCTGAAAACACTTTACCTTCTGCCTCTCATCACACTCGCCGCACTGCTTGCATGCAACTATGGTGGTCGGAAAGTAAAGTCGCTGTCGAGCAGAGCCGAGACAGGAATACCGTTTGTTGAGATGGCCGAGATGGAGGAAGAGGTGACGGCTCGCGTCACCGAGATTTACGCCGATGTGTTTGGTTGGTATAACTCACATATAGGCAAGCACGAGGAGAGCAACTTCGATACCGACGCTTATCTCACCACCTTACTCCTTCAACAGCGCATTGAGGTGTCAAATATATGCACGGCCTTCGGCGACATATTTCCCATCGATTGGGACCACTGGGTGCAGGGGCAGGATTGGCACCACATGTCGATGACTGTCAACAAAATCCAGGTAAAGAAGTCCAATCTGGTGTGGGTGTTTGTCGATATCAAGAACGGCAACCACGTCACCCCTGTGCGCCTCGAGATGCAAAACGTATATGGCGGATGGAAGATAAACGACTTTGCTACATGCGCCCCCGGCGATGAGAATTATACCATTTCGGAGCAAGCCATATTTGAAACATATTCGTGGAATGCGATGATAAGAACGTCGCTGCAAGGCACATGGAACTATCTGCCCTCGCATCCCGACTGCTATCCCTACGACCCCACATGGACCGACGTGGCAGCACACTACATCATTCATGGCGACACACTGATTTATCCGCAGCGATGCGACCCCGTGACAATCAATATGTATCGCTTTGAAATCAACGCCGACACGCTCGTGCTCACCAATCTCGACCCTTCGTCCGACGGATGGCCGACCCTCAAAATTACCGTCGCATTAATCGACGATACACTTTTCACTCACGAGATTGTCCCTGGCGAAAGCGAAATTTATCGATACGTGAACATCTGCAGCGAGCATCGCACAGATCACATTATGATTCGCGTGAACAACACACGATAAGCTCAGAGCCCGTTATCAGCCCCACATCCACAGCCAAAAGAGTGGAACGACCAATAGTACAAGCATCAAAAAACTTTTCTCTGTTACGGTTTCGGGGTGCATCTCTTGATGGAATGACCAATAGTACAAGCATCAATAACAGTAATTTTTTGTTCAAAGACCTATAGGCAAAACCCCGCCACGTCGTGATGACGTAGCGGGGTTTTATGATGTGATATCAAGTGCGACGCTGATAAAACCGCCGCAATTCTGTGGGATTGAATGTTATTGTTCGTTCTTACGCTGTGGCATCTGGTCGCTCACCGTCTTGAGGGCTTCGTTGAGTCCGGCTGTAGCCTTCTCGATGAGGTCGTGCGTACCACTTCCGTTGTTCACATAGTCGACAACCATGTCAGCATAGTCGATAGCCTTGCGCAGTTCGGTGGTCTTGTTGCGAATGCGCTTTGCCTGAGTGAGCAGCGGTTGCAGTGAGTTGAGGTCCCTTGTGAGTTTGGCCAGATTGTATGCACAGCATGTCTCGTTGATATTAGGATTTGGACGTGTCTCACCACCCCATCCGCGGTCGGCGCTGGTATTCATCGACAGCATCTGGCTGTATGGCTGGCGGAACATCTCGCCATTACCAACTCCACCCATGGCGTATGCATAGCGGCCCTGTATCCTTCAACAGTATATTCCTTGCCGACAGGATATGCTGCTTGCTCCTCTTCGGTGGCACGAGCAGAATTTGTCCATTTGGTCTGACGCCACTCTCCGGTTCCGTCACTATAGGTGACCCACACCTGCCATGGCAAACGAGGTGCGGTACCTTGTGGAGTAGTGACAGTAATGGGTGCGACCTTCTTGATAGAACGCTGCTTAGCTTTAGGCATCGACTTTGTAACGCCTGGGGCTGTTACAACAGGTGCTGCCATAATGGGGGGTTGACAACATCATGGCAGAGAATCCACAGATTAACACATTTAGTTATTTTCATCATAAGAGATCGGATTTATAGTTAATGATTTGATTATGTTTCTTAGTTGAAATGCTTGTTATCGATATATACTTCGAGCAACTGAGCCGAACCAGAGAGATTATTGGGCACGAGGTCGAGGTCGGCACACGAAGCGGGAATGAGACACGACTGACCCTTGCATAGTTCTACATCGACGACTTCGAGGCTACGGTCGCGCATGCGGATGATGCAGTCGCCACCGAGGCAGATGTAGATGATGAACGAGTCGTACTTGAAGAGTTTGCGGTGGAACGGGCGTGTGATGTTGTGTATCTTCACCGTGAAGTAAGGACACTCGGTGATGGCCACCGGCTTGTTGATTTTCTTGAGATATTGCGTCTTGTAGGTTGGATACAGACGATAATCTATTGCATCGACCGCCAACTCGGTATGCAGTTGTCGCGGACGTCCGTCGAGTCCAGGACGGTTGTAGTCGAAGATGCGGTATGTGATGTCGCTGCTTTGCTGCACTTCGGCCAGATAGATACCTCCACAAATGGCGTGAACCCTGCCGGCAGGGATGAAGAACACATCGCCTCGTTTCACCGGATGACTCTGCAGCACTTCGCATATGCTGCCATCTTCCACTCGTTTCTGATACTCGTATTTGGTTATTGCCTGATTGAAACCTGAGTAGAGTTTGGCCCCTGGTTCGGCATCGATTACGAACCACATCTCGGTCTTACCAAGCGAACCATGGCGCTGCATGGCAAGTTCGTCGTTGGGGTGTACCTGGATAGACAGGTCGTCGCGTGCATCGATAAACTTTATAAGCAGGGGAAACTGCTCGCCATACATATCCACGACCTTCTGACCCAGTAGCTTTGAGCCACATTCGTAGGTGAGTTGGCTGAGCGTAGCACCACGCAACGAACCATTGGCGACTGTCGATTCTTTATCGTGAACAGCCGATACAATCCAGTTTTCATGTCCCCATATCAGGGTAAACAGGTTTTCGTTGAATAGTAATGGATACACCTTATTTAATATATAATATAAAATCAATTATAAGCCAGCACCAATCTCCACCAGAGGGGGATGATAGGCTGTATTAACCCCCTCTTAGTGAGATAAGAGGGAGTTAATCTTTAATCTTACTATTGTCCGTCGCGCAGGAAATCGAGTGCTTCGAATATCTGTTCGCGGCTGACGGTGCGGTTTATGCGTATGACTCCAGGTCTGCTGAGAAGGGCGAACCTCACTTTGTCGCCTTCGTTCTTCTTGTCGTGACGCATGAAGTCGAAGAGTTGTGGGTAGTCGTCGCAACTGAAACTGAAACGGCCATAATGTTCGGTGATGAAGTGCACCACCTGGCGCATCAATTCTGTAGGGAACTCGAAGTATGCCGACGAGAGGTACAACTCGGCCACCATGCCCCACGCCACTGCATATCCGTGCAATATGGGAGTGCCCCGTTGCAATGCGAAACTCTCGAGTGCATGACCTATGGTGTGCCCAAAGTTCAGGGCTTTGCGCTTGCCGTGCTCGGTGGGGTCGATGCGCACAATGCGTCGCTTCACTGCTACGCTCTTATGCACCATCTGCTTCAGATGTTCGTAGTCGAGCTCAGTTGCATCGATATCAAACGCAAGGAGCTCTGACAGCATCGACTCGTCGTGCGACAGAAGTCCGTGCTTCAGCATCTCAGCATATCCCGACAAGATATTCTCGTGGTCGAGTGTACGCAGGAACTGAGTATCAAGAATTACCTTTACCGGCTCTTTGAACACTCCCACCTCGTTTTTCAGACCTGCAAAGTTGATGCCGGTCTTGCCTCCCTCGGATGCATCGACCATCGAGAGCAATGTGGTTGGGATGTTAATGAAATCGATGCCGCGCTTGAACGTAGCGGCTGCAAAGCCACCAAGGTCGGTCACCATGCCTCCACCCAGATTGATGAGCAAACTGTGGCGTGTGGCACCATGCGACGACAGCTCTGCCCATACATGTGTGAGCGAATCGAGGTTCTTGTGTGCATCGGTAGCAGGTATGATGATGTGGCATGCTTTGCTGATTGCCTCCATATCGGCCACCACGGGCAGACAGACCTCGTGGGTGGTGGTGTCGGTGAGTAGGAATATCTTGTCGTACATAATTATATGATGTTTTTATTTCACGATAACGAAACCGCCGTCGTGCAGGATGTGTAGCTTCACCTTCTTCGGATCCTTTATCTTGAGTTCCGTCTTCTGCGGTTCGCGTGTGGCATCGTCGCTGAAGAGGGTGACTACATCGCCCTTATTCACGAAGGCAGAGAGGTCGAGTACCTTGTCGCAATCGTCCTCAGCATTGTTGCCTGCTATGTACCAAGTGTCGGCATGTCGGCGTGCGAGGATGCAGAACTTGCCTGGATAGCCGTCGATGAATTGTGTCTCATCCCATGTGGTTGGCACTGTGCGCATGAAGTCGAGGCTCACTTCGGGTGCCCCACCCTCGGCAAACGGACGGAGGTTTTCGGGCGTAAGTGCGAAGTTTTGTATAGGATTCTGGAAGAGTATGGCTTGTGCCAACTCATGGCAGTCGGTCGTGCGACGCGTGTTGCCGCCTTGATTGCCTTTGTGCAGATGACGGTTGAGGAACGTACCGCCGAACTCCATACACCCCACAGTATTGCGGATGAATGGGTGGGTGGCTGTGTTGATTGCCTCGACATCACAGAAATGCTGATTGAAGTAGATGTTTTCGCTGGCAAGCACGGCTTCACTTCCCACATAGTTGGGGTACATGCGTTCCCATCCGCGTGGCAATGTGCAGCCGTGGAATATGCACATGAGGCCGTTATCGTCGGCATCCGACAAGATGTCTTCATACAGGCGCATGGTCTCCTGCTTGTCGCCTCCGAAGAAGTCGACCTTTATGCCTTTCACTCCAAGGCTGTGCATCCAACGCATCATCTGCTTGCGCGATATGCTGTTCGACATGTAGTGAACAGGTCCCTGCTCTATGTCGTTCCACCATCCACTCGAACTCCACCACAAGAAGACGTCGATTCCCTGACTCTGGGCGTACTTCACAAGCTCCGCCATGCGGTCGAAACCTATGTTGGTGTCCCACCAGTTGTCGATGAGCACATATTCATATCCCATCGCTTTGGCCAGTTTGATGTACTCCACCTGGTCGTTGTAGTTGATTGAGTTGTCTTGCCACACAATCCACGACCAAGTGCCACGACCGAACTTGTAGTTGTTTTGTGTCTCGTAGCGTGGCGACACATTGTCCCAAGGGGCTGTGGTTTCCACAATGGGTTCGAGTGTAGCACCCACGGTTATGGTGCGCCACGCAGTGTTGCCAGGCAGGGAGAATGCTGGCTCGATGGTTCCGTTGCCGTTGTTCTCCTCGGGCATGGGGAATGCTATGGTATAGAGGTTTCCGTCGGTGAGTTCACTCAGGCGACATCCACAATATCGGCTGTCCACTCCTGTCTCGCTTATGAGCACCCATCCGTCACCTCCCACCTTGAAGAGGCAAGGGAATGTATAGCCATGACGATACTGCGAGGGTTCGCTCATGGGCTTGTCGAGCTTATATTCCTCTTCGTAGCTTGGTTTCGTGCGCTTCCATCCTATCATGGCGTTGCTTTGTGGTGTGAGGAATGTGGTGGTGGCTAACGGCAGGCGGAAACCGGTCTGTTCCTGCTTTATCACCACACTTCCCGTCTCGCCCACCTTGGGCAGTTCGTAGCGGAATGCGATGTCGTTGTTGCTTACACGGAACGTGATGGTGACGTTGTTGCGTCTGCCGCCACGCAGGTTCACCTTCAGTTCGTTGGCCACATAGTGCACGGTGCTTACCTTCGAGCGATTGAGTGTATATGTCTCGTCAATCTTACTTTCCTGGGTGTCGACCAGTGTGAGTCCTTTGCTATAGTCGCCTATATTGGCCACAAAGCCAAGCGGAGAGTTCTCGAGCATTTGCTTGCCATCATACACCACATTGTAGGATGGTATGCCGTCGTTAAGGTCGACATTCACTTTCAATCGCTGGTCGGGGCTTTGTACGGTGGCCACTTGTGCCATAAGGGCAGCACTCTGCAAGGCGATGCATGCAGCTATCAAGTATGATTTATGGAAACGTGATGTATTCATAATGGTTGGTATTTGTTTCTATTAGTAATGAACGATGATTTTATTATTCACGACATGTATTTCAGCCTTACGATGCATGAACTTCAGCCTTGCGATGCATGTGAATCGACAAGCAGCGGCCGATAAGCCTCGAGTGCTTTGTGGGCAATCTCTATAGCTTCTTGCATGGTGCATGGCAGATTGCCACCTGCTGCATTGAGGTGTCCGCCTCCACCGAAGAACTCGGCAGCCATGCGGTTGGCAGGAAAGTCGTCGACCGAGCGCAGTGATGCCAGTATGCGGGGCTTCTCGGTGTCTTCGCGAAGGTACATCGAGAGTTTCATGCCCTTTATCTCGAGTGGCATATTCACCACGCCCTCGGTATCGCCCTTGAGGTATTTGAAACGGCTGAGTTCGTCGCGGGTGAGTGTGAAGAGCGATGCATGGAGTTCGGGGAACACCTGCAGTTTCTCTGAGAGGATGTAGCCCAAAAGCCTGAAGCGCGCTTCGGTGTAGTTGTTGTATATGCGGCGGTTGATTTTGTCTTTATCAATGCCCTTGCGCAGCAGTTCCGACAGGATGATGTAGATGTCGGGATCGTTGGCGTTGTAGGAGAACTTGCCTGTATCGGTACACATTCCGGCATATAGGTCCTCGGCTGCCGCTTTGGTCAGTTGCCCCACCCCACCGATGGCATCGATGAGTCGAAACACGAGTTCGCACGTGCTGCTTGCGTCGGGGTATGATATGATGAGGTCGCAGAATCGCTTGGGTTGCAGATGATGGTCGATCATCATCTTCTTGGCATTCGATGCCACTATTGGTGTTGCCAGGTCGTCGAGTCGTGCGGGTTCGTTGATATCAAGGCAGATGATGAGGTCGGCGCATGATATGTAGGTCTTGGCTGCTGCGCGATGACGGTCATACTGCACTATCTTGTCGGCATCGGTCATCCACCGCAAGAAGTCGGGAAAGTAGTTTGGCACAATTACGCGTACCATCTTTCCCTTCTTCTTCAGGTATTCTGCCATGGCGAGCGACGAACCTATAGCATCACCATCGGCCGAGACGTGTGTGACTATCACCACCTGCCGGCAGGCATCGAACATGCGTCGCGCCTCGCTTATCTCTAAATGTGATATCTTCTGACTTAACACGTTGAGTCTTTTCTTGCGATGTCTTGCTTTACGTTGATTGTGCCGCGGCTTATTTTATCATGTCGAATCCCGTGTATGGTTGCAATGCTGCCGGTATGCGTATGCCTTCCTCGGTTTGGTTGTCTTCGAGTATTGCAGCCACGATGCGTGGCAGTGCAAGGGCCGAGCCGTTGAGGGTGTGACAGAGTTGCACCTTCTTGTCGGCATCGCGATAGCGGCACTTAAGGCGGTTGGCCTGATAGGTGTCGAAGTTGCTTACCGAACTTACCTCGAGCCAACGGCCTTGTGCTTCGCTATATACTTCGAAGTCGTAGCAGATGGCCGACGTGAAGCTCTGGTCGCCGCCACAGAGTCGCAGGATGCGGTATGGCAGTTCCAGCTTGCGCAGCAGTCCCTCTACATGGTCGAGCATTTCCTGATGGCTTTGCTCCGAGTGTTCGGGGGTGTCGATGCGCACGATTTCAATCTTCGAGAACTCGTGCAGGCGGTTGAGTCCGCGCACATCCTTGCCGTAGCTTCCGGCTTCGCGACGGAAACACTGTGTGTAGGCGCAGTTCTTGATTGGCAGGTCTTTCTCGTCGAGTATCACGTCGCGATAGATGTTGGTCACAGGTACCTCGGCTGTAGGTATGAGGTAGAGGTCGTCGACCTCGCAGTGGTACATCTGGCCTTCCTTGTCGGGCAACTGACCTGTACCGTATCCGGATGCAGCGTTCACCACTGTTGGCGGCATTATTTCGGTATATCCTGCCTTGTTGGCCTCGGCCAGGAAGAAGTTGATGAGTGCGCGTTGCAGTTGTGCGCCCTTGCCTATGTATACAGGGAATCCGGCTCCGGTGATTTTCACACCGAGGTCGAAGTCGATGAGGTTGTATTTCTTTGCCAGTTCCCAGTGTGGCAGCTTGGCTTGTCCGTTTTGTGGTATGGTGGTCCAGTTGCCCACGGTGTCGCCTTCGTGACATTCGCGCAGCGACGATTTCACTACCAGGTTGTCTTCTGCTCCACGTCCTTCGGGCACTATGTCGTAGGGTATGTTTGGTATGGTGCAGAGGTGTGCTGTGAGTTGACGTTCTGCTTCGTCCTTTTGGTTTTGAAGGGTGGCCGATTGTTCTTTCAGTCGTGCCACTTCTGCCTTGGCAGCTTCAGCTTCGTCGCGCTTGCCTTGTTTCATGAGCGCACCTATCTGTGCTGCATATTTCTTTTGTTCAGCCAGACATGCATCGAGACTTGTCTGTGCCTCCCGACGCTGACGGTCGAGTTCTTTTGCCTTGTCGATTGCCTCTTGGGCATTTGGGAATAGTTTCTTTTCGAGTCCACGAACCACGCGTTCGGTCTGCTCGTTGATGAGTTTAAGTGTAAGCATTGTTGTTATTTGCGTTTTTGGCTCTTCCGAGCTCTTACTTTTTGTTTTATCTCTGCCTTATGTTTTGCGGCACCCGAGCCGTGAGCTCCTGTCTTGTAGCTCTTGGCGCGTGCCTTGGTCTTCACGCGGTCGGCGCCAGGGTCGGTCTTCTTCTTACCGCTGAAGTTGATGCCATTCATCATGGCGTACATTATCTCTTCTTCGCTTGCCATAGTTTTTTTCTCTTTCGTCAGTATTAATGATGGAAGAGTCTCACTCCGGTCATAGCCATTACGATGTCATACTTGTCGCAGGTCATGATTACGTGGTCGTCGCGCACAGAGCCGCCGGCTTGGGCTATATAGCGCACACCGCTCTTGTGGGCACGCTCTATGTTGTCGCCAAAGGGGAAGAAGGCATCGCTGCCGAGCGACACGTCGGTGTTTTTCGACAGCCATGCACGCTTCTCTTCGCGTGTGAGGGGTTCGGGCCTGTGGGTGAAGAACTGCTGCCATGCACCCTCGTTGAGCACGTCGTCGCATTCATCGCCCATGTAGATGTCGATGGTGTTGTCGCGGTCGGCACGGCGCACATCGCTGCGGAATGGCAGGTCGAGCACCTTGGGACACTGGCGCAACCACCACAGGTCGGCTTTCTGTCCGGCCAGGCGCGTGCAGTGTATGCGGCTCTGCTGTCCGGCTCCAATACCGATGGCCTGTCCGTCCTTCACGTAGCACACCGAGTTCGACTGCGTGTATTTCAGTGTGATGAGTGCCACCATCAGGTCGCGGCGGGCTTGCGGGGTGAGTTCTTTGTTCTTGGTGGGTATGTTTTCAAACAGCGAGTCCTTACTCAGGTCGATCTCGTTGCGGCCTTGCTCGAAGGTCACACCGAATACCTGCTTGCGCTCCACGGGTGCGGGGCGATAGTCGGGGTTCATCTTCAGTATGCAGTAGTTGCCGTTTTTCTTCTGGCGCAGTATGTCGAGAGCCTCGTCGGTAAAGTCGGGGGCAATGATTCCGTCGCTCACCTCGCGCTTGATGAGCAGAGCCGTCACACGGTCGCAAGTGTCGCTCAAGGCTATGAAATCGCCGAACGACGACATGCGGTCGGCTCCGCGGGCACGTGCATAGGCCGTTGCTATGGGGCTGAGTTCCTCTTTCACGTCGTCGACAAAATATATGCGGCGCAACACGTCGGTCAGCGGCACTGCCACAGCAGCTCCTGCCGGACTTACATGCTTGAACGATGCTGCGGCGGGCATGCCGGTTGCGCGTTTCAGTTCAATCACCAGCTGCCAGCTGTTGAGGGCATCGAGCAGGTTGATGTAGCCGGGGCGGCCGTTCAGCACCTCGAATGGCAAATCGCCATCCTCCATAAACACCCGCGAGGGTTTTTGGTTGGGATTGCAACCATATTTCAGTTCTAATTCCTTCATAATTGTATGTCGTTTTTTTCTTTTGCCTGCAAAGTTACGAAAAAATACTCAACCACCTGCGTCATAAATACAATTATTTATTATATATATAAAAAAAAACATGCAACCAAGTATAAAAGTTGGACGCATAACAGCAACGCCACACTACACACCCCTGCACATACTTAAAAACGAGGATATCCTCGCGACCCCGTGAGGATATCCTCAACACCCCGCGAGGATATCCTCAACGCCCTGCGAGGATATCCTCAACGCCCTGCGAGGATATCCTCACAAAACAACCAACACACACCGCCACTGCAAACTACATGCTCCAAAACCGTCATCTTTCAATCCACACAAGCACTCAAAACGAAAGAAATCTGCAAAAAAGCATTGCCAAACAATTATTTATTCGTAACTTTGCATACGAAATGTGCACATACATAACGCGCGTCTAAATATAAAAACTATTAAACATGGCCAAGAAACAGACAGCACCCACACCAATCGTCGATGCCAAGCCAATAGAGGCAACCCCATCAAGAACACAAACAAAAAAGATGACCAAGGCCAAAAATCCTCAGGCCAAGGCAACTCCAAAAGCCACAGCCAAACCTGCAGCAAAAGCATCAAAGGTCACCGAACCGGAAACAAAGACAGCAACCAAGGCAAAACAAGCGGCAAAGACTGAGGCAAAACCAGCGGCAAAGACTGAGGCAAAACCAACAGCAAAGACTGAGGCAAAACCAACAGCAAAGCCCAAGGCTGAACCCAAAGCTAAGGCTGAGCCCAAAGCTGAACCCAAAGCTAAGGCTGAGCCCAAGGCAAAGGCAGAGCCAAAAGCCAAGGCTGAAACCAAGGCTAAAGCAAAATCAGAGGCAAAAGAAACCACTGAGACACAGCCAAAGCCTGTAGCAAAAGCCACGGCAAAAACCAAGGCAGAAGCCAAGACTGAAGCAAAACCCAAGGCAGAGACCAAACCCAAGGCAGAGACAGAACCCAAGGCAGAGACAGAACCCAAGGCAGAGACCGACGACAAGACAAAAGCCAAGAAAACAGCCAAGTCGAAGAAAACGTCGGTAGTGGATGTAGTGGATGCTACTCCCGTGAAACCCACCCGACGCAGAATACCCAAGGTGGAGAAGGTGGAGATAGAAGAAGTGACCGAAATAACGACCACTGCAACTGCCGCCACCGACAAAGACACCAAGCCAGAAGACGCGCTGGACAGACTAAACGCAATAACCGAAACCCCACTCGCAGAAAACCCATTCGCTAAGTACGACGAAATCATCGAAGAAGACGAACGCGAAAACACAGTAGGAGCCAAGAAAATACGACCAGCAAAGAAAACCGCCAAGAAAGCAAAAAAACAAGCCGAAGCCGAAGAAGAAACACAACCCCAACCCGTGAACCCCGACGGCACAGAGCCCGACGACAATGCCGACGACAACAACCCGACGACTGACGACAATGCCGACGAAATAGTGGCTATAGACGATGCAGACGACGATGCCGCACCACAGAAGAGCAAAGGCGGACGCGGAAAAAGACGCGACGAAAAAGCTCACGAATACATGATCGACGATGCCAGCGCAATGATTGCATCGCTGACCAAGGGAAACGTGTGGGCAAGCGATGTCGACGAGATATACAACATGCTGATCGAAGGACGACGCACCGAGCACTGGGCAGAAAACGAACTCCACTATATGAACATCATACGCCCCGTGTTCGACATCAAATTCTACAACAAGAAAAATGCCGACGAAACCGCCGAACTCGAAACAGCAGGATTCAAGACATTCGCCTACCCAAGCACATCAGAATCCAACACAGCCATCGCAATACGCAAGCACCAGATTAAGAGAATCACCGACCTCACGATGGAGAACATACTCCACCTCGAGGCACACGAGGTGCTCAAGCTCATACAAGAAAACATGGGTACAGGCTGGAAAGGACTGCCACTGGCCATCCAGGACATCATCGAGACCGCATTCTACGTCGACCAAAGCACCCTGCCCGAAACCGCCATGCACCGCGTAGGCGGCATCATCGACCGCAGGAAGGAAGACGGATACGAAGTGCTCGAAATACCACGCGGCACATGGATCGAAGCAGTCTTCCTCAAATACAAGCCACGAATGGAAAAGATGCATTTCGAGTCAATCTACGAACACTCACGCAAAGACGACGAAGACCTCGACGAAGAAGACATCGACGACGAAAGCGAAGAACTGGATCGCGACAACGACGACGATGACGACGATGACAGCCCTATGGACGAAGAACCATCACAGGCCCAAATCGAAGAGTTTGAAGACATTGCCGACGACACCGACGACGACGAATAAGCCAAAATGAGTTCTAACACCACCGATGCCCGTTGAACCCATTCATCACAATCGCACCATCGCCCCACCGATGTCCGTTGAGCTCATTCATCACATCACACCAATAAGCCCCTACTAATTATGATAAGACAACGCTTCATACTATTGATGGCCACCATTTGCGTGGCCATCAATCTATGTGCACTGCCACGCTACACCATGGCATACGACATCCACCTCGACACACAGAGCCACTACCTATATGTCAACCTCAACATCATGTTCGACCAACCCACCACCGACACCGTCACGCTCGAAATGCCGGTATGGGCTCCGGGCTACTACATGATTATGGATTTCCCCAAAAACGTGTCCGACTTCAAGGCCACCACCGACGGCACCACGCCCCTCACCTGGACAAAAACATCCAAAAACCAATGGGCGATAACGCAGCAAGGCAGGCAGTTGCAAGTCAGCTATCGCGTCTATGCCCACGAACACTCGGTGGCAGAAAGCCGTGTCGACAACCGCTCGGCATTCATCGCACCCAACGGAGTGTTCATGTATGTGAAGGATGACAAAGAGCATCGCGTCACCACCACCTACCACATGCCATCGGGATGGAACAAGGCAAGCACAGGGCTCAAGCCCGTGGGAGCGAACGAAGGGACGGAGCGCACGTTCGTCGCTCCCGATTTCGACACTCTGTTCGACTCGCCCTTGCTGCTCGGCAACCACTTCACCACCTACTTCAGCCACGAAGGCCACGACTATGAGTTCGCCATCGAGACCCCCGACGGATTCAGCGAAAGCGGAATTATCGACGACTTCAAGCGCATGGTGAGCACCACCACACGCCTCATAGGCCATGTGCCATACGACAACTATTGCGTCATACACCTCGGTGCCGGAGGCGGCGGACTCGAACATCTCAACTCGCAGGCATGCTACACCAGCGGCTCATACCGTTTCGCGTCGCACGACGACTACCTGCGCCACCTCGCTTTCGTCACCCACGAGTACTTCCATCTCTACAACGTGAAGAGCATACGCCCCTTCGAGCTCGGTCCATTCGACTACAGCCGCGAGTGCTACACCCCGTTGCTTTGGGTCAGCGAGGGCTTCACGTGCTATTATGAGTGCCGCCTGCTCATGCAAGCCGGTATCGTAGACGGCGACTACCTGCTGCGCGAAATCTCGAGTTCCATCCGCACCATCGAGGAAAGCGAGGGTCACCACCACATGAGCCTGCGTCAAAGCAGCTACGACATCTGGCTCAACTTCTTCAATCACTCCGAGAATGTTATATCCTATTACGACAAAGGGCCCATCCTCGGCCTGTTGTTCGACATAGAGTTGCGCCGCCTAACCAACTGTCAACGCGGGCTCGACGACCTCATGCGCCTGCTCTACAACCGCTACTACCTCGATTTGCACCGCGGCTTTACCGAGGCCGAGTTCTGGCAGGCTGCCGCCGAAGTGGCAGGCGAAGAACTCACCACCCTGCGCCAATATGTCGATACCACCGACGACATCGACTACGACTCCATTCTCACTCCTGCCGGTCTAGCCCTCGACCGCAACACATGGAGTCTATATATTATAAATAATAAGGTGTCGAAGGAACAGCAGAAGCTGAGGAAAGAGATAATAGGAAAATAGAGAGGATAGAAACTATAGAGGCTATAGAAGCTATGGCTGCTATAAAAGCTATAAAAGTCATTGAGGCGATAGAAACAATAGAGGCTATAGACGCTATAAAAGCTATAGCCTCTATAATTATTTAGAACTTTATGCCGTGCTCGTTTTTCACTTCCGACATTACGAAGGTGCTTTCCCAGGAGTCGAGGCATTCGATGGTGCCGAGCTTGTTGAACACGAAATCCTGGTAGCTGAGCATGTCGCGAGCATGTATTTTGAGCAGATAGTCGAACCGACCTGATATGTTGTAACATTCGGTCACTTCGGGTATTTGCTTTATCGTTTCGATAAAATCGTTCACTATCACGCGATTGATGCGACGGAGCTTCACGTTGCAATATACAATGAATCCTTGATTCAGTTTGTTTACATCGAGCAGTGCGATGTATTTCTTTATATATCCCTCGCGTTCAAGGCGTTTCATGCGTTCGTATACTGGAGTTGCCGAAAGGTGTACCTTCTGTGCAAGTTCTTTTACGGTGAGTCGTGAGTTGTCTTGCAGCACTCGCAGTATCTGCAAGTCGGTTTCGTCTAATGTTGCCATAGTGATATTTTCTTTGGTTGGTGTGTTTGTGGTTTTCGTTTAGAATCATTTATCGCATTTGCGCTGCAAAGTTAGAAACATTTTCTGAACTTCGCAAATAATTTGCAAACAACATCTAAAAAGACGTAACTTTGCAGCGCAAAAACAAACAAAAACGCATAATAACAAACAAAAGAAAGGAGAAACAAACTATGGCAACAAAGCAACTTCATCTCGAGACATTGGCACTTCATGTAGGACAAGAGCAGGCCGACCCCGCTACCGACTCACGCGCGGTACCTATATATCAGACGACTTCCTACGTGTTTCGCAACTCTCAGCACGCCGCCGACCGCTTCGGCCTTCGCGATGCAGGCAACATCTATGGTCGACTGACCAACTCGACTCAGGACGTATTTGAACGTCGCATCGCGGCACTTGAGGGAGGCGTGGCAGCCCTGGCAGTGGCAAGCGGAGCTGCTGCCGTGACTTATGCATTGCAGAATATAGCTCGCAACGGCGACCACATCATTGCAGCCGACAACCTCTATGGTGGGTCGTACAATCTCATAACCCACACGCTATCGACCCAGGGAGTGGATTACACGATACTCAACGTAAACGATGCAGTGGCGCTCGAGGCAGCCATACGCCCCAACACCAAGGCCATATATGTCGAGACCTTTGGCAATCCCAATTCTGATGTCACCAACCTGGACAGCATAGCCGAGGTGGCACATCGCCATGGCATCCTGCTCATCGTCGACAACACATTTGCCCCGCTGCTCATCCGACCCATCGAACACGGAGCCGACATCGTGGTTCACAGTGCCACTAAATTCATCGGCGGCCACGGTTCGTCGCTCGGCGGAGTGATAGTCGATGGCGGACGGTTCGACTATAAGGCCTATGCCGACAAATATCCGTCGCTGGCCAAGCCCGACCCCTCGTACCACGGAGCCGTCTTTGCCGATGTGGCCGGAGCCGCTGCATTCGTCACCCGCATCCGTGCCGTCATCCTGCGCGACACCGGAGCCACCATCTCGCCCTTCAACGCATGGATTTTGCTGCAAGGCGTCGAGTCGCTCCCACTGCGCATCGAGCGCCATGTGGCCAACGCCCTGCGCGTGGTCGACTTCCTCGCAAAACACCCACGGGTGAAGAGCGTAAGCCATCCGTCCCTACCCTCTCATCCGTCGCACGCCCTCTACGAACAATACTTCCCCCAGGGAGGTGGCAGCATATTCACATTCGAAATCGACGGCACCCAGGAGGATGCATGGAGATTCATCGACCGACTCCAGATTTTCTCCCTCCTTGCCAACGTGGCCGATGTGAAGAGCCTTGTAATACATCCATATACCACAACACATTCACAACTCTCGCCCGAGGAACTGGCCGAGCAACACATCACCCCGTCGACCATCCGACTGAGTATCGGAGTGGAGCATATCGACGACATTCTTGACGACCTCGCCCAAGCCTTGGAATGATGCATCAGGCATAAGACCTGATGCACAAAAGATGGCAGAAAGACACACTCCATGTGTGTCGGCCATGCGAGGATATCCTCAACACCATGCAAGGATATCCTCAACGCCCTGCGAGGATATCCTCAACACCCTGCGAGGATATCCTCGTTTCTGTGTACACACCCCACCTATTACACAACCGTCTAAAAGGAAACACAATAAATAGATGCAAATTTATTGATTTTTTCATTTTTTCTTTTCTGAACGCTATTCTTTTAATATGTTATTTGTATCTTTGCCAGTGGAAACAGACAATAAACCAAATGAATTAAACCCATAAAACCAATACCTATATGAATCAGCGAATCATTACCACCATCGTCGCGGCAGCCATGTTTGCCATCGGTGCAGTTGCCGAAACCTTCACTGCCAACTCTGGAGGCGTAGACATTACATACAAAATCCTGAGCGACACAGAAGTGGGCGTAGCTTCGCTCATACAGCAGAAGGTAGCTGGAAAGATTGAGTGGTAGCCCCCTCCTAACCTCCACGCCCCTCTCCCCGACCCTCACCCTTTATGGGGAGTGAGGTCGCGGGAGGGGAAGTAAGAGGAAGAGAATATAAAATAGAGAAAGGGGATGTGCCTCGGCCGAGGCACATCCCCTTCTGCATGTAATCAAATCAATCAGTGTTACTTCACCTCTATCTGTTGCGATACCTTTGGTTCTTCCTTCACTTCGATCTTCGGGAGGTTGACGGTAAGCACGCCGTGCTCTACCTTGGCACCGATTTTCTTCTTATCTACATCCTCGGGCAGGATGAGAGTCTGCTGATACTTCGAGTAAGAGAACTCGCGGCGCAGGTAGCGCATCTGCTTGTTTTCCTCTTTCTGCTCGGTTTTCTTCTCCATCTTGATTACGAGGTCGCCTTCGTCGTTGATCTGTACGCTGAAGTCTTCCTTGCTCATGCCTGGAGCAGCCAGTTCGACTGAGTAACCGTCTTTAGTTTCAATCACGTTGATTGCTGGTGCGGTTGCGTTGGTCTTTGGCATCCATGTGTTGTCGAAGAAGTCGTTGAAAATCTCCGGGAGCCATGCTCCTTGTCTCTGAATCTGTCTCATAGTCATATCCTCCATTTTTATTAGTTTGTTTTTAATCGTTTTAACTATCACTTACACCCCTATTAATGCAAAGAGGCGTGCCAACATGAAAAGTTGCACAAACCGTGCCATATAGTCAGAAACCTGCGCCATAATGGCGGAACACTTATTCGTTGTGTCCTGCGCATGGACCTTGAGTTGCTGATATGGAAACAAGTTGCATGCGGAGAAAAAAGAGTGTTCAGACGGCTCGGACTGTTGGTCTTAATGTATGCGAAACGCTATATACGTATGTCAAATCATGTATGAAATGAAGGAAAAACGTATGTCGGGATGCATAAAGTTACGCGAAAGTTTGGTGTTCACCATGATTTTTAGTAATTTTGTGACCAAATAAACCATCGATGGAAGAAACTCGTAAAGTAAGAATCATTTTCACAAGCGATGTACATGGCAACTATTTCCCGTTCGATTTCCGACATACGCGCTGGGGCAAAGGCAGCTTGCAGCGGGTGTATGCGTTCGTGGCACAAGAGTGTCAGCGCAAACCTGGCAGCACAATCCTGATTGATGGCGGCGACATGCTGCAGGGCGAGCCTACATCGTATTACTTCAACTTCATAAGCAAAAGCAGCCGCCACCGTGTGGCCGACTTCTGCAACTTCATCGGCTATGATGTAGCAGTGATAGGAAACCACGACCTGGAGACTGGTCACGAGGTGTTCGACCGCTATGTGGCCGATTGCAATTTCCCCGTCTTGGGGGCAAACGCCATCAACATACAGACGGGCGAACCTTATTTCCGGCCCTACGCCATGCTCTATCGCAGCGGTGTGAAGATTGCAGTCATAGGGTTTATCACGCCAGCCATACCCCACTGGATACCACAAACCGTGTGGCACGACATACGGTTTGAGGAAATCACCGAGAGTGCGCGGCGGTGGGTGAAGTATGTGAAGGAAGAAGAAAACCCCGACTTCATCATCGGATTGCTACATTCGGGCTTGACCGACGGCATCATGACCGACGAATACAAGGAGAACGCCACCCTCGACACAGCTCGCGAGGTGGAGGGATTCGACCTCATACTCTATGGCCACGACCATGCAAGCAACATAGAGCGTGTGACCAACCCTGTCGGAAAGATGGTGGAATGTATCAACCCCGGCAGCTATGCCCACAATGTGGCCGAGGTGAACGTGGAGTTCACACTCGATGACGACAAACACGTAGTATCTCACCGGCTCGAAAGCAAGATACACTACATAGGCACAGTGCGCAACCAGCACAGCCAGACGTTCCGTCACCACTTCTTCCGCGACTATCAGGAGGTAAGCAAATATGCAGCCGAACACCTGGGACACATACATGGCGACCTGCGAATCGTAGATGCTTACTTCGGTTCGTCGGCATACATTGACCTCATACAACGCCTGCAACTGAAGGTGAGCGGAGCCGACATATCGTTTGCAGCACCACTATTCTTCAACGCACTGATAAAGGCAGGCGACGTGAAGATCAGCGACCTCTTCAACATCTACCGCTTCGAAGACAAACTCTACATCTTGCAACTCACGGGTAGGGAGATAAAATCGTATCTCGAAATGAGCTACGGAGGATGGATCAACCAGATGACAAGCGAAGACGACCAGCTGTTGCAGACATGCCCCATGAAGAACAACCCCGACCGCATAGGCTTCAAGAACTTCATCTTCAACTTCGACTCGGCAGCCGGAATCAGGTATGAAGTCGATGTGCGCCGCCCCGAAGGCGAACGCATCAACATCATAAGCATGACCGACGGAAAGCCATTCGACATGGAGCACCGCTACACATGCGCCATGACTGCCTACCGAGCCAACGGTGGAGGCGAACTGCTGACCAAGGGTGCAGGCATTCCGAAAGAAGAACTGGAGCGACGCATACTGCTCATCACCCAACACGACATACGCTACTACCTCATGGAATACGTACGCGAAGAGCAAAACATATATCCCCAACCCATGAACCACTGGAAGTTCATACCCGAACCATGGATAGCGAAAGCCAAGGAAAGGGAAATGGCACTGCTCTTCCAGCATGCCGACGAAGAGGCAGAAGACGAAGCAAACGACCGATGACCGACCTACTCACCATAACCGGCCCCACCGCATGCGGCAAGACTACATTTGCAGCCCGGCTGGCATACCTGCTCGACGGCGAAATCATCAGCGCCGACAGCCGTCAGGTGTACCGACGCATGGATATAGGTACAGGCAAGGACCTCAAAGACTATGAAGTGGAAGGCCGCCACATACCCTACCACCTCATCGATATTGCCGAACCAGGCACGAAGTACAACGTATATCGATATCAACACGACTTCCACGAGGCATATAGCGACATAAGAAACCGCGGCAAACTGCCAATACTGTGCGGAGGAACAGGGCTTTACATCGAGAGCGTGTTGAAAAACTACGAGTTCGACGGACGCATCTGTCCACGCGTAAACAGCGTGGTGGTCGGCCTCATGGTCGACCGCGACATACGCCGCCAACGCATCAGCCGCCGACTCGACGCCAGGCTCGACGAAGGAATGGTCGACGAAGTGCAGGCATTGCTCGACGAGGGAGTGAGCAGCGAATCGCTCATCCGATATGGACTCGAATATAAATATGTGACCCTCTACCTGCTACACCAGCTCACCTACGACGCGATGCACGACCTGCTCGAAATTGCCATACATAAGTTTGCCAAACGACAAATGACGTGGTTCCGCGGAATGGAGAAGCGCGGCACGCCAATACACTGGATCGACACCACACAACCACTCGGACATCAGCTCGATGAAGTGAGACAACTGCTGGCATAATGGGAGTTTCCCCACACAAAATAGAGAAAATCCCTTTGCACGAAACAGCAAAAAGCACTATCTTTGCAGCGCAAAAACCAATTAAACGCCCACGATTATGAGAAAAACATGGATTTACATAGTAAGTGCAGCAATGCTTTCTACCTCATTGCTCACCAGTTGCGACTTCACCTCGTCGCGCAACTACATGGGAACGATGGCAGGAGCCGAGATAGGCGGAGTCATCGGTGAGGCACTCGGATGGATGTCGACCGACCGCCACGACGGTCCGGGCAAGGCCATGCTTGGCAGCGTGATAGGCACCGTGGCAGGAGCAGCAATCGGAAATGTGCTGACCAAAGACAGGGAAGAACACGTGGTTGCATCATCGCGCCGCGACGACAGCCGCCGCGACGACATCTACAGAGATGATACTCAGGCAAACGGAGGCTATCAGACTGGCGGCGGATACCAGACAGATGGCGGATATCAGACTAACGGAGGCTACCAGACAGGCAGCGACTACAACACCCGTAACTACACAAGCCTGAGCATCGCAGGAGTGACATATCAGGACGAAGATGGCGACGGACGATTCTCGCGCAACGAGACGGTGAACATCATCTACGAAGTGACCAACCACTCAAGCGTGGCAGCCAACGTAGAACTGAAAGTGGAAACCCTGAGCGACTCGAAGAACTTCGTACTCTCGCCAGCCAACACGGTGAAAATAGGTCCGCACGAGACCATTCGCTACAAAGCAAAGGCATTTTGCAAAAGCCGCACATCGTCAGGTTCGGTCAAGTTCCGCCTCTTGGCACGCAGCTCCACAGCCGGCAATGCATCGGCCGAATTGCAAATCAGAATGAGCAAATAGTTGATAGCATATACAATTCGGCACGTCGGTGGGCGGTTTTTCCCTCATCACACTTGCCGATTCATAAATAAACCCTAACTTTGTCGTCGGAAATGTCGTCCGACGACATTTTTTTGTATTAACAAGATTAAAAAGACAAACCAAATATAAAACCCAAAAACTAAGCAATGAAGAAGTACAATTTCAACGCTGGTCCATCGATTCTTCCTCGCGAAGTAATCGAAGCAACAGCCGCCGCATGTCTCGACTTTGGTGGCTCGGGCCTCTCTCTCATGGAAATCAGTCACCGTGCAAAAGACTTTCAGCCCGTTGTCGACGAGGCTGTAGCACTGTTCAAAGAACTGCTCAACATCCCCGAAGGCTATTCTGTATTGTTCCTCGGAGGCGGAGCAAGCCTCGAATTCTGCATGGTTCCATATAACTTTCTCGAGAAAAAGGCTGCATACCTCAACACCGGAGTATGGGCTACAAAGGCCGAGAAGGAAGCCAAGCTGTTTGGTGAGGTGGTAGAAGTGGCTTCATCGGCCGACAAAAACTTCACATACATTCCACGCAACTTCGAGATTCCGACCGATGCCGACTACCTGCACATCACCACCAACAACACCATCTACGGCACCGAGTTGCGCGAAGATATCGACTCACCAATTCCACTCATAGCCGACATGTCATCCGACATCTTCTCACGTCCTATCGATGTAAGCAAATATACACTCATCTACGGAGGTGCACAAAAGAACCTCTCGATGGCAGGTGTCACATTCGTCATTGTGAAAGACGATGCACTGGGCAAGGTGAGCCGACAGATTCCTACCATGCTCAACTATCAAACCCACGTGAAGAAGGGTTCTATGTTCAACACACCACCTGTTGTGCCTATCTATTGCGCACTGATGAACCTGCGATACATCAAGGCTCATGGCGGAGTGAAAGCAATGCAGCAACTGGCCGAGAAACGTGCCGAGATACTCTACAACGAAATAGACCGCAACCGTCTGTTCGTAGGAACTGCCGAGAAAGACTCTCGTTCGCTCATGAACATCACCTTCGTGCTGAAAGATGAATACAAGGAACTGGAGAAGGAATTCCTCGATTTCGCTACATCAAAAGGCATGGTAGGCGTGAAAGGTCACCGCGATGTGGGCGGATTTCGCGCTTCATGCTACAATGCCATGTCAGTAGAAGGTGTGGAAGCACTCGTAGCATGCATGCAGGAATTTGAGAAGATGAAGATTAAAGATTAGCACCTGCTATTCATAATTCATTATTCATTATTCATTATTAATTATTCATTAATAACATGAAAGTTCTTATTGCAACAGAAAAACCATTTGCAGCACCTGCTGTAAGCGGCATTCGCGAGATAATCGAAGGAGCAGGATTCCAACTTGCACTGCTCGAAAAATATACAGAGAAGGCACAACTGCTGGCTGCTGTGGCCGATGTTGACGCCATCATCATCCGTTCCGACAAGATCGACGCCGAAGTATTAGAGGCTGCAAAGCAACTGAAGATTGTGGTGCGCGCCGGAGCTGGTTACGACAACGTGGACCTCGAAGCAGCAACAGCACACAAAGTGGTGGTGATGAACACCCCAGGACAGAACGCCAACGCAGTGGCAGAGCTCGTGCTCGGCCTGTTGGTTTACACCGTACGCAACTTCTACAACGGCAAGTCGGGCACAGAACTTATGGGCAAACGCCTCGGAATCCTGGCATTCGGCAACGTGGGTCGCAACGTGGCACGCATAGCCAAAGGCTTCGGAATGGAAGTATCGGCCTACGATGCATATTGCCCTGCCGAGGTAATCGAAGCTGCTGGCGTACACGCAGCCAAGAATCAGGACGAATTGTTTGAGACATGCGACATCGTATCGCTCCACATACCTGCTACCGCCGAGACTCGACAAAGCATCAACCGTGCTCTCGTAGGCAAGATGAAAAAAGGCGCAATACTCATCAACACAGCACGCAAGGAAGTAATCAACGAGCCCGAACTGCTTGAACTCATGGCCGAACGTACCGACCTGAAGTACATCACCGACATCATGCCCGATGCCGATGCAGAGTTTGCCAAGTTTGAAGGTCGCTACTTCTCTACACCGAAGAAGATGGGCGCACAGACAGCCGAGGCTAACACCAATGCCGGACTTGCTGCAGCTCGCCAAATCGTGGGATACATCAAGGATGGAATCACGAAGTTCCAGGTGAATAAATAAGCATCACTAAGTTCCAAGAGAACAAACAAGATGCATATTAATATATATAATAAGGTGTCATGAGCAAGAAAAACAACTGCTCATGACACCATTTCTTTTACACACAATGCAAAAAGTAAGCGTTTCGTTCGGCTATCTCGCAGAAAAGCCCTAACTTTGCATTCGTAATTAAACACTCATATCATGGCAAAAGTAAAACCTTTCAAGGGCATACGTCCACCAAAAGAATATGTAGAGATGGTTGAGAGCCGTCCATACGATGTGCTCGACTCAGAAGAAGCACGCGCCGAAGCTGAAGGCAACGAGATGTCGCTCTACCACATCATCAAACCCGAGATAAACTTCCCCGAAGGCACAAGCGAATACGACCCACGCGTCTACGACGAGGCAGCACGTCAGTTCAAGAAGTTTCAGGACAACGGTTGGCTCGTGCAAGACGATAAAGAACAATACTACATATATGCCCAGACCTCATGTCTGCCTGCAAACGGCAATAAGGAAAAGACACAATTTGGTATCGTAGTAGGTGCATACAGCGGTGACTATCAGACAGGAGTGATAAAAAAACACGAACTGACACGAGCCGACAAAGAGGAAGACCGCATGAAGCATGTGCGTGTGAACAACGCCAACATCGAGCCGGTGTTCTTTGCCTATCCCGACAACCCTACCCTACTCCAACTCATCGACCGCTACGCACAGAGTGAACCCGAATACGACTTCATGGCACCAATCGACGGTTTCCGTCATCGCTTGTGGTGCGTAACTGATGACCAGGACATCAAGACCATCACCGACGAATTTGGCAAAATGCCTACACTCTACATCGCCGACGGCCACCACCGCAGTGCTGCCGCTGCACTCGTGGGAGCCGAGCGTGCCAAGCAGAACCCCAACCACCGCGGCGATGAGGAATACAACTACTTCATGGCCGTGTGCTTCCCTGCAAGCCAACTCACCATACTCGACTACAACCGTGTGGTGCGCGACCTGAACGGAATGACATCCAACGAGTTTCTCGATGCATTGGCCAAAAACTTCGACATTGAAGACAAGGGTACCGACGAATATCGTCCGCAACAATTGCATGAGTTCTCGCTCTACCTCGACCAACACTGGTACAGCCTCAAGGCAAAGCAAGGTACATACAACGATGCCGACCCCATCGACGTGCTCGACGTAAGTATCTCATCGCGACTCATACTCGACCAAGTGCTCGGCATCAAAGACCTACGTCGCGACAATCGCATCGACTTCGTAGGCGGCCTGCGCGGACTTGGCGAACTAAAGCGCCGCGTCGATTCGGGCGAGATGCGCATGGCACTGGCCCTCTATCCCGTCACTATGCAGCAAATCATGAACATCGCCGACTCGGGCAAGATAATGCCACCCAAGGCTACATGGTTTGAACCGAAGCTGCGTTCGGGCCTTGTGATACACAAACTCGACTAACAACACCCTGATGGACGACACTTTCCGCACCATAGCATCCGCTTCAGAAGGCACTTACACCGAACGCCGCAGCAAGTTCCTGGCATTTGCATTCCCTGTTAAGACCGAAGACGAAGTGAAACAGCATGTTGCCGCAATACAGAAAAAGTATTACGATGCTCGGCATGCTTGCTATGCCTATATGCTCGGTGCCGACCGCACCCGATTCCGTGCCAACGACAACGGTGAGCCATCGGGCACAGCAGGCAAACCTATATTGGGACAGATAAACTCGTATGAACTGACCGACATACTCATCGTGGTCGTCAGATACTTCGGTGGCATAAAATTGGGCACGAGCGGATTGATTCAAGCTTATAGGCAAGCAGCAATAGAAGCTCTCGAAGCAGCACAAATCATAGAAAAGACAATAGACGCGACCATACGCATCAGTTTTCAGTTCCCGATGATGAACACAGTGATGAAGATAGTGAAAGACCACTCGCCGCAAATCATCAGTCAGGACTACGAAGGAAACGGGTGCATAATGACACTTAGCATCCGAAGCGGACTTTTGCCGGCACTTAAATCGAAGTTTGAAAGCACATACGGAATCAACATCATAACCGAATGAGTTATATACAACAACGCGAAGCTTCTCTCATCATACTAAGCAACGCGAAGCTTCTCTCATCATACTAAACAAAGCAGAGCCATTCTCAACATACAAAACAAAGCGGAGCCACTCTCAGCGAGTGACTCCGCTCTTTTTTGTTGAAAAAGACCTAAAGGTTAGGATTTAGCTTTCTTTACGCTTTCCTTATGCTTTCTTTATAATCACACAAGACTAAAGACTAAATCCTTGATTCGTATTTCTTGTACTTTGCTTCGTTTACCTTGTCGTTGAGCGAGTGATAGCAGTGGTAGAGATAGTATCCCCAGAGTGTTGGATCGTCGGGGTCAACCTCTTCAGCCTTCTTATATGCAGGAATAGCGAGTTCAAGATATTCCTTACACTTCTTCACATCGGCCTTATTCTGCATTGCAAGCTGATAGTAAGAAGTACCGAGCGAGCACCATGCACGTCCGTAGGTTGGGTCAATCTCTATCAGTCGCTTGAAGATGGCAATAGATTCTTCATACTTCTTCTCATTGAACAGCATGAGAGCCTTGGTCTCGACGGGGAAGATTTCCTTAGGGAACTTCTCTGCCATATAATCGCAAAGCTTGAAAGCTTCTTCATAACGTTCAGAATTGACATATTCTTGAATCAGTAGCTTTGGATATTGCTGGTCTTCGGGGAAGTGTTCGAGTGCAAACTTGCAGTACTTTTCCCAGCTAGCAACGTCTCCATGCTGCTTGTATGTGTTCATGAGTTCAACACAAGAGTAGGCACCATATTGTGGGTCTTCAAGTGTTTTCTCATAGTATGAGAGATACTTGAGTGTATCTTCCCATGATTGTGCAATCTTTTTCAGACCCATTCCATAATACAGATTTGCAGCATCGAGCAGGGTATCGGTCTCGGCCAACTTCAGTTCCTTGAAGAGAGGGTCGTCTACGCTTGAGAAGTAGAGGTCGAGCAATGCAAGGCCTTCTCTGGTGTGAGAGTTGATGAGCGACGAACCGATGAGCAAGATGTTCTGGCGCAGCGGGCGTGCTTGTTCTTGTGCCAATGTGTGTGCCTTCTTCAGTTCATCATCGCGTACAGGCAGTTTTCCTTTTGCGTTTGGAGTGTGAAGCAGACGGTCGTAGGTTGAGTAGTAGCCCAGTATCTCCTTAATGCCATCAGCATAGCGCAGTGTGTCGAGGCGTCCTGATTGTTGTCCGGCTTGCCACATCTGCACAACTTGTACGTTGCGTATCTGTGCAGCTACACGATAGGTGTCGTGGAAGTCTTTGGTCTTGTCGTTGGCCATTGCTTCCTGAATCGACCTCCATGCATTACCAAGCTTCATTTGGTCGATTTTCAGTTGGTTAGCGCATGCTTCTTTGTATTTTGTTTCAGCATCGATAACCAAATACTTTTGGGCGAACATTGCTCCGCAAGTAATGAGCAGTGTTCCGAGGAATAACGCTCTTTTCATAGTTTCTAATGTTTTTTTGTTTTATGAATGTTTATTATATTCTTAGTTTAAGAGGGTAACTCCTATTCTTCAATGGGGTTTTCCTCTGAGTTGGCAGTTGTGTCCTCTGCGTCGGTAGTTGCTGATACCTCTGTGTCGGCAGGCACGTCGTCACGATAGGTCATGTTTGTCTGTCCGTCGGCATCGGGACGTATCTCGAGTTCCTCGTCTTCCACTTCTTCGTGTTCCACCTTGCATACGCTGGCTATCACGTCGTTGCGTTTCTTAAGGTTGATGAGGCTCACTCCCTGGGTGTTGCGGCCTTGCACTTTGACGGTCTTGAGCGGCAGGCGTATGGTGATTCCGCTCTTGTTGATTATCATGAGGTCGTCGTCGTCGGTCACGCTCTTGATGGCGATTAGCTTGCCTGTCTTCTCGGTGATGTTGAGTGTCTTCACTCCCTTACCATTGCGGTTGGTGATGCGGTAGTCGTAGATTGAGCTGCGCTTGCCGAATCCCTTTTCACTTACTACGAGTACGGTCGGGATGTTCGGGTCGTTCATCATGTCTTCTTCGCTCATGTCTTCGGGTTTATGCATCACTATCATACCCACGATTTCGTCTTGTCCGTCGTCGTCGAGTTTGAGTGCACGCACTCCGGCAGCTCCACGTCCCATCACGCGCACTGTGTTCTCGATGAATCGGATGGCGCGTCCGTTGCGGTTGGCGATGAGTATCTCGTCGGTTCCGGTGGTGAGGAGTACTTCCTTCACGGTGTCGCCCTCGTTGAGGTTGATGGCTATGATACCGTTGGTGCGTGGACGCGAATAGTTGGCAAATGCAGTCTTCTTGATAAGGCCATGTTTTGTGCAGAACACGAGGTTGTGGCTCTCGACAAACTCTGGGTCGTTGATGTTTTTGATGCATACGAATGCTGTTGCCTTGTCGTCGGAGTCGATGTTGAGCATGTTTTGTATGGCGCGTCCCTTGAATGTCTTGTTGCCTTCGGGTATGTCGTACACCTTCATCCAGTAGCAGCGTCCCTTCTGCGTGAAGAACATCATGGTGTTGTGGCCGGTTGCTGGATATATGTGTTCGATGAAGTCGGCTTCGCGAGCGCTGCCGCCCTTGCTGCCTACTCCTCCGCGTGCCTGTGTGCGGAATTCGGTGAGTGGTGTTCGCTTGATATATCCCAGGTGTGATATTGTAACCACACATGCATCGTCGGCATAGAAGTCTTCGGGGTTGAAGTTCTGGCTGCCGCGCGGGTCGATAATGGTCTTACGCTCGTCGCCATATTTTTCTTTCACCTCGATGAGTTCGTCCTTCATCACTTTCTTACAGAGTTCAGGGTCGTCGAGTATCTGCTGGAGGTATGCAATGAGTCGTTCCAATTCGTCGTACTCGGCATGCAGACGTTCTTGCTGCAGGCCTGTGAGCTGACTGAGGCGCATATCGACCACATACTTGGCTTGCGGTTCGTCGAATCCGAAGCGTTCCATCAGTCGGGTTTGTGCCTCTTGTGGGTTCTTCGACGACTTGATGATCTGTACCACTTCGTCGATATTGTCGCTTGCGATGATAAGTGCTTCGAGCAGGTGTGCACGCTCTTCGGCCTTCTTCTTGTCGAACTTGGTGCGGCGTATGGTCACGTCGTGTCGGTGTTCTACGAATTCCTTAATGCAATCCTTCAGTGTAAGGGTCTTCGGACGCTTACGCACGATGGCGATACAGTTCACGCTGAAGCTGCTTTGCAGCTCGGTCATCTTGTAGAGTTTGTTGAGCACCACGTTCGAGTTGGCTTCGCGCTTCAGGTCGATCACGATACGCATACCCTCGCGGTCGCTCTCGTCGTTGATGTTGCTGATGCCTTCCAGTTTCTTTTCGGTCACGAGGTCAGCAATGCGCTTAATGAGTTCCGACTTGTTTACGTTGTAAGGTATCTCGTTTACGATGATTTTCTCGTGCTGTCCGTCGGTCTCAAATTCGGTCTTCGAGCGTATGATGATACGTCCGCGTCCTGTCTCGTAGGCTTCCTTGATGCCGTCGACTCCGCAGATGATGCCTCCCGTTGGGAAGTCTGGACCCTTGATGTAGTGCATCAGTCCCTCGACGTCGATGTCGGGGTTGTCGATGTATGCCACGCATCCATCGATCACCTCGCCCAGGTTGTGGGTCGGTATGTTGGTAGCCATACCTACGGCAATACCTGTGGCACCGTTGACCAGCAGGTTCGGTATTCGCGTAGAGAGCACTGTAGGCTCGGTGTCGGAGTCGTCGTATGTTGGTTGGAAGTCGACAGTGTCTTTATACAGGTCGTCCATCATAGCTTCGCCCAACTTGGTGAGGCGTGCCTCGGTATAACGCATTGCAGCTGCGCCATCGCCGTCGACCGAGCCGAAGTTGCCCTGTCCGTCGACCAGCGTATAGCGCATTGCCCACGGCTGAGCCAGGCGCACCAGGGCTCCGTATACCGACGAGTCGCCATGTGGGTGGTACTTACCGAGCACATCACCCACGATACGTGCGCTCTTCTTCGTTGGCTTGTCTGCTGTTATGCCTTGTTCCATCATGTCGAATAGTATGCGACGGTGCACTGGCTTGAAACCGTCGCGCACGTCGGGCAAGGCTCTCGACACGATGACCGACATGGAGTAGTCGATATACGACGACTTCATTGTCTCGTTGATGTCTACCTTAATGATTCTGTCTTGATCCATTT
>JAFUSD010000155.1 GCA_017480685.1 Bacteroidaceae bacterium
GATGCCCGCTACACTGTGTGTGGTGTCACAACCCCGAGGGTATCGACCCAAGGCCACAACGCATGTACACACGGAAAAAGTGCATAGGCTGCAAGACCTGCGTCGATGAATGTCCAGTACATGCACTCAGCCTCACCCCCGACGGCATTCATGCCGACGAAAACCTGTGCCGACAGTGCCGTCACTGCGAAGAGGTGTGTCCCACACTGGCCATGAAGTTCGGCGGCAAGGAGTGGAAGATGGACGCGCTGATGGAGGTGATAGAGAAGGAACGCATGGTGATGGAAGACAGCGGCGGCGGAGTGACCCTCTGTGGCGGCGAACCCCTCATGCACCATGCCTACCTCACCGAGCTGCTCACCGAACTGGGACGGCGCCGGTTCCATCGATGTGTAGACACCACGCTATATGCCACCAAGGAAGTAGTGAAAGATGTGGCACAGCAATGCGAGCTGTTCCTCGTTGACATCAAGCACATGGATTCGGCCACACACCAGAGATATACAGGAGTGCCAAACGAACCCATACTCGAAAACCTCAGGATGATAGCCCAGATGGGGTGCGACTTCTTCATCCGCATACCACTCATCGACGGCATAAACGCCGACGAAAGCAACATCGAAGCTACAGCACGATTCCTCGCCACCCTGCCATGGAAGCGCAAGACAGTCAACCTGCTACCCTACCACGACATAGGACGTGGCAAACACGAGAAACTGGGCACCACCTACAACCCCGACCACATCGACATGAGCACACCCACCGACGAGGTGCAACAGCAATGCATCGACACGTTTAAGCAATACGGCATCACTGCAATCATAGGAGGATAAGACATGTTGACACTCAGAAACCTGACCACCGGATACGGCACCAAGAGTGTGAGCAAAAACCTAAACGCCACACTGCAAGAGGGACAACTCACATGCCTCATCGGCCCCAACGGCACCGGCAAGTCGACCCTGCTGCGCACCATCGCAGGATTCCTCAACGCAATAAGCGGCGACATCCTCATCGACAGCAAAACCACACAAAGCTACACCAGCAACGAGCTCTCACGACTCATAAGCATAGTGCTCACCGACAACACCCACATCCGAGGCCTTACGGCCTACGAGGTGGTAGGAATGGGCCGCAGCCCATACACCGGATTCTGGGGACGATTCACCCCACACGACCATGCCATCATAAAACAATGCATGCAGCAGATGGGAGTGGAGCATGTGGCCGAACGGCCCATACAGACCCTGAGCGACGGCGAACGACAGAAGACGATGATAGCCAAAGCCATGGCACAAGAGACACCCATCATCCTGCTCGACGAACCGACCGCATTCCTCTACTACCCCAACAAGGTGGCGGTATTGCTTATGCTGCGCAAGCTGGCTCACGATACCGGCAAGACCATCCTGCTGTCGATTCACGACATCGACCTCGCACTGCAAGTGGCCGACTACATCTGGATGCTCGACGAAGAGAGCAACCTCATAAGCGGCACACCACGCGCCCTGTGCAACGACGGAACCATCGCCCGACACATATCGAACGAACATATAGAATTCAATCCACAGACAATAACATTTAAGGTAAAAAACATATAATAACACAAGACGAAATGATTAAAAGAACAACCACAACCATTCTGCTAGCAATGATGGCCACCCTGCTTGTTGCCATCCCAGCAAGAAAGAAACCATTCACACTGACACAAGTAGACGGAAGCACAATGACCGTAAGACTTGTGGGCGATGAGACCATGCACTACTACACCACACTCGACGGAACACCACTGGTGAAAGACACCAACGGCATGTATCGCCCAGCCACCTATTTCGAAACACAAAACATCAAGGCAAAGCATGCACAACGCATAATGAAACGCAACGCTGCACGTGCCAGGCGCACCGCAGCACGACGTGCCAAAGGAACATACACAGGCGAGAAGCGCGGACTCGTGATACTCGTCAACTTCAAAGACGTGAAGATGAAGTCGACCAGCACAGTTGCAGCATTCAACGACCTCTTCAACCAAGAAGGCTACAACAAAAACGACCATATAGGCTCGGTGCGCGACTACTTCCTGGCACAGAGCTACGGTCAACTCACCATCGACTTCGATGTAGTGGGTCCCTACACTCTGAGCCAGAACATGAAATACTATGGCGAGGATGACGTTGACGAGGAGGGCGAAGTTATCGAAGGTGCCGACCTCCACCCTGCCGAAATGATTATCGAAGCGCTGAAAAAGGCCAACGCAGACGTGAACTTTAAGGACTACGACTGGGATGGCGACGGAGAAGTGGACCAAGTGTATGTCATATATGCCGGTTACAACCAAGCACATGGAGCCGAGTCGAACACCATCTGGCCTCACGAATGGACACTCCAGGACGCACAGGCATACGGCGACGGAACAGGCACACTCTTGCTCGACGGCGTAAGACTCAACACCTACGCATGCAGTAGCGAACTCATCGACATCACGGGCAGCAACATCACGACCATCGGCACTGCGGTGCATGAATTCTCACACTGCCTGGGTCTGCCCGACTTCTACGACACCGACAGCCAGACCAACTTCGGCATGAATACCTGGAGCGTGATGGACAGCGGCTCATACAACGGAGAGGGTGAATGGGGCGAAGTGCCTGCAGGATACACCAGCTATGAGCGCATGTTTGCAGGGTGGCTCACACCCGTGGAACTCAACTCGCCATGCATCATTAACGACATGAAACCAATAAGCGAGACACCCGAAGCTTACATCATCTACAACGACAAGAACAAGGACGAATACTACCTGCTCGAGAACCGTCAGCCAGAAGGCTTCGACTCCTACCTCTACGGTCATGGAATGCTTGTGGTACACGTCGATTACGACAAACAAGCGTGGGAGCAGAACTCGGTGAACAACACAGCCAGCCACCAGCGCTGTACCATCATACCGGCCGACAACCAGTTCATGACTGGCTCATACAACGGACAGAAATATGCTACCAGCGACGACCTTGCAGGCGACCCCTATCCCGGCACATCGAAGAACAAATCGCTGACCGACACCTCCAAGCCTGCTGCCACACTCTACAATGCCAACACCGACGGCAGCAAATACATGGGCAAGCCCATCGAGAACATCACCGAGAGCAATGGACTCATATCCTTCACCTTCATGGGTGGCATGACGATCGACGCACCTACCCTGCTGGCCGAAACCGACGTGACGAGCAACGCCTTCACCGCCAACTGGCAAACAGTGGAAAATGCCACCATGTATGAACTACAACTGAAGTACGCAACAACCGTCAACATCGCCAGCATGCACGTACTTGCCGAAGACTTCAGCGGATTTGCATCATACAGCAACGACGGCACGAACGACATAGGCAGCAACCTCGACAAATATATGCAGGTACAGGGTTGGACAGGATTCAAGGTCTACACCTCCGCCTCAAGGGTGAAGCTGGGTTCTGCAAGGGCAAACGGACGTCTCACATCACCACTGCTCGATGCCCCGCAGACATCGCAAGTCACCGTTGTGCTGTCGGAAACCATATATAGCGGCAAAAGCGCTATCGATATTGATGTGATTCTCGTCGGGGCAGATGACACAGAACTGGCAAGCCAGACAGTGAAATCGGGCAAGGATGCACATATCATCACGTTTGACGGCATAAGTCAGAGCTACAAAGTCAAGTTCATGCCTGCAGACCGCATCTACATTGACAGAATCGACATATACGACGGAGCATACACTGCCGACCAGATTGCCGCCGACGGAGAAACCGGCTATGACAAGATTACATCATTCACATCGGCCACTACCTCCTACACATTCACAGGCCTCGACCCCGATACCGAATACCTCTATCGCGTAAGAGCTGTGGTTAACAACTTCGGAGGCACGTGGAGCGAGTGGAAACTGCCCGCCTCATCATCTGTTACCACTGGCGACGTAAATCATGACGGCACCGTCGACACTCAAGATGTGCTGGCCATATATCAGTGGATGCAGGCATCAGACGGCGATACTGCACCCGCCGGCACCCCCGAAGACGTAAACCACGACGGCCAAGTCGACACACAAGATGTGCTGGCTGTATATAAACTTATGCAAGATGAATAGAAACCGAACTTGTACCCGAAGTCCCCTCCCTGGAGCCCCCTCCTATCCTCCCCAGGCCCCCCTCTTATCCCCCCAAGGGGGGATGATGCCATCCGGATGGAGTTCCTCCCCTTTGGGGGAGGATAGGAGGGGGCCTGGGGAGGTTAGGAAGGGGCTCCTGACCATCGCCTTGGCTCTTGCCAGCACCTCCCTGTTTGCAATCCCTGCCACTCGCCAGCCCTTTTTCATGACACAGGCCGACGGCAGTTCGATGCTTGTGCGCCTTGTCGGCGATGAACACATGCACTACTACGAAACAGCCGACGGCATCCCCCTTGTGAAGAACGACCGCGGCTTTTACAGGCCAGCAACATACTTCGAGGCCAAGACCATGAAAGCGCAGCGAGCTCGGCAGATACAGCGCCGCAATGCCCAACGAGCCAACCGCACACTGGGCAAGCGCTCTGACGGCACCTACATTGGCGAGAAACACGGCATCATCATACTGGTGAACTACACCGATGTGAAGATGAAGTATCCACGTTCTGCGTTCGATGCCATGTATAACCAGCCTGGCTACAGCGAAAACGGACATATAGGCAGCCTCTACGACTACTTTCTGGAACAGAGCTACGGACTCTTCACCGTCAGATTCGACGTAGTAGGGCCCTTCACCCTGAGCCACCCCATGCAGTATTACGGCAGCAACCTTGCCAGCGGAACCGACTCGCATGCCGGAGAGATGATTTGCGAAGCCATACACCTGGCTGACCCTCAAGTGAACTTTGCCGACTACGACTGGGACGGCGATGGCGAGGTAGACCAAATCTACGTAGTGTATGCCGGCACCGGCGAGAACTACAGCGGAGCCGACGAGAACACCATCTGGCCACACGAGTCGTCGTTGTCGAGCAATAAGAATGCCTTGGCCGACGGCGAAGGCTCGATAACCGCCGACGGCGTAACCATCGACACCTACGCATGCAGCAACGAGTTGCAGCAAGACATGCAGACACTTTGCGGCATAGGCACGGCAGCCCACGAATTCTCACACTGCCTGGGACTGCCCGACATGTACGACACCAACGGACAAGAGAACTACGCCATGTTCACATGGGACGTGATGGACGAAGGCTGCTACCTCGGCCATCCGTCCACTTCGGTGCCATGCGACTACACCACCTACGAGCGCATGTTTGCCGGATGGCTCACACCCACCGAGCTGACCGACCCCTGCGTCATCACGGGCATGGAGCCGCTGGCCATGAAACCCGAGGCATACATCGTCTACAACGACGACAACCACAACGAGTACTATCTGCTCGAAAACCGTCAGCGGGTAGGCTTCGACTCTTACCTCTACGGCCACGGACTGCTCATACTCCATGTAGACTACGACGAACTGATATGGGCCGACAACCGTGTCAACATCGACGCCACACACCAGCGCTGCACCATCATACCGGCCGACAACCAGTTTTGGAAGACAGACCAGGAGACAGGCAAAAACTACATCGACCAGGAAAGCATCATGGGCGACCCCTATCCCGGATACACCGGCAACACATCGCTCACCGACACCTCCACCCCACCAGCCGCCATCTTCAACACAGCAGGCGCCACCCACTTCATGGGCAAGCCCATAGAGCAGATAACCGAGACCGACAACCGAATCTCGTTCCAGTTCATGGGTGGAGAATATATCGAACCGCCACACGTGCTGAGCCCTACGGCAGTAAGCACCACTGCATTCACCGCCAACTGGCAGGCTGTAGACGGAGCAAAAGACTACACCATACAGCTCAGATACAGCAACTGGGGCAGCATAGCCGACATGAAATTCCTGGCCGACAACCTCAACGGACTGGCATCAGCCACATCGGGCAACACCGACATAGGCACCACGCTCGATAACTACATGAACGCCCCAGGATGGACAGGCACACGCGTATATACCGCCAAACGCGCACTGCTGCTGGGCAGCCCCCGCATGGGAGGCACACTCACCTCGCCGCTATCGGGCACCCCAGTCACCAGCGTAGTAACCATCGTAGTCAATGCACGGCCGCTGGCAGCAAACACCGACACCAAGATGACCATTTCGCTCATCGATGCCGACAACAAAGTGCTGGGCACACGCAGCATCACGTCGGCCAAGACCGAGAACACACTCACATTCACAGGAGTGAACAAACCATTCAAGGTGAAGTTTGCACCAAACGGACAACACTACATACTCTCAATCTACATCTACGACGGCACCTACACAGCCGGACAAATAAAAGCCGGAGGCGTTATAAGCTACGACAAGACCGACAACTACACAACACCTGCAACCAGCATCACCATCGACCAGCTTCGCCCCGATGCCACCTACTCATACAGGATACGCACCAACACCAACACGTCTATAAGCCAATGGACTCCGTGGTATTCGACAGCCGACAACATGCACGACGAGACACCCTGTGACGTGAACCGCGACGGCACCGTCGACACACAAGATGTACTGGCCATATATCAGCGGATGCAGACATCTGAAAGCGACACATCCGCACCAGGCACCCCCGAAGACGTGAACCACGACGGCCAAGTCGACACACAAGACGTGCTGGCAGTCTACAAACTCATGCAAGAAGAATAGAGAAGCAACCACAATAAGTACGTTTGGAAATGAGGATATCCTCGCGAGGTCGTGAGGATATCCTTGCAACCCTTTGAGGATATCCTCGCAAGGCCGCGAGGATATCCTCATTTTTTCACACACCCACACACATTCCCTCTCCCACTAGTCGGCACACATTGCAACCGTAGGCACAAACTTTCACCTATTTTATTACTCACGCGCGTGCGAAGTGTGCTTTTTCTGCACATTCATACCGTTTCTTCCACAAAAAATTAGTAATTTTGCAGTCGAAATCATGACGAAGAACGCTTTCGTTGAGTCAGATGAGCAGAGTAAGCATGCTTACACTCATCCATGACGAGAAAACGTATGAATTGATTCGAACGAATTATTCACTAAAAATAGTAAAAGTAAGATTATGCTAAAAATCATTGTACTGGCAAAGCAGGTGCCCGACACTCACAACGTGGGACCTGAGGCCATGACACCCGAGGGCACGGTCAATCGTGCTGCCCTGCCTGCTGTGTTCAATCCCGAGGACTTGAACGCACTGGAGCAGGCCATCCGTCTGAAAGAAAAGAATCCGGGCTCGACCATCACCATGCTGACCATGGGTCTGCCCAAAGCCACCGAAGTGCTGCGCGAAGGTCTGTATCGCGGTGCCGACTGTGGCATACTGCTCACCGACCGCGCCTTAGGCGGTGCTGACACCTTGGCCACCAGCTACTCGCTGGCCCAGGCTATCAAGAAGATAGGCGATTACGACATCATCCTCTGCGGACGTCAGGCAATCGACGGCGATACAGCACAGGTAGGTCCGCAAGTGGCCGAGAAACTGGGACTGACCCAGATTACCTACACCGAGGAGATACTGGAGTGCGACAAGCATCACATCGTGGCACGCCGCCACATCGACGGCGGTGTCGAGACAGTGGAAGGACCTATGCCCATCGTGGTGACCGTGAACGGCAGTGCTGCTCCGTGCCGCAGCCGCAACGTGAAACGCATCATGGCCAACAAGCACACCGAGTTCACCGTGTGGGGTGCAGCCGACATCGATGCCGACCCAATGCAGATTGGCAAGGCAGGAAGCCCTACAAACGTGAAGGCCGTGAAGAGCATCGTGTTCAAGGCCAAGGAGTCGAAAACACTGACCAGCAGCGACGAAGATATTGACAACCTGATGAAAGAACTTATAGAATCAAACACTATCGGATAAATGAAAAGCCCCCTCACTACTCCCCTAAAGAGAGAGAGACTCGCACCGAAAGGAGCGAAAGGGGACTCCTAATGAAACGCTATGAATAACGTATTTGTATATTGTGAACTGGAAGGCAACAAGGTTGCCGACGTAAGTTTGGAGCTTTGCACCAAAGGTCGCAAGCTCGCCAACCAACTGGGCGTACAACTGGAAGCCATACTTATCGGCACAGGTCTCGATGGTGTTGAAAAACAAGTAATACCCTACGGAGTTGACCGCGTCCACGTGTTCGACGACGCCCGCCTCTTCCCCTACACTTCGCTGCCACACACATCGGCAGTCGTAAACCTGTTTAAGGAAGAACAACCACAGATATGCCTGCTCGGCGCTACCGTCATCGGCCGCGACCTCGGCCCGCGCGTCTCGTCGGCACTGCATTCAGGACTCACCGCCGACTGCACCCAGCTCGAAATCGACGACTTCGACATGAAGGTGAAGGAAGGCGACCAGTTCGTCGACAAGCACTACGAGAACCAGCTCATGCAGATTCGTCCTGCATTCGGAGGCTCAATCATCGCTACAATCGTCAACCCAGAACACCGTCCACAGATGGCAACCGTGCGCGACGGAGTGATGAAGAAAGAAATTCTCGACCCCAACTACAAAGGTGAAGTCATCAAGCACGAAGTAGGCAAGTACGTGCCTGAGACCGACTACGTGGTACACGTGCTCGACCGTCACGTCGAGGCAGCCAAGCACAACCTCAAGGGAGCCAGCATCATCGTGGCCGGCGGCTACGGAGTCGGAAGCAAGGAAGGTTTCGACCTCATCTTCCGTCTCGCCAAGGAAATCCACGCCGAGGTAGGTGCCAGCCGTGCAGCTGTCGATGCAGGATGGATTGACCACGACCGCCAGATTGGTCAGACAGGAGTCACCGTACGTCCGAAGGTATATATCGCCTGCGGTATCAGCGGAGCCATACAGCACATCGCCGGCATGAAGGAGTCGGGCATCATCATCTCGATCAACAACGACCCCAACGCACCAATCAACCAGATTGCCGACTACAACATCTGCGGCAACCTCGAAGACGTTCTGCCAAAACTGATTAAGTATTATAAGAAGAATAATAAGTAAAGCCCCCTCCTTACTCCCCCAAGGGGGAGAGGCATGCGCCATACGGACAAAGCCCCTCCCCTTGGGGGAGGCGGGGGAGAGGTAAACAATAAGCTATGAACTCATACACAGACAACCCACAGATAAAGTTCCACATGGAACACCCACTGATGCAGCGCATCGTGGAACTCAAGGAACGCGGCTTCGAGGACAAGGACCAGTATGACTATGCTCCACAGGACTTCGAAGACGCAATGGACAGCTACGACAAGGTGCTCGAAGTGGTTGGCGACATCAATGCCAACGTAATTGCACCCAACGCTGAAGACGTAGACAGCGAAGGACCTCACTGCGCCGACGGACGCGTGACCTACGCTGCCAAGACCTACGAAAACCTCGACGCAACACGCAAGGCAGGCCTCAACGGCATGACCATGCCACGCCGATACGAGGGCCTCAACCTGCCGGTGACCGTATATACCGCAGCCAACGAAATAGTCAGTGCAGGCGATGCCGGCTTCGAAAACATCTGGTCGCTCCAAGACTGTATCGAAACACTCTACTGCTTCGGCAACGAAGAGCAGCGAAAGAAATACATACCACGCGTTTGTGCAGGCGAAACCATGTCGATGGACCTCACCGAACCCGATGCCGGCTCCGACCTCCAGTCGGTCATGCTGCGTGCAACCTACGACGAAAAGGAAGACTGCTGGCGCCTGAACGGTGTGAAGCGATTCATCACCAACGGCGACAGCGACATTCACCTCGTGCTGGCACGTAGCGAAGAAGGCACACGCGACGGTCGCGGACTCTCGATGTTCATCTACGACAAGCGCAACGGCGGTGTCAACGTGCGCCGCATCGAAAACAAACTCGGTATACACGGAAGTCCTACATGCGAACTCACCTACAAGAACGCCAAGGCAGAACTCTGCGGCGACCGCAAGCTCGGACTCATCAAGTACGTGATGTCGCTCATGAACGGAGCACGCCTCGGTATCGCTGCACAGAGTGTCGGCATACAGCAGGCAGCATGGGAAGAAGCCCTGGCATACGCCAACGACCGCCGTCAGTTTGGCAAGGAAATCATCAACTTCCCAGCCGTTTACGACATGATAGCCACTATCCGCGCAAAACTCGACGCCGGACGCAGCCTGCTCTACCAGTGCTCACGCTACGTAGATATCTACAAGGCACTCGAAGACATCGCTCGCAGCCGCACACTCACACCCGAGGAACGTCAGGAGATGAAGAAGTACAGCCGCCTGGCCGATGCATTCACTCCGCTGGCCAAGGGCATGAACAGCGAGTTTGCAAACCAAAGCGCATACGATGCCATACAGGTACACGGAGGTAGCGGATACATGCAGGAATACAAGTGCCAACGACTCTATCGCGACGCACGCATCACCAGCATCTACGAAGGTACGACCCAGTTGCAGACAGTGGCTGCACTGCGCTACATCACCAACGGAACCTACACCGACGTGATCAAGGCCACCACCGAGGAACTGAAAGCCAACGCCTGCGAGCACTGCACACCAGTCATCGCCCGCATCGAGGCCATGACCCAGAAACTCGAAGAAGCAACAGCACACGCCAAGTCGTTCGAGAACCAAGACGTCATCGACTTCTGCGGCCGCAAGCTCTACGAGATGACAGCCTACACCATCATGGCACAACTCCTGCTGGGCGACACTCAGCGCAACGCCGACCTCTTCCAGAAGAGCCTCACCGTGTTTATCAACCATGCCGAGAGCGAGATTGCACGCCACTACAACTACGTGATGTGCATCACTCCCGAGACTCTCGAAGCTTACAAATAAACATCCACTCTGCTTGCCCTGCCACAGTTCAACACATTGTGACAGGGCAATTTGTATCTATATGCAGAGGATGGCACCTGCTCCGTCATGGAGAATGTATGCTCGGTTCGTCAAGTAGGCTGTACAAGTCGGGTTGCATCACTGGTTGCCTGATAATAGAATGTTGATGCATTCCCAATATGCTTGTTTGGAGGGTTATGGTGCCAAATGTGTCAAAAATTCAAAAAGAATATACATACACGCAATTTTTTATCAAAATAAAATCGTTACTTTGCAGCCGAAAGGCATGCAAAGTAACGTGTCATTGCGTTTTTTTTGAAATACGGAGATAATCAAATCAATAATAACAGATAAAGACATGGAAACAAATCAGACTAATGCAAACAGCTTGAAGGGATTCTACAAGCTGAACTGGATGCAACGCATCGGCTTCGGTTCGGGCGACTTGGCTCAGAACCTCATCTTCCAAACAGTGGCAACCTATTTGATGATTTACCTTACGACGGTATTGAAGATCAACCTGGCATTTGTCAGCGGACTTATCCTCACGGTTCGTCTCGTCGACTGCTTCTGGAGTCCGGTAGTGGGACGCTATATCGACAACCGCAATCCTAAGTTGGGTAAGTATCGTGCCTACCTGCTCTATGGTGGCATTCCGCTCACCGTTGCTGCCTGCTTGCTGATGCTTCCTCAGGCTGCCACATGGTCGATGCCGATGAAGATGGTCTATGCTGCAGCAAGCTACACGGTGCTGAGCATGATATATTCGGTGGTGAACATCCCTTACGGCTCGATTATGGCCAGTATGACTCGCGACAACGATGAAGTGCTCATCCTCACATCCACCCGTATGGTATGCGCCAACATTGGTCAGATTGTCGTTCAGGCTGGTTTCCCAATCGGACTTGCCATGTGTGTTCACACTGCAATCGACTGGAATCAGGCTACGTTCATGGCTATCGGAACCATCCCTGCATTCATCATCCTGCCTTCGCTGCCTATACTGAAGAAGTGGTTGGGGAAGAAGGGGTTGTACTACACGCTCCTTTCTGTAGGCCTTGTCGGATTTGCTATATTGTTCGTCGTAGGTAAGTTCTTCGACGTGCAGAGTTGCAACACAATAGTTCAGATAGCCAAGATCATGACCGGAGTGGGTCTGCTTGTTGGTTCGCTCATGTGGGCACTGGTGCCCGAGGTCATCACCGAGGCCGAATATCGCACGGGCAACCGTCCGGCAGCCACAGTCAATGCACTGGCCGGAGTTGCTTTCAAGGCCGGATTCTCTATCGCTGGTTGGATTACGCCGCTGGTAATGGGCATGATTGGTTTCAACTTCGTAAACGAAGAGTCGGCATTGCCTACCGACCCGACGGCATGGTTCACCGTGACATGTGTGTTTGCACTCATCGGTTTTGTGCTCCTTATGTTCTGTTTCATGGGTAGCAAGGAGAACATCACCACCACCCCCGAGAAGCCTGTATCGTTTGGCGAGATGTGGCAGGAGTTCAAAGCCAACAAGTGTCTGCAACTGGTGCTCGGCATCTTCGTCGTAGTATTCCTCGCATCGTTTATTAGTGCACCGGTTAATGCATACTACGTGAAGCTGGCCAACTATTCAGAGATAGCACAGAATGCCCTGCTGCTCTTCACCACCATCATCCCGGCCTTACTGCTCGTGGTTGTAGGATATCTGGTTTATAAATATCCACTTACCGATGAGCGCCTCGACGAAATCAACCGCGAAATCGAAGCAAGGGCTGGCAACAAATAACGATACAAGTAAGCGTGGCTTCTGACGAGGATATCCTCAACACCTTGTGAGGATATCCTCACAGCCCCTTGAGGATATCCTTGCGAGGTCGCGAGGATATCCTCATTTTTCATTCCGCACACTATGCCACCGCATCGGGCCCCTTCCAAGGATTATGATTCAATGCATTTACCAGACAGCGATAACAGTAAATCGTCAAATCGTAAATGAATCGAAGAGTTCTAAAACATAAGAACTCCAAAACTTAAGAGCTTTTTTCACACTTCACCTTTAATTTTTAGCCATAAGTTTACTCTTATTCCGATTTTTATTTTTAACTTTGCCACGTCAAGTGTTTCGACGAATCCATAGTAGCATGGTCTGCTACAAACCATAACGGCATTACTTATAATCAGAATATAATTAATCATGACATGAAACGGAATCTACTTACACAAATCATCGGGCTCATCATGCTGATAGCATGCACGGCAGTTGCCAATGCAGGCAGTCGCCACACCTTCACTTTCAACATCAGCCGCCCTGTCGATGCAGGCGAGCCCACACGGTGTGAGGTGAAGCCCACACTCGTCAAAAGCCTTATAGGCCTCTCTGCAAACAACCTCGGCTCAGCCCTGCTGCGTGCCGCGTGGACCAGTTCGACCGGCAAGGAGACGTTCTACGAAACCACAACATCTGACGTGGCAGACGAACGCGGCCACTGGTTTTCGAAAAATGGAATAGCCACCAACAAATCGAAAAGCTACTGCATTAAGGTGGTGTGGAATGCTCCTTCGTTCCTCGTAAGCCATAATGCTGAAGCTAATGCCGAGGAAGGCAACACATACACAGTGAAGGAAGCACTTATCAACGGCACCGACACGATAGTGTATGTATTCAATGTGTCCATCGGTGCCGCGGGCTCCACCGCCTCTGTCACCGATGATCAACCGGCAGTCGTTGGTCGTAAAAGCCAGACCGATGGGTGGCTCGTACGCCCCGTAGTACGCCAGAACGAGCAAGACCCGCGCCATGAGAACTTCATATCAGTGAGCGCAGGCGACCAAATCACCCTCGGCTGCGAGATTATCGACACCAAGACCTACACATCAGGCAAATACGCGTGGTCGAAGGTATCGTGGGATGCCAGTCAGAAGAAAGACGTGGTAAAGACCCTTCGCACCTATCGTAGCGACGATTTTGTGCTGACACAGAATGCAGAATACGACGACGGCGGCATGTATCGCGTCGTGGCACGTCTGTCGGATGCTGACGGCAAGGTGACCGTAGCGACCTACTACTTCTATGTAGACGTACAGACACAAGCCGGTGCCACATTCTGGGATTGGACTGGCGAGGTGCCACAAATCAGTTACGACTTCCACACCGAATACCCCACACTCACCCCACCTACAAAAATCCACACCGTGAAGAAGAAGAACGGCCAGCCAGCCAACTACTATGCCGGCAAGTGGTGGTCGGTGTTCTGGGGCGACGACCTCAACGACGAGGTGGGCGGACAGGAGAAAGCCATGGAGGCAGCCAAGAACATGGTTGAGAAATACGATACCGACTTCGAATACATATACGACCAGATAGGATGGCCGCCCAACCTCAGTGCACGCAACGGCTTCAAGTCGATGATCTACATCTTCGGCTCCGGACTTGCCAACGACAACACCAGCAAGACCGAGAAGGGCGGATATCAGAGTGCAACCACCGTCGACGGCCGCTCCTATGCATGTGTGTGGGCCAGCTATTATCCATTCTCGCGCTTCCGCTCCGATGCCGACCAGTTGTGGAGCGACGGCCACTATCAGCGCGAAGCCATGATACACGAAGGCATACACACCCTCTTTGCCGACCTCGGTGCATGTCAAGGCTCCAGCTGGTTCCACGAAGGTGGCAATGTGTGGCTGCAGCAGGAACTACACGTGCGTCGTGACAACTCCTACGAAACCACACCCGGATATCTCGGAGCAGGCAACGTGCTATGCCCCTTCATACCCATCGAGTGCTACTCGGGATGGTTGCAGGACGGCTCGTTTGGCGGACCTGCTGCACAGGGAGTCAACATGTACAACGGCGGACAGCAGATATGCACGTGGCGCAACCTCATCGGAGGAGTGCAATACAGCGATGTCTTCCCCGTGGTATTCAGTTCTGTCTGCGGTTCGCAGTCGGTGGCATGGATATGGCGCTACTGCAAGAACCGTGTGCTCGAGACCATAGGCAGCCATATCGGCGACGAAGCAATGCGCAACTTCATCACCCAGTATCGCGCACGCCTCGCACTATTCGACCTCAACGGATGGGACAACGGCTACCGCAACCTTGCCAACAACCACTTCGGAGTCACAGTCAAGGCCGAATGGTCGCCTTACTGGATAGACGTGGCACCATTCCGCCTCACTCCATATCAGACACTCGAACTCAACGACTCGGCCGGATGGATGGCACCCGACACACTCACCAACCCGGGATGGAGCGGAGCCAACATCATTCCGATACACGTGAGCGGCTCGGTGGCCAATGTAGAATTCCGCCCCGAAGACAGCCACATGCGAGCCCTGCTCTGCTACCGCACCAAAGACGGCAAGTGCTACTACAGCCGTCCATACTACTGCGGCAATATGAGTATCGACCTTACACCCGGCCCAGCCAACGGCGTCATCTTCTGTGTCGTCATCAACACCGACTATGATTATCTGGGCGAAGAACAGCGCAAGCACCACTGGGACTACCGCCTGCGACTCGGACAGGGAGCACTTGCTACTGCCGACCTGACCATAAAGTGGTATTTCTATGAAAACACACTGCGCGATGTAGATTTCGAGACAGGCATACAGTCTGTAGAGCGCGACTACAACGAGGTCAACAACACCGACGGAGTGAAGATACTCTCGGGCTCAATCAGTGCCGGACAAAACCTGCAATTCGACCTCGGAGGCATCAATCCATCAGATGTCACGGTGCGCTTGGTGGGCATCTCTGGAGTAGTGGTTGGAAGCGGACGGCTTAGGGCCGACGGTTCGTTCACACTGCCAGGCAATCTGTCGCCAGGCCTCTACATCCTAACCCTCGCATACGGCGAGAACCGCGATATAATCAAGATTATGGTCAAGTAACACGTAAGAGCATTTACACCAAATATACCGTCAAACCTCATTACGACACTTCTTCATGTCGGTCTCATCACCATCTCACCCACTACTCATGGCGATGAGGCCGACATGGCCATTATCCACCTTGCCAAAACCGTCATGCATGAAATCACTACTTTATAAATCATAGTTTTTAGGTTTATCACTATTTGTAGATATTTTTTACCGATGCATTACATTTTATGGATATAATTGATATGAGTAATGTTTTTTTTTGTATCTTTGCAGTCGAAAGAATAAAACAACAAGCAGAGAACAAGCGACAGATACATAAACTATGAAACGAATCACAACAATTCTGATGCTGGCATTTGCCATATGCCATGCCACATCGGTAGAAGCCAAGAGCCTGGTGCTCGTCATGAGCGACAGCACCCGTGTTTATTTCCTGTTGGACGACACACCTGTCATGAAATTCAACGGAGGCAACATCACGGTCGACACCAAAACATATGCGTTCACCGACATCGTGCGTTTCTACATCTCGGCCACCGACGACCCCAGCGGCATTGAGCAGCTGATGGCCAAGGAGGAAGTGAAATGGGAAGGCGGCACACTGCTGTTGCAAGGGAAGAAAGACGTCGAGGTGTACGACATTAACGGCCGCAAGCAGGAAGTGAAAGTCACCACCACGGCCGACAACACCTTCGTCGACACCAACAGCCTGCCCAAAGGCACGTACGTAATGAAAAGCGGAAAGACATCGCTGAAGTTCATGAAGAAATGACACGCAGTCAAGGATGCGCACACTGATTTATACGATACTGACGGCATGCTGCATGTGCATAAGCACAGCGGCAGATGCTATGCGACTGGAGGCCGAGGCAGCCAACCATAGCAACTGCACGGTGGTGGCCGATAGTAAGTATTCAGGTGGTAAGGCATTGGAACTGACTGAAAACAACGCACGCATCAACTTCGCATACAACGCCACGGAGCGCGGCAAGTATGATATATATGTAGGACATGATGCACTGTATGGCGACAAAATCGTGAACGTGACAATCAACGGGACCAACGGCACATTCACCGCCAAAGGCCGGAGCGAGACGAAAGTGGGCACATACTTCATGCAAGAAGGCAACAACACCATCACGGTAATCCCCAGCTGGACATGGTTCCGTATCGACTACATCAGAATCGAACCCAGCGAAAACACCTTGAAGTTCGACATATCGCCATGCCCAGTCGACCCCGATGCAACCGAGGCCGCACGCCTCATGTACGACTTCCTCTACACCAACTTCGGCAAGAAAACCATAAGCGGCATCATGACCGGCGACATGAGTGGAGTGACCGGCAGCGACGTGCGCCAGCATCCCGACATGAAAGCCGTCTACAACGCATCGGGCAAGTATCCCGCACTGGTGGGATTCGACTTCATGAACACCACGGGCAGGAGCGAAGACACACAATGGAACAAGGAATATACCGACGCTGTGATGCGACTGGCACGCGACACCTACCGCCGCGGCGGACTGCCCAACTTCACATGGCACTGGCGCGACCCCAGCCGCAAGACCGAGGAGTTCTACACCGACCAAAGTCAGATGAAGATAACCGACGCAATGAATGCCGACGGTACATGGAACACATCGTCAACCCTGTATAAATACATACTGAAAGACATAAACACCGTGGCCACATGCCTGCTCGCACTGCAAAAAGACGGCATCGCATGCACATTCCGTCCACTGCACGAAGCAAGCGGCGGATGGTTCTGGTGGGGACGCGAGGGAGCCAAACCTTTCAAACAACTCTATAAACTCATCTACCATCAGATGGTGGAAGTGAGGGGTGTGCACAACGTGATATGGATATGGAATGCAGGCGAGAACGATGCCGACTGGAATCCAGGCGACGAGTACTACGACGTAGTTTCGGCCGACATCTACAACTCCAACTTCGACTATCAAAGCAACTACATCACCTTCGACCAACTGAAGCGCCTCACGGGTGGCAAGAAAATCATAGCACTGTCGGAAAACGGACCTATCCCCGACATCGACCGCGAAGTGGAAGAAGAAGCCGTGTGGTCGTGGTGGATGCCATGGTATCAGACATGGAACGGACGATTTGTCGACAAGACCAGTCGCGAACAATGGCAGAAATGCATGAACGACCCACGCATCATAACCCTCGAGAGCCAAGCCACCGGATGGGGGACAGCACAGGCAATAGCCCCGATACCAGCAAACAAGAACAAGGAACCGAGGATATACAGCATGAGCGGACATGTGCTTAGCGACAAAGAGCAAGCTACGGGACCATACATCGAAGACGGAATAAAACGAATACAATCAGAATAGGACAATCACCAGAAAATATAAGAAAGATATACAGACATGGCAAAGAACGTAGAATTCAAGTATGCCCCGATGTTCCAAGTGGGCGAAGACAAGACGGAATACCGTCTGCTGACAAAGGAAGGTGTGACCGTAAGCGAGTTTGAAGGTCACGAGATAGTAAAAGTATCGAAAGAAGCACTGACCCTGCTGGCCCAGCAGGCATTCCACGACGTGGAGTTCATGCTTCGCCGCGAGCACAACCTGCAAGTGGCAAAGATACTGCGCGACCCCGAAGCATCGGAGAACGACAAATACGTGGCACTGCAGTTCCTGCGCAATGCCGAGACAGCAGCCAAAGGCATACTGCCGTTCTGCCAAGACACCGGCACCGCAATCATACACGGAGAGAAGGGACAGCAGGTGTGGACAGGATTTGAAGACGAGGAAGCACTGAGCCGCGGAGTGTACAACACCTTCACAGGCGACAACCTGCGCTACTCGCAGAACGCACCGCTCAACATGTACGACGAAGTGAACACCCGCTGCAACCTGCCGGCACAAATCGACATCGAAGCCACCGAGGGTGCTGAATACCAATTTGTGATGGTAGCCAAAGGAGGTGGCTCGGCCAACAAGACCTACTTCTACCCCATGACCAAAGCCACGATACAGAACGAAGGCACACTGCTCCCGTTCCTCGTCGAAGAGATGAAACACCTGGGCACAGCTGCATGTCCACCCTACCACATCGCATTCGTCATCGGCGGCACATCGGCCGAGAAAAACCTGCTAACCGTCAAGCTCGCATCAATCAAATACTACGACAACCTGCCAACCACAGGCGACGAGACAGGACGCGCATTCCGCGACATCGACCTCGAGCAGAAACTGCTGAAAGAAGCATATAAGATAGGCCTCGGTGCACAATTCGGCGGCAAATACCTGGCACACGACATACGAGTCATACGCCTGCCACGCCACGGAGCATCATGCCCGATAGGCATGGGAGTGAGCTGCTCGGCCGACCGCAACATCAAGGCAAAAATCAACCGCGACGGAATATGGATTGAAAAGATGGACGCCAACCCATCCGAACTCATACCAGAAGAACTCCGTCTGCCAGGCGAAGGAGGCAAGGGAATCGAGATAGACCTCAACCAAGGCATCGACGCAGTGCGCAAGGAACTCACCAAATACCCCGTATCGACACGCGTCAACCTCAAAGGAACCATCATCGTGGCACGCGACATAGCACACGCAAAGTTGAAGGCACGACTCGATGCCGGCGAAGGAATGCCACAATACTTCAAAGACTACCCAGTGCTCTATGCCGGACCTGCCAAGACACCAGAGGGCTACCCATGTGGCTCGATGGGACCAACCACAGCCAACCGCATGGACCCATACGTAGATGAATTCCAAGCCAACGGAGCAAGCCTCGTGATGATAGCAAAGGGCAACCGCACACAACAAGTGACCGACGCATGCAAGCGCCATGGCGGATTCTACCTCGGAACCATCGGAGGCGTGGCTGCAGTGCTCTCGCAAAGCAGCATCAAGAGCATCGAATGCGTGGAATACCCAGAACTCGGAATGGAAGCAATATGGAAAATCGACGTCGAAGACTTCCCTGCATTCATACTCGTTGACGACAAAGGCAACGACTTCTTCAAACAACTGAAGCCATGCCAAGGATGCACAATCTTGTAAATAACAAAAAAAAAACGGAAAGGAAGTTAACAGGAAGTTAAAGGGACAATACTTACCCTCAGTAACATTTGTCCTTTTAACTTCATGAGCGAAGCGATAACTTCGTTTTAACTCCCCTTCTATTCCCTTCATCATAAAACCCTAAAATAGAATGAACGAAGAAGTAAAGCAATACCTCAGCGCTGCCGAAGAAGACATGGAGATGGCAGCCATGAACCTCGAAGAGAAACTGAGCCGCATCCGAGCCGGACGCGCCAACGTACACATCCTCGACGGCATCCGCGTCGATTCATACGGAGCCATGATGCCACTGTCGAACGTAGCAAACCTCTCAACACCCGATGCACGCTCAATAGTCATCAAACCCTGGGACCGCAGCATGTTGAAGGTCATAGAGAAGGCCATCATCGACTCGCCTGTAGGCATCATGCCCGAGAACAACGGCGAGCAGATACGTCTAGGCATACCCGTACTGACCGAAGAGCGCCGTAAAGAACTCTCGAAACAATGTTCCACACTGGCCGAGCAAGCCAAGGTGAGTGTGCGCAATGCACGCCGCGATGCAATCGAGAAACTGAAGAAGAGCGTGAAGAACGGAGTGCCCGAAGACGTAGAGAAAGACGCCGAGGAGCAATGCCAGAAGATACACGACAAGTACATCAAGAAACTGGAAGCCATGCTCGACGAGAAGAACAAGGAAATCATGACAGTATGATGCATGGCATCGTAATAAAAAACACAGGCAGCTGGTACACCGTCAAGACCGACGATGGCCAATTGGTGGATTGCAAGGTGAAAGGCACCTTTCGCCTTAAAGGCATTCGCTCAACCAATCCTGTCGTCATCGGCGACCTTGTAAGCATACTGCCGGGAACCGACAACACTGCGCTCATCGACTCAATCGATGAGCGCAAGAACTATATAGTGCGCAAATCGATAAACCTGTCGAAACAATCACACATCCTGGCAGCAAACCTCGACCAGTGCTTCCTGATAGTGACCATCGCACATCCAACCACATCGACCACTTTCATTGACCGCTTCCTCGCTACGGCCGAAGCATACAGCGTGCCAGTCGTAATCATTTTTAACAAGACAGACACCTACAATGACGATGACCGCGAACTGATGGAGGGCATGACCACACTCTACGAAACGGTGGGATACCAATGCCTCAGCATCTCGGCACTAACCGGCGAAAGCATGGAAAAAGCAAAAGAGATGTTAGAAGGAAAGGTCACACTACTGTCGGGCAACAGCGGAGTCGGAAAATCAACATTCATCAACCAAATCATACCCAACCTCAACCTACGAACCGCCGACATAAGCGATGCATACGACACAGGACGGCATACAACCACATTCTCCGAAATGTATGAACTCCCTGCGCCCAACTCATACATAATCGACACACCAGGCATCAAGGGATTTGGAACCATCGACATGGAACGTGAGGAAGTAGGGCATTATTTCAAAGAGATATTCCGCTTCTCAGCCGACTGCCGTTTCAACAACTGCACACACACACACGAACCCGGATGCGCAGTAATAGCCGCACTCAACCGCCACGACATAAGCCAAAGCCGATACAACTCATACCTCTCCATACTCGAAGACAAGACAGAAGACAAGTATCGGAAACCTTTCTGACATAAAAACAAAAGGCAAAGGAAAACAAAAGGCAAAGGAAAACAGAAGCGAGAAGACAAAGAAAAACGAAATGCAAGAACCGACAATGGATTCTTGCATTTCGCTTTGTATGTCACATCATCTACGAATTTCCGGAAACTACTTCATGAATTCGCGGTAGATTGCATCGGCTGTTGCCTGCATCTCTTCTGCCGTAAGCTGCAACTTAGGATTACTAAAATTCATGTCGCGCTCCGACTGCATCGGAATGAGATGGATATGTGCATGAGGCACTTCAAGTCCCAGCACTGCCTCACCTACCTTAACACATGGGAATGCAGCCTTGATAGCTTGAGCCACATGCTTGGCAAACTGCTGGAATCGACCAATCTCATCATCGTCCATATCAAAGATATAATCAACTTCACGGCGAGGAATACATAGTGTATGCCCCTTCACCAATGGGTTAATATCAAGAAAAGCATAAAACTCATCGGTTTCCGCACACTTGTAGCTTGGTATCTCACCCTGAGCTATACGTGAAAATATGGTTGCCATAACTGAATTGTTGATGTTAAAACTGTTTGATTATATCCTTATTACACTGATATATTTGTAATCTCAAGTTCGATGACACCCTGAGGAATCTTGATTGATGCAATATCACCGACTTTCTTACCGAGCAGCCCCTGTGCAATAGGTGTGGCTACTGATATCTTGTTTTCGCGCAGGTTGGCTTCGCTTTCGCTCACGATGGTATAGGTCATGACCATGCCGGTCTTGACGTTTTTCATCTCTACGCGCGAGAGTATCTGCACACTATCGGTCTGCACTTTCGACGTGTCGATAATCTTTGCATCGGCCAAGATGGCTTTGAGCTCGGCAATCTTGGTCTCGAGTTTGCCTTGTGCTTCCTTGGCTGCGTCGTATTCTGCGTTTTCGCTGAGGTCTCCCTTTTCGCGTGCTTCCTGGATTTGGCGTATGACCTCTGGGCGTTCTACTTCTTCAAGTTGTTTTATTTGGGCTCGAATTTTCTCGTAGCCGTCGATTGACATGTATGCCATATTGTTTTAGTTTATTTAATATATAATATATACAGCCATCCGTATGGCTAATCAATAAGAATCCCGACACCCTTCCTGTGTGTGTGGAGTGTCGGAACTCTTTTTACCTTTATTTGCGCCTGCAAAGTTACGAAATAAAAATGAATAAGGGGTTATAAAATGGTGAAAAAATGGGGGTATGACGCAAAAAATGCTGTTTATTCTTTTACCACGAGGAACTTTGTGGCAACTCCGCTGTGGCCTTCGCTATCGGTGGCAAGCACGTAGTATATGCCTGACGCAACTCGTTGTCCGTTGGATGTGGTGCAGTTCCAGGTGTATTGTCCGCCGGTTGATGTGCCTTGATGCACGAGGTGTCCGGCTGCATTGACTATCTTCACGTGGGTTCCCGACATAAGTCCTTTGATGATGACGTGCCCTCTGTATTCGGGGCGTACGGGGTTGGGGTATACCTTCACGAGGTCTTTGTCGAAACGTTCCTCGGGGTCGGTTGCATTGCCCATATACGACACGAGGCCTGCTGCCGTTGCAAAATACACTTCGCCCGTTGAACCGTTGATGTCTACATCGTAAATGTAGTTTGATATGAGGGGCGAGTTTTCGGTGGTGAAGTGCTGGAGCACTTCGCTTCCATCGTCATTGGTGAGGTATACTCCGTTTCCAAATGTGCCAAACCACTTGCGATTGCCTCCATCTACTGCCATACACCTCACATCAATCTCGCCAAGCAGGTAGTCGGCATAGTTGGTACCGTCGTTGCGTGGTACTTTGGGTTGGGTGAATGTGAAGTCGGCATTGAAGAAGTTCTGAGGACTATAGGTGACAAACGTACCCCAGTTGCTGCCAATCCATATAGCTCCGGTGAGGTCTTCGCGTATGAAGTTGAGGTAGTTTATTTCGTATGTAGTTCCATCTTGATTGGTTATTACGTTCATGAATCGCTGGCGGTCGTCGGAGCGTTGGTTGAGTGTGCCATTGGTATCGAGCACAAACACTCCGCCACTGTTGTTTGATGCTGATATATGACTTGTAATCCATGCCCATCCGCGCTGGTCGAACATGATATCGTTGACGCCCGGATGACGTGCTATTTCTTCCAGGTAGTAACCTACCCAGGTGCCGTCATGCCGACGAATCCGAACTATCGTGTCGGTTAAGGTATTCGTCATCCACAGGTTCTTGCTGCCGTCGTACTCCAGAGCTGCCACTCTTATATAGTAGCCTGCATCTTCGCTTTTTGGCAATATGGATTTGAGGGGAGAGTTGGTGTGGTCGAGGTGCAGGGTGTATTTGTAGTCGTTATACTCCACCAGACCTATTGCAGCACCTACTATATGATGCTGACTGTCGTCGGGGTCTTGCACAATGGCAAGTGCGTTTTTGAAGAAACCGTCGCCCACTTCTTCACGCAGTTTTTCTTCTTCGAAGTTGGTCCACACACCATTCTCATACTGCATGACAGTGTAGGTACGATTAATCTCGGGCAATTCGCGTGTACCGCCCACGGCCAGCAGGCGGCCGTCGTATATTTTCATGGAATAGAAGTAGTTGCGGATGGGGCTGTTGGGGATGATTGAAGAGACGGTGGGTGTGAAGCCGTCGGTGGTGTCGAAGGTGTAGCCTTTCAGGCCTTCAGTGCCGCATGCAGCCCAGTAGGTGTTGCCTTGTTTGCATAGGCCGACGATGCCTGGATTTGGGTAGCGGTTGATGTTGCGGGAAGCATCGAGGGTGACTATCTCGTCGGCTCCGAAGCAGAAGAGCAGTCCGTCGATAAGGCTGAAGGTGGTGAAACGGGCGCTGTCGACATATCCTACGGTCATTTTCTCTTTGTCGGATATGTAGCGCAGCTGTAACCATGTGGGAATGATGACGTAGGTGCCGTCGACATTGAATATCTTCTGGAATGGTGTCGTAGTCTTGCATATCCAGTTGCTGGCATCGAGCAGGTTGTCGCCCAAGCGTCCGGTATAGAATCCATCAGGCGTAGCAGCTATGATGGTGCCGTCGTCGATGATGATGGATGTGACGATGTGACCAAAGCTATAGGTGTTGGATATCACGCGCCGGCGGGTGTCGAGCACCACGATGCCCGAGTTGGTGGATATGTAGACATCGCTGCCCGAGACGTATGTGCTGTTGAGAGTCTTGTCGGTGAGTGCCGACTCTTTCAGGTCGGGCATATTGTAGACCTCGCCATCGGCATTCATAAGGTCGATGTTGCCTGTGGTGTAGATGACTACGAGACTGTGGGTGGATGGCACGGCAACTATGTCGTAGATGCCGTTATCGCTCAGCGGATACACCTTGTCGTAGGTCTCGACCTGTGTGTCGGAGGGGTTGTAGCTGTAGAGTCCTCCGTCGGACAGTACGTAGATTGTCGACTCAAACACCACGGTCTTGGTTGCATTGTGGTAGGCATTATATATTTTCCAATCGCCGTATGCAGCGTGTGTCGGCACCGAGGCGATATATAGGATAGCTGCTGCGATAACTGTTCTTAACATAGTGTCGGTGGGTTGTTACAGATTGATTTATGATTTACGATTTACCATTTACCATTTCCTTTCCGGTTCGTGCCTCCACCCCTTTTGTGAAGTAATGAGGGGTTAGGGGAGGTTTTACCATTTGCCTGCGTCATTTCTTGTTGAGGAATTCGCACAGCTGCTGTACTGCCCTGGCGCGGTGGCTTATGTTGTTTTTCACGTCGGCTCCCAACTGGGCGAATGTCTCGGTATGACCTTCGGGCACGAATATAGGGTCGTAGCCGAAGCCTTGCTCGCCTTGGCGCTCGAGGGCTATATGACCTTTCACCACACCCTCAAAGGTGTAGCGCCCGCCATTGTATATGAGGGCAATGGCTGTGCGGAACTGTGCCGTGCGGTCGTCCTTGTCGGCAAGGTTGGCAAGCAACTTGTTCATGTTGGCTTCGTTGTCATGACCGTCGTCTGAGGCGTATCGGGCTGTATGCACTCCGGGCTCGCCGCCCAGTGCTGCACATTCAAGGCCGGTATCATCGGCAAAGCAATCGAAGCCGTAGTAGCGCTTCACAAACTCGGCTTTCTGCATGGCATTGCCCTCGATGGTGTCGGATGTTTCGGGCAGTTCCATGCGGCAGTTGATGTCGTCGAGACTGCGAATTTCAAACTTGTCGCCCACCATCTTGCGCACTTCCTCGAGTTTGTGCTCGTTGTTGGTAGCGAAGACGAGTGTAGGTTTGGCTGCCTTCAGCTTTGCTTTCATCGGGTCGAATCCCTCGCCATACACACCCTGAACATTGGCCATCGACACGAAGCAATAGGGGTCGACCGACTTTATCATCTGAAATATCTGCTGCGCTTCGCGTTTGCGCACGAGACATACCACCACCTTGCGCTCGGTCTTGGTATACCATCCCTGGCCGTCGAGCACAGTCACTCCGCGCCCTGTGGTGTTGATTTTATCGGCTATCTTGCGGTAGTTGCGCGAGAAAATCATGAATTGCACCGACTGACGAGTGCGGTTCATCGAGTAGTCGAGGGTGATGCCGGCGATGATGAAGGTCACGAATCCGAACACTATCTTCTGCCATGCTACCGTCTCGCCATATTTGTCGACAAACACGAAGTATGACGACGAGATGATGATGCAGTCGCACAGCATGATGACCTGTCCGAGCGATATGTCTCGATACTTGTGTACGATGGCTGCTATGATATCTGTTCCGCCCGTACTGCCGTCGTGTGAGAAGCAGATGCCAAGTCCGATACCCTCGAACACGGCTCCCAACACCACTGCCATGAACGTCTGGTCTTGCACCAGGCGCGGCAGGTTGCCGTCGGCATCGAGCACCAATCGCTGCAAGAGCCACATGTAGAAGGTGAGGAAGAGCACGCCGTAGATGGTCTTCACACAGAATTTCCATCCCAATATCTTGACGGCTGCAAGCAGCAGGGCCAAGTTGATGATGAGGTAGGAATTCTGTACCTCAAAGCCGGTGGCGAAGAAGATGAGCGATGCAATACCGGTCACTCCGCCCGATGTCACCTCGTAGGGCAGCATGAAGAGCGTTACGCCTGTGCCGTAGATGATGAGTCCGATGGTGATATAGATATACACCGACAACTCGCTCCAGATGATTTTAGCTTTCTGTCCCATCCTTCATGCTTTATTTTGCTGGCTTTAATACCACGTTTATCATCTTGCCTGGCACCACGATGACCTTCACCACACTGAAGCCCTCGGTCCATTTCTTCGACTGTGGGTCGGCCAGTGCTGCATCGATTATCGTCTGTTGTTCGGTGCCTACGGGGAACTCCATCGGGAATCGTGCCTTACCGTTGAAGGCCACCATCATCTTCATCGAGTCTTCCTTCAGGTAGTCCTCGCACAGTTGCGGCCACTGTGCATCGCACACCGAGGTTTCGTGGCCCGTTGCCTCCCACAGTTCTTCGCTCAGGTGTGGGGTGAACGGAGCCATCAGCACAGCCAGTTGCTCTGCGATGGCGCGGTTGCGGCTCTTGAGCGATGCGAGTTCGTTGAGGCATATCATGAATGCAGCCACCGAGGTGTTGAACGAGAAGTTCTCGATGTCTTCGCTCACTTTCTTTATCAGTTTGTGCAGCGAGCGCAGTTCGTCGCGCGATGGTTCGGCATCGGTGAGTGCCAGTTTGCCGTCTTTGTCGAAGAAGAGGCTCCACACCTTCTTCAGGAAGCGGTGGCAACCGTCAATGCCGTTGGTGTCCCATGGCTTGCTCTGTTCTACAGGTCCGAGGAACATCTCATACAGGCGCAGGGTGTCGGCACCGAAACGCTCTACAATCATGTCGGGGTTCACCACGTTGTACATCGATTTCGACATCTTCTCGATGGCCCATCCGCAGATGTATTTGCCGTCTTCGAGTATGAACTCGGCTGTGTTGTATTCCGGACGCCATGCCTTGAAGGCTTTGAGGTCGAGTTGGTCGTTGGTCACGATGTTCACGTCGACGTGTATCGGTGTAACGTCGTATTGGTCTTTCAGTCCGTAGCTCACAAAGGTGTTGGTGTCCTTGATGCGATAAACGAAGTTGCTGCGACCTTGTATCATGCCTTGGTTGATGAGTTTCTGGAATGGCTCTTCCTTCACGCTCACTCCGAGGTCGAAGAGGAACTTGTTCCAGAATCGGCTGTAAATCAAGTGGCCTGTTGCATGTTCGCTACCACCTACATAGAGGTCTACATTCTGCCAATAGTTGGCAGCCTCGGTGCTCAGCAGTGCCTGGTCGTTGTGTGGGTCCATATATCGCAGGTAGTAGGCCGACGAGCCTGCAAAGCCTGGCATGGTGTAGAGTTCGATGGGGAATACGGCCTTTTGGTCGATGAGTGTGTTGTCCACAATTTTGCGGTTCACCTCGTCCCACGCCCATCGGGTTGCATTGCCAAGTGGCGGCTCTCCTGTCTCGGTGGGCAGGAACTTGTCGACTTCGGGCAGCATGATGGGCAGGCACTCTTCGGGCACCATCTGCGGTATGCCGTTCTTGTAATATACAGGGAATGGTTCGCCCCAATATCTCTGACGTGAGAAGATGGCATCGCGCAGGCGGTAGTTCACCTTCACACGACCGAGGTTGTGTCCTTCAACATATTTCTTTGTAGCGGCAATGGCTTCCTTCACTGTAAGTCCGTTGAGCGAGAGGTCGCAGTAGGGTGTTGCATCCTTGCGTGGCGAGTTGGTCACGATGCCTTCCTTGGCATCATAGCTCTCTTCGCTCACGTCGGCACCCTCGATGAGTGGGATGATAGGCAGACCGAAATGGCGGGCAAAGGCATAGTCACGCGAGTCGTGAGCCGGCACTGCCATAATGGCTCCGGTGCCATATCCTGCAAGCACGTATTCGCTTATCCATATCGGGTTCTTCTCGCCGGTGAAGGGGTTGATGGCATACGAGCCGGTGAACACTCCTGTCACCTTGTGGTCTATCTGGCGTTCGCGTTCGGTGCGGCCTTTCACGTATGTCAGGTATTTCTCCACTTCTGCCTTTTGTTCGGCTGTGGTCACTTTGTCGACGAGTTCGCTCTCGGGTGCCAGCACCATGAAAGTCACTCCGAACATGGTGTCGGCCCTGGTGGTGAAGATGGTGAATGTCTCATCGGTGCCGGCAATTTGGAAACGCACTTCAGTTCCCTCTGATCGGCCTATCCAGTTGCGCTGCGTTTCCTTTATCGAGTCGCTCCAGTCGATGGTGTCGAGACCGTCGAGCAGTCGCTGGGCGTAGGCACTGACACGCAGACACCATTGGCGCATCTTCTTCTGTTCTACGGGATATCCGCCGCGCACACTCACTCCGTCGACCACTTCGTCGTTGGCCAACACGGTGCCAAGCTTCGGGCACCAGTTCACCATCGTCTCGCCCATGAAGGCTATGCGGTAGTTCATCAGTGTGTCGCTCTTCTGCTTTTCGTCCATGGCGCGCCACTCAGCGGCGGTGAAGCTGAGTTCCTCGGTTTGTGCCACGTCGAGTCCCTCGGTGCCTTTCTCTTCGAAGTGGCTTATGAGACGTTCGATGGGTTGAGCCGACTGGCACTTGTTGCAATAGAACGAGTTGAACATGCGCTGGAATGCCCATTGTGTCCAGTGGTAGTATGCGGGGTCGCATGTACGCACTTCGCGGTTCCAGTCGAACGAGAAACCAATCTTATCGAGCTGCTCGCGATAGCGGTTGATGTTCTCCACGGTCGTCACCTCGGGGTGCTGTCCGGTTTGTATTGCGTATTGCTCGGCAGGGAGTCCGTAGGCATCATAGCCCATGGGGTTGAGTACGTTGAAGCCTTGCAGACGCTTGTAGCGTGCATATATGTCGCTGGCTATGTAGCCGAGTGGATGGCCCACATGCAGTCCTGCACCCGATGGGTAGGGGAACATGTTGAGCACATAGAATTTCTTCCTTTTTGTATCTTCGCTCACACGATAGGTTTTTTGTTCCACCCATCGCTGCTGCCATTTCTTTTCGATGTCTCTGAAATTGTATTCCATCATATGATATTTGCGATTTTACGATTTACTATTTATTTTTAGGAAGCTTTATCCGCATTCCAGTTTGCAAAGATACGAATAAAATCGCATATTATGTAGCAAGACACGGTGTTTATTTGTTTTTTTCTTGTCTGCGTAAGATTAATTCTGTAAATTTGCAGTCATAACAATCAAATATATTTCAGCTTTATGCATAAACAATCTTTTTTAGGTACACTCGCAGCAGCTTTTTTGCTCTTGCACCTATCTCATCATGCACTGATGAAGAAACGGTAAATAACAACTTCGAGATGTTTACGTATGCCAGTCCAACATTAAGCGTTAATTCCGAGTCTGGTGGAATTCCATCTCGGCCATAGATATACACTGAGAAGCCTTGCAGAAATAGGAGAGAATCTGCCGCACGTTATTGTTGGATATCCAGGTGACAATGGAAATCATTATGTTGTGGCATTCAAAATGACAGGCTATAACTCGTTGGAAATATGGGACCCCGCATCAGTAAACAATGTAAGTATGCCCATACATGTTATTCAAGCAATAGTTTTCTGATTATGAAGTTAAGATTGATATTACTTAATTACATCCTTCTACCGCTCTGCTGCATGGCGCAGGATGCTGGTCACAACGATTTGTGGTTAAGCATGTATGGTGAACCTATATCGTTTGTAGTCGATGGCATTCGGTTTACTACAAATGGCGGACGCGAAAATAATTGTATGACGGTCAGTGCATCTGCATATATTCCCGAGGCCGACAGCTGTAATAATTTAGATATTGCCTTTTATGTGGCGTCAGACACTCTGCTTGTGCCGCATACCGTCGATTTCGATGGTCGGACATACGTTGTAACAGCTATTTCCTCTCATGGTTTTGAAGGCTGTGGCTACATACGACATCTGATAATAAGCAACGGTGTCCGCCGAATTGGTCGCATGGCATTTGGGGGATGTATGGCTCTTGAATCAGTCAGTATTCCAGCATCAGTCAGTTTGATTGACAGAAATCCTTTTGCAGGATGTGTCGTTTTAAAGCATATAACTGTCGACCGACAGAACGAGTGGTATGGGTCGGAGAGCGGTGGTGAAAACATTGTAGTGGAAAAAAAGTCGAACTGTGTTGTGGTGGGCAGTGCACAGTCGATAATTCCCTCAAACATAGTGACTATAGGCATGCAGGCATTTTCAGGATACTGCCTTCAATCTGTACCGAAACTGCCCGAGGGACTTGTTTCTATAGAAGGTGGTTGCTTCGAGAACTGCCAAGGACTGAACGGACTGCAACTTCCTGAATCGCTTAGGACGATAGAGAATCAGGCATTTGCGGGTTCGGACATTGAGTCAGTCCACATACCTGCTGGAGTGAAGCAAATAGGCGAGGGAGTGTTTATGAGGTGTAACAGGCTTCATGCCATAACCGTAGATTCGCATAATGATATCTATGATTCCAGACAGGAGTGCAATGCCGTCGTTGAGACATTATCATCACGATTGGTGTCGGCATGTCTGTCATCGACTATACCTGACGGCATCCGCGAGATAAGCGACTATGCTTTTGGGGGTCTGTCGGGAGTGACACAAATAGTATTACCCAAGAGTGTATCAAGTATATCGCCACTTGCATTTGCCGGATGTCACAGTCTTTCACGCATAACGGTGGACAAACACAATGTCAGATATGATTCGAGGGACAATTGCAATGCTGTGATCGAAACCTCGACCCAGCAACTGGTCATCGGATGTGGTGCCACCAATATTCCATCAAGCATAAGAAGCATAGGGCCCTCGGCTTTTGCAATGACCTCATTGCCAGCTACACTAATCTTGCCAGCAGGTATTACGGAGATTGGGGATTTTGCCTTCGAGCAATGCTCGGGACTCTGCAATATCCTGCTACCATCTACCTTGAAAACCCTTGGGCAAGGGGCGTTTGCCGGATGCAAAGAACTGCGCAGTGTGTACATACCTTCCAATAGCATACGGGTTATTTCGAGATGGACATTTATGGATTGTATCAACCTCGAGCAAATACATATTCCATCAGGGTGCGAAAATGTTGACGCATCTGCATTCAGCGGCTGTACTAAACTGAAACGACTGACATATGAATCGCCCGACACACATGTGCCTGATGACTTGAACACCGAGCGTACCACAATATTCTGACAAGGGATTTACGATTTGACGATTTACGATTTATTATAGGAGGTAGCGGGGGGCTGAGTTATTTACGATTTGCGATTTATTTACGATTTAGCTATTTGTTTATTTCCTTTCGGATTAGGTCCTCCTCCCCGCAAGCCCCAATCCTCTCCCCTCTCTCCCTCGGGGGAGTGCGAGGGGGAGAAGAACGGATTTTGTCCCCCCTCAGTCCCCCGCAGGGGGATGACGGGGGAGATAAGAGAGGGGTTATAAAACACAAAAGAGGGACCATCACTGGCGCCTCTTCGTCATTACTAACCTTAAAATTAATACCTAATCAAATCCTTTTTTTTACAATCTTTTCCTTAACTAATACTTACTGAAAAAATTACCTTACTTAATACCTATTGATATCCTTATTAACAATAAACCTTATATCTTAAACTAAAACCTATTATGAATTCTTTCTGGTGTCGTTCGGAAGGCTCCCCTTCGTTTTGACGCTGCAAAGGTACGGACTATTCTGAAACTCACCAAATCTTTTCATCTTTTTCGGTCGATTTTCTTTGTTTTGTTGATTTACATCAAGCGTTGTAAGCGAACACTTGCAAAAAAACACACTTTTTTGACATTTTCAAAGCATGAGGAGACTGGCACGAAAAGCAGGAGTCGTAAACGCCAATATATAGTAATCCGACCTAAAACTATGCACGATGAATCAGTCTGAGACACGACGTAGCAGCACGAGCCGATTTATGACAATGGAAACGTATGCAGAGGCACAGATTTATGACGATATCCTCGCAGGCGGTTGACGATATCCTCGCAGGCTGTTGACGATATCCTCGCAGGCCGTTGACGATATCCTCGCAAGGCGTTGACGATATCCTCGCAGGCTAATGGTGATATCAACTGCTTTTTATCTACCCACAACACTGGGGCTACGAGGACTAC
>JAFUSD010000156.1 GCA_017480685.1 Bacteroidaceae bacterium
AACAACTCGAAGACTTCGCTTTCATACCTCGATGAGGTTCGCAACCTCATATTTTCAGGAAAAGAATCGGATGCTCAAAACATTATAGACCAGCAGTTTGTGAAGGGACCGCATGGTATGCGATACCTCACACTCGGTAATTTGCAACTCGATTTTCTGCGTCTTGATGAAACTGCCGATGATTATTACCGTGAACTTAATCTTGACAGTGCGTTGGCTTTCACCCGTTTCGTCAACAATGATGTGACTTATGAGCGTCGAGTGTTGGCTTCGTTGCCCGACAAGGTGATAGCAGTAAACCTCAAAGCTATTGGTGGTGCTATGAACTTCTATGTGGGACAGGATTGTACGTTTGGCATCACGTGCAAAGCCACAAAAGGTCGTCTCACTTCGGTGATTCAGGGTCAGTCGCAGGAAGGAATATCTGGAAAACTCAACGCAGAGTGTGTGGTTGATGTTGTGACTGATGGATCGATTGTCACTGCAAATCATAACGGACACCCGTCGCTTCTTGTTGCAAGAGCCACAGAAGCAACGCTTTATATTTCTGCATCGACCAATTATGTCAACTATCATGACGTGTCGGGTAATGCTTCGACGCTGAATGAGTCGATCCTTTCAAATGCAAAGCAATACACGTTTGATGAGTTGCTTCAACGACATGTTGAGGCATATCAGGAGCAGTATGGTCGTGTACACCTCAACCTCACATCTACCGACAATGCAAAGCTGCCAACCAACCAGCGTCTGGCCAAATTTACCGGAAGCAGGGATATGGGCATGGTGGCTCTCCTGTTCAACTATGGCCGTTATCTGCTCATATCTTCTTCGCAGCCTGGTGGTCAGCCTGCAAACCTCCAGGGTGTGTGGAACGACAAACGAGATGCTCCGTGGGATTCGAAATATACCATCAACATCAATGCCGAGATGAATTATTGGCCGTCGGAAGTGTGCAATTTGCAAGAAACCACCGGCCCGCTCTTTGAAATGATTCGCGACTTGAGTGAGACTGGAGCCATTACTGCAAGGCAGATGTATGGTTGCCGTGGTTGGATGGCACATCATAACACCGACTTGTGGCGCATAGCAGGTCCGGTCGATGGTGCTTTCTGGGGTATGTATCCCAATGGCGGAGCATGGTTGGCAACGCATCTGTGGCAGCATTTCCTATATACTGGCGACAAGGATTTCCTGGCCGAGTGGTATCCGATAATTCGCGGCACGGCCGATTTCTACCTTGATTACATGCAGAAACATCCCAAGTATGGTTGGCTCGTTGTTGTTCCGTCGGTCAGTCCTGAGCTGGCTCCGTGGGGAAAGTCGTCGCCGATATGTGCGGGTTGCACTATGGACAACCAGATTGTATTTGATGCTCTGAGCAACACGTTGCACGCTGCACAGATACTTGGCATTGATACTGAATATCAAGACACGTTGCAGACGGCCATCGACCAGCTGCCTCCGATGCAGATAGGTAAGTACAGCCAGTTGCAAGAGTGGCTTGAAGATGCCGACGATCCTAACAATCAGCATCGCCATATATCGCATCTGTATGGTTTGTTCCCGTCGAATCAAATCAGCGTTTATACTCATCCGGAGCTGTTTGCAGCTGCGCGTCAGACTCTTACACAACGTGGCGACGAGGCAACCGGCTGGAGCCTTGGATGGAAGATTTGCTTCTGGGCACGAATGCTCAACGGTGCAAAAGCCATGACGATACTTGGTAATATGCTGAAGTTGTTGCCGTCGGAGTCGGATGCCGATGTTTCCAGATATCCTGAAGGGCGCACGTTCCCGAACTTGTTTGATGCACATCCGCCGTTCCAGATTGACGGCAACTTCGGTGCCACGGCAGGTATAGCCGAGATGTTGCTTCAAAGTCATGATGGTGCGGTTCACTTGTTGCCTGCACTTCCATCGAGAATGTCGGAGGGTAGTGTGAGCGGATTGCGTGCGCGTGGCGGTTTTGTAGTAGATATGGAATGGGACAAGCAGAAACTGACACGTGCCGTGCTGCATTCGACGATAGGAGGTACGTGCCGCATACGTTCGTCGGTACGTCTCACAGGTGCCGGATTGGTCGAGGCAGAAGGCGAACTTGACAACCCACTGCTGCAGTCGGCCGATGTGAAAAAACCAAAAGTGTCGGCTTCGCTGGGTACTGCACCGCGTGCTACACGCCCTACAACATATACATACGACTTGCAGACCGAGGCTGGACAAGACTACGAACTGCTTAATTATGCGCTCGGCATCGACGAGGTCGATACAGACAGCCGCTTGTTGCCACACTCGGCCATGAGCAACGTCTATAACTTGGCAGGCCAGCGCGTAGATGATGCATACCATGGATTAGTTATCCGTAACGGAAGGAAAGTACTGATACCATGACAACCGCTAGTCCCGAAATGTTTGTATAATCTTTCGGGACTAGTCTTTTTATTACATCTATGTTTCATTTTTTTACTTACGGTGCGTCTTTTTTTTACATGCAATGTGTCATAACAGCCACCTTTTTGGGTGAAATTATTGGCTTCCTCATTTTTTTTGCGGCAAGCTATATAAGTAGTTTTTCAGCAAATGATTATCTTTGCAAACAATAATAACTTTAAAAAAGTATATCTATGAATAATCGGCTCACATTTATGGCAACCGCCATGTTACTGACAGTTGCATCGTTAGCAGCACCTTCGTCAAAATACACACTCACTATCACATTCTCCGACGGACATCGCACACATATTACACTCTCATCGCAACCCAAATTGCTGTGGGAGGGCGACTCACTGTTTATCTCCACTCCGACTCAGAGCATTGCTGTGCTCTACACCGACCTCCACAGCCTCACGATGGACGAGGCCGAGGCTGGTGGAAGTGGTGACGTGAACGGCGACAACCGCACCGACACACAAGATGTGCTTTGCATCTACGATTTCATGCAAGACAGCAGCTCTTATTCCAATGCTGCTCTCGACATAAATGCCGATGGAATGGTCGACACACAAGACGTGCTCAAGGTGTATGAAATCATGCGTGAACAGGCTGCCAAGCGCCGGAACGCACCTGCTGTAGCCGCTTCGGGAGTGGACCAGATGGTGTTGGTGAGCTCTGTGGGCGACTTCATGGCATATAACATTTCAGACATGCCAACACTTGTGCGTGACAATACAACCGACTCGTTGACGCTCAGCATAGGAAGCAAAACAGCCGTATATGCTCCCATGGGCATCAAGCAAATATACTTTGAAGACAAAGCCATTGTAGACAACGACCCATATATCGCACCTAAAGCTACCAGCTATGTCAATCCCAACCTCATAACCCACGACTCGCTCGACTATGAAGTGACAGAACTCGACACCTTGCTCGGACGTGCCACGCTCCGATTCGCAGGTGAGATACCCGATATGTATGTGGGACAAATATATATAGCAGTGAACGACACTGTGGGTATCGGCATGTATCTGCTGACGGCTGACCGGCTAACTGACCACGACGTCGTCATAAGATATGCTCCTGCAATGCTCACCGAGATGCTCTACAATTGTACAATCACCATGAGCTCTACACCCGACGACCCATACTTTACTGCCGATTCACTCAGGTTAGACGAAAGAGAAGCGAAGGCTCGTAAACGCATGTTTAAAGTTGCCATTAACGACCGTCTCGACATTGACGGTGATTACGACCCCATATCCGAGATAAAAGTAGCCAAGGTTTTGTATAATGTATTCAATAATTCAAACTTAACCTTAGACCCCTCGATGGAGATGAGTTTCAATACAGATTTCCAGATGTCATTTGGCGAACCGATATCTGAAGGAAGTAGGGCTCGTCGTATGAGGTCGAAGATAGAACTGTTCCAGATAGTGCTTAGTGGTGACGTGACATTTAGGGAAAGGTTCGGATTCAATCTTAGTGCAAATGTTCTCGGACTATTCCCGTTGCCATTCGAAAAGCAACTGAAGCCAGCACCTCCTTCTACACCTGTGATACCTGTCATACACGGTGTGCCTGTATTCTTCAAGGTAGCACCCGAACTGTGGTTATACCTCGATGCAATGCTTCGCGGGCAGCTGACATACGCTCAAACCATGCGTCAGTCAATAAGTGCAAGGATAGGTCTCAGATATGAAGGAAAGTCCGATAAGCTCACACCAATCTTTAAGGTTACACCTGTTTTGCAAGTTGACAAACCCGAGATTGCGACTGCAGCGGTAGAGGTGTCACTGACTGCAACATTGTTCCCTCGAATCAACTTCAGGTTCTACTACGTCGTCGACTTCTATATAGACCTGTTGGTGCTGCCTACTATATCTGGTTCTAAATATTATCAATATGGTGGTAAACCATATTATCAGCACAAGGGAAATCTGGAGATTAAGCTAAGAGCAGGAGTGAAAGTAAAAGATTACTTCCGCACCAGTGATGATGTATTACAGTATAATGCAAATGTAAATAAGGGACTGAACATTACTAGGTCTTTATATAAGAAGCAACTGTGGAAGAATCCTGATAAGATAGTCGACCTCGACTCACTGCAAACGCTATATGCAGGATTCAAAAACAATCTTAACATAAAGATGCAGGTGAAAGGCGGCATCAGCGATGGTGTGTCAACCATGGATAATGCGCCACGTGATTATCCCGTCGATAAGGGAACGGAAATATCTATAGCAAGCCAATGCTATAGCAGCTTCTCTGAAGAATTGGCAAAAGATGTTCAGTTGGACGAAAACGACTTGAATATTGGTCAGACAATCGACATGGGCGGACTCATGGCCAAGATGCGGTTGCCATGGGAAATAAGAAGCCGATTGCCAAAGTTCCTGCGAGGCAAGGATGAAGACCAATACAACCTCGTGGCACAGCTGCCTGAACCGAAAAAAGCACCACTATACATAAAGAAGCGTGAGCCTTCTGTATCAGCAGAAACGAATATCGGCGGTCTGGCCGAAGGTCT
>JAFUSD010000157.1 GCA_017480685.1 Bacteroidaceae bacterium
GTGCGGCGCGAGGCGCTGTCGATGGCGCGCAATGTGGACGAGGGGTTGAGATTGTTGTGGTATGACACCGAACAGAGCGAGGAATCGACGCAGGAGATACTCGTCGACCGCATCCGGCGTATGATATGTCAGTCGGCCGACCTCTTCGAGTCGGCTGCCGATAGCTGGCTGGATCGTTTCTTCGTATATAACGTGAGGTCGGAGTCGTGGCGCGACCGCCTGCCACTGCTCGAGACAGCTATCGTGGAGCATCATCCCGACTTGGTAGTCCTCGACGGCATCCGCGACTTGGTCGACGACATCAACGACGGTGTGTTGTCGCAGTCGGTGGTGGAGCGTCTGATGCATCTGGCATCCGACGGCTCCTGCTGCATCGTGTGTGTACTTCATCAGAATAAGTCGGGCGAAGACCACAACCTGCGTGGATGGATTGGTACGGAACTGACCTATAAGTCGTTCGAGGTGTATGAGTGTGTGAAAGATGCCGACCGCATATTCTCGTTTCAGCAGATACGCACACGCAAGTTCGATATTCTCGACAAGATGCGTTTCGTGGTCGATTCCAACGGACTGCCGCAGCTGTGCAGCATAGAAATGACATTTATCAAGAACCATGGCAATGAGCAGGGTGAAAGCCGCAGGGGATTGAATCCTGAGTATATGGACAACGGCGATGTAAATCTGAAGAAAGTTATGCATCATCTTTTGCCCGAAGGTACTCAGCTGCGTGCCTATGAGCTGGAGCGACAGTTCATGACACTCATGGGCATGCGTTCCTCTGCATGGTATGGCCGCTTACGTCAGCAAGCTCTTGATGATGGATTGATAGAGCGTGTGGAAGATAGTCCTCAATGTGTTTTCTACAGACTGAAAAGCCAAGAAGCTAAGACGGATTTGCAGACCGATGACGATATGCCGTTCTAACCTCCCCTTGGGTATGTCCCCCCTTAAGGGGGACCATACCAGGGGAGTCCCTGGCATATCTGTCATTTCATTCTTCAATGTTCAATCTTCAATCTTCAATGTTCAATCTTCAATTCGCCCTCTCCGGATGGCCAATGCTCCTCCCCTTGGGGGAGGCGGGGAGAGGTTTTCAATTTCCCATGTACGACCTTCAACAACTCAACTCACTTCCCATAGAGGATGTAGCGCGGCGGCTCGGTCTTCAAGTAGCCCGTCACACCTGTCGCTGCTTCATGCACGACGACCATCACCCCAGTCTTTTCTTCAGCGTAGCCAAGAACCGATGGCGTTGTTTCGTATGCGATGTAGGCGGAGGCCCCATCGACCTGGTCATGCACCGTCAGCAACTGACATTTCGTGATGCCTGTCACTGGCTTGCCGACTCGTATGGTATAGTAGAGAGACCGTCGTCTCGTTCATCAGTACCCCAATCACCTTCAACGTATATTCCTCAGTTGTCAATCGTTAATTCTCAACTGTCCATTGCCAAAGGGCAGAATTCCTTCACCACCGCCCTTGTCACTACCGGCATGCTGACACAAGAGCAGATGACTCATGCCGCGGCACGCTATCGCCTGGGCAGTCACGAAGACGCCGTGGTGTTCCTGCAGATAGATGCCGACGGATTTGTGCGCGAAGGTAAGGTGATGTATTATATGCCCGACGGCCACCGCTCGCACGAGCGCAAGCCGGTGAGCCTGTCGTGGTTGATGAAAAACAAGATGAAGGACGGCGAAGGCAAGGCGTTGCTCGGCAAGGAGTGGACTGCCTCTCATTGCCTGTTCGGACTGCATCTTCTGAGCGAACAGCCTCAGACAGTGGCGGTGGTAGAGAGCGAGAAGACCGCGGTGGTGTGCAGCGAACTGCTGCCCGAAGCTGTGTGGATGGCCAGTGGCGGACTGTCTGCACTCAATGCCGAACTGCTCAAGCCCCTGCAAGGTCGACGTATTCTCCTCTTCCCCGATACCGACCTCGACGGCACCACCTTCCGCCGGTGGTCGGCCATTGCCGAAGAAGCATCTACCGCCATGCATCAACCCATCATGGTCAGCAACCTGCTGGAATGCCATGCCAGCCACGAGCAGAAGCAACAAAAAATCGATATACTTGACTTTATTGGTGATTAGATAGGCTCTGCCTGACAATCTCCGATTACCTTAATTATCAATTTTTCCGATGATTCCATACCGTATCTCAAAAACCGACCTTGCTCTGATGTATTTTCCTACGAGCACTCCTGCCACAGCCCGTCGTCATCTTATGTCGTGGATAGCCAAATGCCAACCCCTCGTCGATGCCTTGCGTCGCGAACACTACAACCACAAAAGTCATATGTTCACCAAACGACAAATGCAACTCATCATCGACTACCTTGATGACCCATAATATTAAACATCAAGCCGCATGGTAAATTCTCTATTTTCAATTTTACCTGTATTTAGTGAACTAAAGTGAGCTAAAGTGAACAAAAGTGAGACTCCTCCATTCCCAATGTCGTAACTTTGCACTCGCAAACGGCACAAAGTTACGATCCATTACGTTTCTTGGGCACTCGCAAACAGAACCACCGACCTTCGCACCTCGTTCTTTGACATCATGTACACCTCCGCACGTATATACGTAAGCCCTCGAAGCAATATACCTTCAGCCCCTCACGTATATACCTTCAGCCCCTCACGTATATACGCGCAACCTTGAATCTACGTACGCACAGCTACCTGTTTTTGTTACATCCCGCCACTATTCATTATTCATTATTAATTATTCATTACTAATTATTCATTATTCATTAAAACAGGCTCTGCCTGTCAAACAACTCATTTTTTTAACTCTTAATTATTAACTTTATGAATTACTCAATCGCAGGCCGCAAGGCCATCATCGGCAAGAATGCCGGAAAGACGCTCTACAGCGCCAGTCTCCAACTCGACGAACCCGTCACCCTCGACCAGTTCGCAGAACACATGTCGTCGCACGACTGCAAGTACA
>JAFUSD010000158.1 GCA_017480685.1 Bacteroidaceae bacterium
CGTCTGCATGAAGTGCTCTGGCCGCAACCTGGCCACCCGCCGTATGGTACAGAAGGGCGAGGCTGTCGGCGTCATTGCCGCCCAGGCCATCGGTGAGCCCGGTACACAGCTGACGCTCCGTACGTTCCACGCTGGTGGTGTGGCAGCCAACGCTGCTGCTAATGCCAGCATCGTGGCCAAGAACGACTCTAAGATTGAACTCGAGGAGGTGCGCACTGTACCGTTCGACGAGGACGGTCGTGCCTGCGAGATGGTAGTCAGCCGTCTGGGTGAACTCCGCTTCTTCGACGTCAATACCAAGATTGTACTCTCTACGGTCAACGTTCCCTACGGTTCCTCGCTCTATTTCAAGAGTGGCGATACCGTGAAGAAGGGCGACAAGATAGCCCAGTGGGACCCCTTCAATGCCGTTATCGTCACCGAGTATGCCGGTACGCTGAGATTCAACGATGTCATTGAAAATGTCACTTATCGTGCTGAGACCGACGAGACGACCGGTCTGACGGAGAAGATTGTCACAGAGTCGAAAGACAGGACTAAGGTGCCCACCTGCGATGTGCTTGATGCCAATGGTGAAAAGATAGGTACCTACAACTTCCCTGTGGGTGGTCATATCGTAGTAGAAGACGGCCAGACCGTTCGCACAGGTGAGACGCTTGTAAAGATTCCACGTGCCGCTGCCAAAGGTGGTGATATTACCGCAGGTCTGCCTCGTGTCACCGAGCTCTTCGAGGCTCGCAACCCCTCGAACCCTGCTGTTGTCAGCGAAATCGACGGTGAGGTGACCATGGGCAAGGTGAAGCGTGGTAATCGTGAGATCATCGTCACTTCTAAGGCTGGTGACCAGCGCAAGTATCTTGTTTCGTTGTCGAAGCAAATCCTGGTGCAGGAGCATGACGCCGTGCGTGCTGGCACACCGCTCTCCGATGGTGCCATAACGCCGAGCGACATTCTTGCCATCAAGGGTCCCACTGCTGTGCAGGAATACATCGTCAACGAGGTGCAGGACGTCTATCGTCTGCAGGGTATCAAGATCAACGACAAGCATTTCGAGATTATCGTCCGACAGATGATGCGCAAGGTGCAGATCAACGACCCGGGTGACACTTCGTTCCTCGAACAGGAGATTGTCGACAAGCTCGACTTCGCCGAGGAGAACGACCGTATCTGGGGCAAGAAGGTGGTCATTGATGCTGGCGACTCAGAAAACCTTCAGAAAGGACAGATTGTCACTGCTCGTCGTTTGCGCGATGAGAACACCTCGCTGAAGCGTCGTGACCTGAAGACTGTGCAGGTGCGTGATGCCGTGCCCGCCACCTCTACTCAAATCCTGCAGGGTATCACTCGTGCAGCACTGCAGACCAAGTCGTTCATGTCTGCTGCTTCATTCCAGGAGACGACAAAGGTGCTCAACGAAGCCGCTATCCGTGGCAAGGTGGATCACCTGGAGGGCATGAAGGAGAATGTCATCTGCGGTCACCTCATCCCGGCCGGTACAGGTCTGCGCGAGTTTGAAAAACTCATTGTCGGTTCCAAGGAAGAGTATGAGCGCATGCAAGCCAACCGCAAGAATGTGCTCGACTATGTGGAAGACAACGTTCTCGATGAGTAATCGCCCTTAGTGGCTTTTGTCCATCTAATTAAGGCTGCAAGCCTCTTCATCACGAAGAAAGGTTTGCAGCCTTTATGTGTGCAGTGCGGCAGCGTGTGTTTCCTGCCACGTCGGTCTGGCAGAACTCCTGCTTGAGCCCATGCATTGGTGAGCGTACCTCGGCGAGATGCAAAGAAAATAAGTCGTTTTCGGCCTGCATGGTCGTCGGTTGCCCGCTATGCGCCACGGCTTGGACATCGTCAAATCGGCCGATGGGAGCGTGGGAAAAACGTTAAAGCGCGGTGAGGAGCCTGCTCTTTCGCCGTTTCCCCTTCCTGGCTTTCACAAAAGATCTTTCTCCGCAGAAAACGGGGAAGATCTTTTATATGCGGTATTCGGCAAAAGCCTCCATGGCTTCGTAGCAGGCCAGCCCAAGATCGTCGTAGAGGCGGGCGGTGGCTTTGTTGCGGTCTTCGGCACGCTGCCAGAAGAGACGCTCGTCGTTGCCGAGGAAGGGCGCGCTCTCCATCTGACTCTGGTGCCTGAGGATGGCGTTGCGCTTCTCGCGCAGCTCCTCGGGGCTCATGGGCACGCACATCTCTATGTTCTCAATCTCCCACTCCGACCAGGCGCCGCGATACATCCACACGCGACAGTCGCTGAGCCAGTTGGCCCCGATGCGGCGCTCCTCGTCGATGGCGGCAAGCACGGCGTCGGTGCAGACGCGGTGAGTGCCGTGGGGGTCGGCCAGATCGGCCGCGACGAATATCTGATGGGGGCGCACGTCGGCCAGTAGTCGCTGTACGATGCGCACGTCGGCCTCGCAGAGCGGGTTCTTCTCGATGCGTCCGCTCTCGTAGAAAGGCAGGTCGAGGAAGTGGATACGGCTCTTCGGGATGTGGTTGTAGGCGCAGGCGTTGCGCGCCTCGCCGCGGCGGATGAGCCCCTTGATGGTGAGCACGTCGCGGGAGTCCAGATCGCCCACCTGCTTCAGCTTCATGAAGTCCTTTATCTCCTTGTACTTGCGGCTGATCACCTCGTCGGCACCATCGGCAAAAAGTTTGTTGAAGCCGTTGATGAAGTGCATATAGCGCGTCACCTCCTCGTCGCCCACGGCGATGTTGCCGCTCGTCTCGTAGGCAATGTGCACGTCGTGCTTCTGCTGAACCAATCGGCGGATGGTGCCACCCATGGAGATGACATCGTCGTCGGGGTGAGGCGAGAATACAACGACGCGCTTCGGATAGGGCAGGGCACGCTCCGGGCGCGTGGAGTCGTCGGCATTGGGCTTGCCGCCGGGCCACCCCGTGATAGTGTGCTGCAGGATGTTGAATACCTCGATGTTCACCAGTCCGGCCGAGCCAAACTGGTCGATAAGGTCACTCATGTCGTGCTCAATATAGTCGCGGGTCGACAGTTTCAGCACGGGTTTGCCTGTGGCGAGACAAAGGTCGACCACTCGCTTGCGCAGGGCGCGGTTGCGTATGTGGTCGAAGTTGATGGTTGATGTTAAGTTCAGGTTCATATTCGAAGTTGTATTGATGGTTGCAAAGGTAAAAAGAAAACCAGAGACCGACAAGAAAAAGGCGAAAAAAAATGTCATAGAGGCTTTTTTCTGTTTGAAAATGATTACCTTTGCAAGCGAATAGTAAAAAAGAAAGATACTGATATGATCCACGAAGAATATGCTTCTCTGCTGGAACACCATGGCATCAGACCCACGGCCAACCGCATACTTGTGGCTGGTTGTATAGCTGGGGCGGGACGTCCGCTGTCGCAGAGCGAGGTGGAGCGGCAACTGCTCACAGTCGACAAATCGGTGGTGTCGCGCACGTTGGCGCTCTTTCGCGATCATCATTTAGTGCATGTCATCGACGACGGGGTGGGAGGCGCGCGCTATGAACTGTGCCATAGCCATAGCTATGGTACCGACGACGACCTTCACGTTCATTTCGTGTGCGAGCACTGCGAGCGTACCTTCTGCCTCGAAGCCATACCCATCCCGCCCGTAGTGTTGCCGCCAGGCTTCGAAGCCTCGTCGGCCAATTTCATTGTGAAAGGACTGTGCCCCCAATGCCTCCGAAACTGAAAAAGATGTGAAAACATTTGCATGAGTCACGAAAAAGTATTACCTTTGTGCCTCGATAAAAAATCGTTAAACTTTTTAAAAAACACAGACATGAACGACAACGAACAGAAGCAGCAAGGTCTGCAGATAGAACTGATGCCCGACAAAGCCCAGGGCGAGTATGCCAACTTTGCCATCATAACCCATTCGTCGAGCGAGTTTATCGTCGATTTCGCCCGCATGCTGCCCGGCCTGCAGAAAGCTCAGGTACGCAGCCGTGTCATCCTGGCCCCCGAGCATGCCAAGCGTCTGTTGGGAGCGCTGCAGGAAAATATCATGCGCTATGAGCGTACTTTCGGGCAGATTAAGATGCCTCAGCCTCAGCAGGGTGGCACTATCGCTCCTTTTAAAGTGAGCAAGGGCGAGGCTTGAGAATGGCCTGCAGAGTGAGAAAAGAGGTTGCGCGTCTTTGCTACTGACGGTGCAGCCCCTTTTCTTTTTTGCAGATTTATTCCAGTGCCCATGCAATGTCTGTAAGGAGGAAAATGGATTGCAATGGGGTGTAAAGAGTGTTTTTAATTGTTATATTTTCATAAAAACTAACATCTAAAGGACTTTTCAGAAAGGCAGCATTAGGATAAATGAAATAAAAGTAGTACCTTTGCAGCCCGAAATGCCCATATGACAGTGAGGGCATATTATGTATACGAATATATACAATATTAAATATAATAAAAACAAAAAACAAAAAACAAGAATTATGCCTACAATTTCACAATTGGTTCGCAAAGGCAGAAAGGTGATCGTAGATAAGTCGAAGTCACCCGCGTTGGACAACTGTCCTCAGCGTCGCGGCGTGTGCGTACGTGTCTATACGACTACCCCTAAGAAGCCTAATTCGGAAATGCGCAAATAAGCCCGTGTTCGTCTGACTAACCAAAAGGAAGTCAACAGTTACATTCCTGGTGAGGGCCACAACCTGCAGGAGCACAGCATCGTGCTCGTGCGCGGCGGTCGTGTGAAAGACCTCCCCGGTGTGCGCTATCACATCGTCCGTGGAACGCTTGATACCGCGGGTGTGGCTAACCGCCTGCAGCGCCGTTCTAAGTATGGTGCCAAGCGTCCGAAGGCCGCCAAGAAGAAGTAAGAATGAGGTCTGTGAGTTTTTGGGTTTTTAAGTCTGTGGGCTGGCTCGGTGATGAGTAGGCTCAAGACACGAAAGAGCTCGAAGGACTCAAGAACTCAGAAACTTACAACACTCAGGTAGCTCATAAAAAAAAGAAAACCCGTTTTGCTGGAGAAATTCTTAAGAGTGAAGGTTGAGTAAATGCCCGGGAGTGGGCGTTGAAGACGCAGACGAAGAACAGCCCCATGCAGAATTAAAACATTAAACAACAAAATGAGAAAAGCAAAACCCAAGAAGCGCGTGATCCTGCCCGATCCCGTGTTCAACGACCAGAAGGTCTCCAAGTTCGTCAACCACCTGATGTTCGACGGCAAAAAATCGAAGTCGTATGAGATTTTCTACAACTCGCTCGACATCGTGAAAAACAAGATGAAGGATGCTGAGAAGACTCCGCTGGAGATTTGGAAGCAGGCTCTGGACAACATCACCCCGCAGGTGGAGGTGAAGAGCCGTCGTATCGGCGGTGCCACGTTCCAGGTGCCCACCGAGATTCGTTCAGACCGCAAGGAGAGTGTCTCGATGAAGAACATGATTTCATTTGCCCGCAAACGTAGTGGCAAGTCGATGGCTGAGAAGCTCGCCGCAGAGATCATGGACGCATTTAATAATCAGGGTGGTGCCTTCAAACGTAAGGAAGACATGCACCGCATGGCTGAGGCTAACCGTGCATTCGCACACTTCCGTTTCTAAGCCAAGGGTAAAAAGATAGGATTAAGAAAAGATGGCAAAACAAGACTTGCATTTGACACGCAACATCGGTATCATGGCTCACATCGATGCCGGTAAGACTACAACTTCTGAGCGTATCCTGTTCTACACAGGTAAGACCCATAAGATTGGCGAGGTGCACGATGGCGCCGCTACCATGGACTGGATGGCACAGGAGCAGGAGCGTGTCATTACAATTACCTCGGCAGCTACGACGTGCTACTGGGAGTGGAGTAACAACAAGTATAAGATTAACCTCCTCGACACCCCGGGACAAGTGGATTTCACGGCCGAGGTGGAGCGCTCTCTGAGTGTGCTCGACGGTGCGGTAGCTACTTAC
>JAFUSD010000159.1 GCA_017480685.1 Bacteroidaceae bacterium
CCCCTCTCTTATCTCCCCCAAGGGGAGAAGATACCATCCGGAGAGTGAGGGGTTAGGGGAGGTGTCTCTTATACTTGTGCAACTTCACCATTTGCTCGGCATATCGGTATCCGAGCAGGCGCATGCCCTCGGTGCTGAAATGGAACTGGTCGCCAGTGCTTTCGCAGTCTTTTGCCGAGATGATGTAGGAGTTGGGCAGAGTCTTGGGCAAGTTGGGCAATATGTCGATGTTGAATCGCCAGCATACACCTCCCTGCTCCTGATGTTTCAGCTCGCCGGCCAACAACGGCACATCCTTGGGGTTGAGGTTGAGGTCGTGGCAGAGGTCGTCGTATATCTTCTTCACCTTTGCCGGCCATTGTGGGTCGTCGCTGTTCGATTCGCCCTGGTGGATGAGTATTCCACGTATCACACCGTCCTTTTGTGCTATGCGTGCCATATCGACGAGCCGTTGGTAAGGGTTGCCGCCATATTGCTTGACGATATTTATCATCCAGTCGCGCTCGTTGTCGATATATTCCTTGTATGCATCTTTGTCCCACAGCTCAATCTTTGCTCCGGCAACCGATACGTTGATTACTCCAATCCTGTAGCTGTCGTCGATGAGTTCTATCATCTTTCGGCCGAAGAAATCGACGGGTCCGAGGTTGTTGCCTTCGCGACAGATGGGTGGGGTGGCGTTGTACCAATGACCCATCTCGCGCCCCATGCGCGGCATATCGACTGCAGCAACAAACTGGAACCGAGGGTCGTTGAAGTCTTTGTCTTGTTCTGCAGGTCGTGCTCCTGCCTCCATGTTCGACTGTCCGAAGCAGAGGAAGATATGGAATTTCTTGTCAGGCCCCTTTGCCTCTACCGCTATTGCCATGCAAGCAAGCAGCAGGTATGTGAAATAACGCTTCATGTTGGTTTAAGAATATCTTGTATTTAACGTAAGTTTGATGAATCCTATGTCGTTGTGTATTTGGCTGTTAGCGATACGACCTTTAGTCTTGCAGTTGGAAAACAAACAAAAACAAGTCAGTATCATTGTGATTGCCGAGGACAAAGTTACGGATTTTTATTGTATTGCCGATGTTTTTTTGCAAGTTTTTTGATTCGCCGATACTAAAATATACGATAAAAACACCGTATCGTTGCAATTAACACCGCCGCAGCATCATGTAAGCGACAGGAGCGGTTAAACCTTGATGACCTGCTTGGATTATAAGCCGAAGCAAATGGAACTTGTTGTGGTTGAATAAATAATGAACAACATAGTTTTTGTTTTGCTCAATTTTCTTATACCAAAATAAAATACATATCAGCTATATATAAATAATGTGTGTATTCATGAAAATAATCATGAATTTGTTTGTTTTATTAGACTTATTGTTGTATATTTGCCGCCGTAACTTAGTTAACATTTTGTATTACAAATAAAAACGTATTATCATGAAAACGAAACTCTATGCTCTCATGGCCGTGCTGTTTGCTGTTGCGGCAGGTGCACAGGCACAAATCGTGTTACAAGACCCCGTCATTTCCGACTCTTACATGGCATTTGCCGGTGAAAACAAGGCAAATAACTATCGTTTCGTTCTCGACACTTACGAGTGGAAAGACCGTGGACCTCAGTTCCAGCTTACGATCGAACCACTCGATGCCGCCCAGCCGGCTCAGTTCACAACCTCCGACCTCAGCGATCCCAACTATTGGGAGCCTATGTTCCGCACCTACACACAAAAGCTTGCACCAGAGGAGATGACAGTGCAGGACAACCTGAAACGCCTTTATGTAAAGAACGTTGCAATACTTCCAAAGCAATTCTACGACTATGCAGAACTGAAAATCATCAGCATTGAAGCCGACGGCGACTACACAATTCCCGATGGCTGTTTCAGCGAGAACTCACATCTTGAGACCTTCGACTGCAATGTAAAGGGCAACCTCACGCTTGGCTACTATATCGTGAACCCGAAACTCGGTTTCAATGTAAAGGTATATACAAAACAGGGTGCCGATGCATGGAACAACTACAAGTCGAATTCAAGTGCACAGTTTACGGTAGATGACAGTGGGGTGGTGCAAACTGCTATACGTCAGGATGTGAATGGTGATGGCGTGGTCGATACGCAGGACGTGCTCGAGATATACCAGTATATGCAAGAACACTGATATAGAATAAATCTTAAATTGATGCTTCGCAGGGCTTCGGCCGTGTGTGTCGCCGTTTGTGTGAGTTCGAGCCGCATGGACTGACAGTCCGAGCCGCATGGACTGACAGTCCGAACCGCATGGACTGACAGTCCGAACCGCATGGACTGACAGTCCGAACCGCACGGACTGTTTTTCGTACTCGTTTTCTTTCTCTAAGGAGTCATGGGAGATAAGGAGTGCATCCGCATAGTTGTGGCTCTTTCTCCTTTTCTCAAAAAAAATACTTAGAGCCAAATACTCTAATTCTCCAATTCTTGATTAAATAAAAATACAACTACCAATTCTCTAATTCTTGATAAAAATAGATACCTCGCCCTGGTGCACCAAGCATCTAATTCAGTGATGGTATTTCTCGCCACGCAGGATGGTGTGTGCCCTGTAGAGTTGCTCGACGAAGATGAGGCGCACCATCTGGTGGGAGAAGGTGAGTCGGCTGAGTGCAAGTCGTTCGTTGGCACGTGCATATACTTCGGGCGAGAAACCGTAGGGGCCGCATATGACGAAGGTGAGGGTAGGGGTGGACGATACTTGATGGCGGCCAAGCCACTGTGCCAGTTCGGTGCTGCTCAGTTCGGCTCCGCGTTCGTCGAGCAAGACGAGGCGGTCGGAGGGCTGCAGTTGTCGCAGTATCTGCTCACCTTCAAGGTGTTTCTGCTGGTCATGCGACAGCGACTTGGCATTCTTCAATTCGGGAATGACCACAACGCGCAGGGGGGCATAGTGGGTGAGGCGGCTGATGTAGTCGTCAGTCAAGGCTTGTATGTGAGCATCGGTGGTTTTGCCGACGAGAATGAGTTTAGTTACCATAAAGAATTATTGGATTTATATTTAATCAAGAATTGGAGAATTTATGATTAGATGTCTTTGCTGATTCTGTAGTGCCATATGTTGGGAAACCATTTGTATTGCAAACTGGTGGCGCCAAAGTTGAAAATGACGCCAAGTTTATGATTGCTAACATGCAAGTAGTTTATTATTTGTGCTTCATGCTCTCCTATGATACAATCCATTGCCTTTATTTCAACTCCAATCTTATCCCAGCAGAGAAAATCATAATAGAAATCATGGGCCAGGATTTTGCCGTGATATGTAAGGCTTATATGTTGTTCGCGTGTATATGGGATATTGTTTTCGTTAAGAAGAATTTCAAATGCATCTTGATATATTTTCTCTTTGAAACCGCATCCTAATTCTTTATGCAGCTGCATTGCCAATCCTAACAGAAAGCGGCTTTCTTCTTTATACACCAATTCCATCTTACTATGTTTATTATTCTCTAATTCTCTAATTCTTGATAAATAATATGAACAGAGTTATCTTATCACATCCTTGACTCCTTTGATGCTCTTGATTTTCGAAATGAGCTGGTTGAGGCGTGTGTCGCCACTGACCATGATGGTGAGTGTGCCGGAGAACAGACCGTCTTCTGACGAGCGTATGTCGATGCCTCGGAGCAGTACATCTTTCTCTTTTGTGATGATGCTGGTAATGTTGTTGACTATACCGACATCGTCGTTACCTACGATTTGCAGAGTGATGGCGTATTGTCCGTTAGTCTTTTTTGCCCACGTCACGTCGATAGCCCTGTATGGCATCTGCTCGATAAGGTGCCGGCAGTTGACACATCCGCGGCGATGGATTGTGATGCCCCGGCTTACAGTCACAAACCCAATGACCGGATCACCATAAATGGGGTTGCAGCAGCGCGCCAGTGTGTATTCCACACCTTTGATTCCTTCACCAATGGTCAGTACGTCGCGCATGGATGTCGACTGATTTTGAACATCGGGATTGAGTTTGTAGGTCGAGGCACTTATCGTCTCGGCTGGCGGCAGTTCACCCGCCTCGCGTTTCTGCTCCTCTGTGTAGATATCGATGACGCGGTCGATGCTCAGCACCTCCTCAGATATGGCCTTGTAGAACTCCATGACATGCTTGTAGCCAAGTCGTTTCACGGTCTTCATCATGATGGGTTCGCTGTACTCAATCTTCTTGTTGTGGAACTTGCGCTCGATGCTTTCCTTGGCAAAAGTAGCCGACTGCATCTCCTGCTCGTTGATGCTCTGGCGTATCTTGCTACGTGCCTTGGACGTGACGGCATAGTTGAGCCAGTCTTGCTTGGGCAGTTGGTTGGGGTTGGTGAGTATCTCGACCTGATCGCCCGTCTGCAACTTGGTGCGTACCGACACGTTCTTTCCGTTGACAATACCTCCGCTGCAATGAGCCCCGATGTTGGTGTGGATGGCATAGGCAAAGTCGAGCACGGTGGCACCTTTGGGCAGTTTGAAGAGGTCGCCCTTGGGTGTGAAGACAAAGATGTCGTCGCTGTAGAGGTCGACCTTGAACTGTTGGGTCAGACGTTCGTCTGACGAAGGTCCGGCCTCGAGCGCACTGCGGATGTCGGCCAGCCACTCCTCGAGTCGGGCGCCCGTGTCCTTCACTCCCTTGTAGCGCCAGTGGGCGGCAAGTCCGTGTTCGGCTATGTTGTCCATGCGCTCGGTGCGTATCTGCACCTCCACCCACTTGCCTTCAGGGCCCATGACAGTGGTGTGCAGACTTTCGTAGCCATTGCTTGTGGGCATGCTGAGCCAGTCGCGCAGGCGTTTGGGGTTGGGCCGATACATGTCGCTCAAGATGCTATAGACTTGACAGAAGTCTTGCTTCTCGCGCTCTGGTGGCGAGTCGAGAATGATGCGTATGGCAAAGAGGTCGTATATGCCTTCGAACTGACACTTCTGTTTCTTCATCTTCTGCCAGATGGAGTGTATGCTCTTGGTGCGCCCCTTGATGTGGAAGTGGAGGCCTGCAGCCTTGAGTTTGTCGGATATAGGGGTGATGAATGTACTGATATATGCGTCGCGAGCAGCCTTGGTGGCGTTGAGTTTCTCTTTTATCATATAGAACACATCGGTCTCGAGATACTTGAGCGAGAGGTCCTCGAGTTCCGACTTTATGAGATACAGTCCCAACTTGTGAGCCAATGGTGCATATAGAGTTGCGGCTTCGGTGGCTATGTGTCGGCGTGCCTGGTCGGTGCCACGCTCCTTTATCTGGCGCATGAGGTTGACGCGGTCGGCTATGATGATGAAGATGACCCTCATGTCTTCGGCAAATGCGAGCATGAGGTCGCGGAAGTTGTCTGACTCAATGCTCGGGGTGCGTGCATTGAGTTGGTTGACACGCATCAGACCATGAATGATTTGCATCACGTCGTGACCGAACAGGCGCTCCACATCGTGCTCGGTGATGAGGTTCCTGCCTACATACTCGTGCAGCAGGATGCTGAGTATCATGGCACGGCTGGCACCGATTTCGTCGATGGATATCAGTGCCGTCTGCATGTTGAAGGTGATGGGGTCGAGGCCAAACTCAGTCTGTAGCTGAGTGGGTGGCGTCGATGTGAGGTCGCAGCGCGAGATGATGTCGGTGAGGTGCTGTAGGTCGGCGGCATTGAGCACATCGGCCGCAAGCGATGATATCTTATTGAGTAATATGTTGATGTCTTCGGTCATAGATGTGATGTTTGTGCTGAAGGTATGTCTCGACATATACAAATGTGGTGCATGCCCAGCAGGTGGTATCGTCAGAAGCTGTACTTCAGTCCGAGTGTGAAGTATTCCTTAAACTGAAAATAACCGAGGTTGTCGTCGTAGTATTTGCGTCCACGGTTATCATCGAATCGCCACAGGGTGTAGAGGTCGGAACTTATGTACTTTGAGAAAGCAAACGAGAATGTGTTTTCCAGCTCAGCCTCAGTATATTCATACGACGTGAAGTAATATCCACGACATTTCCAAGTGAGGTTCTTTACGATTGTAAACTTGCAGTTTACTTCGAGCTTCGAGCCATAGTCTTGTGTAGTAGTGCGATTCACAAAACGGTTTACTTTATGGATATTCTCGTCATGTGATGCAATATAGCGCAATTTATATGATAAAGGCAGTATTGCCACCGATAGTGAGTTGCCGTTTTTTAATGCAGGGTTGAAGTCCATACCTGTCGATACATATACATCAAGCGGCGAAAAAAACTTGGAGTATGTAAGGCGGTTGTTGCTGCGATATCCAGGCAGGAATTGTGTCTTGGCTTCGCCCGAGATTGTGTATTTCCATGACTTTGCTGCCTTTATTCCCAACTTGGTATTCAGTTGTATGCGGTCGTTGTTGGTGAGGAATGAGTGGCATGTATCCGACTTGGTGGTGACGAAGCCCAGTCGCATGTCGAGCTTGTTCTCCCAGGTGATGCGCTTGGTGTCATTGTATGTGGCATTGAGTGCAATGCTGGCAAGCATTGTGATGTTGTTGTCGCCTCCCTTATACCAGTTCTCCGAGAAGTAGTTTTGTGTGAACTGCAGTGAGAAGTTGCCTGATGTCTTCCAGAAGTTAGGACGACGCACTTGCAAACCTATTTCAAGATCGTCGGCACTTTTGCTTGCAGGAGTATTCTCTGCCTTTGCCTGACTGATGACACTGCGTATGTCATCGGCAGGAGCAGCCTCGGTTGTGGCTTGTACCAGAGTTGCATTCTCAAACTGTCCGTCGTAGTGACCTGCTACCGATGGCATGGTGGCATATAGATGCACAAGCTGGAAGTTCATGTGTGTGAGTTCATCGTCGGAATTAAGGCTGAAAATGTTGTGAGCTGCCGACGAATAGTATGTCGTTGGGAAAAACATCTGATAATAGTATGGGTTTATTTGTTTCTTCTCGTCTAATGCTGTATCCGACAGTGCTTTTCTTATCACAGCAAGCGAGTCGACATAACTGTTCACAATATCCCTGGCCTGTGCCCACAACAGGGTCGGGAAGGTAATGAGTGTAAGAGTGAAGATGATTTTATGCATAGTTCTTTCGTTTTGTTCTGACTGTTGTTGATGTCTGAGTTTCACTTCTATTTGATTGATTGCTGCTGTTGTCTTCCGCCTTGAGCAACTGATATGAATTGATGATGTTGTGCCACACGGCATAGAATCCTCCTGCCAATGCTGTCACGGGGTTCATGAATGTGTATGCCATCCAAATGGCAAATGCCGTGTTTTTCTGTCCGAGGCTTTGTGCTCCCGCTATGGGCTCGCCATGCCGTGTGCCAATGCGGCGTCCCAGGTAGAACTGCCCTACACATGTAAGTGCCGATACAAGGGCTATGCCTACGTATGACAATGCAGACTCATGGCTGTGCATTATGGCTTTTGTTGTAATTGCCAAGGCTATCATCAAGGCAAGTGCCCACAGATAGAACGACGCTCCGCTTATTTTTACACACCACCGGTGCAGGCGTGGAAGCATATATCTTACCGTAAAGGCAAGTAGCAATGGTAGCATAAGGAGCGGAAACACACGCCCTATGATGAGTGCGAATGCAGCCATGAATGCCTGAACGGGTGTGATGTAGACCGTCACCGGTGCATGGTCGTGTAATAGTGGCACAATGGCTGGTATGAGAACAGCCGCCACCATGTTGATGATACATGTATAGCTGACTACAACGCTTGAGTTGCCATGCAGTTTGGTTGTTACAACCGATGCTGCTGTTGCGGTGGGGCAGATGATGCATACCATAGCACTTTCGATGATTACCCGCCCTTGCATGTCAGGCCACAAGATGATTGGGAGTGCAAGTGCCACAAACAGTAATGCCTGTGTCAGTATGAGTTTCAGTTGCCAACGGTGTGGCCTGAGCTCGCGGGGGTTCACCTTGCAGAATGCGAGAAACAACATGATGAATATCAGTGCCGGTTGAAGCACACTCACCACATCAGCGACGACACGGTGTGTGGAATCAAGTGCAGGTATGCTGACATATATGAAGTATGACGACACGCCTGCTATCATCGATATAGGCAAAGTGTATTTCATTAAAAAGCGTATCATGTGTTTGTGTTATTACACAGCATCCTTGGTGCGGCTTTGTTTTATTTCTTCCAGTTTCAGCATTTCGTCACGATATTGTGCTGCGAGTATGAAATCGAGGCGTTTTGCTGCTTCCTGCATCAGGGTGCGTGAGTGTTCGATGGCAGCCTGGAGTGCCTCGCCGTCCATCTGTTTCACCACGGGGTCTTCGGCGGCCTTGAGGAACGACTCTTCGATATATGCCTTGCCTACGTAGTCTACGTGTTGTCCGGCCTTGATGGCCACTTGTGCCTTGCGTATCTGGGTGGGGGTGATGTGATGTTCCTCGTTATACTTCAGTTGCTTGGCACGGCGTCGTTCGGTCTCTTCGATGGTGCGACGTATGCTGTCGGTCTGTTGGTCACAGTAGAGTATTGCCATGCCGTTCACATTTCGTGCTGCACGGCCTATGGTTTGTGTCATCGACCGATAGCTGCGCAGGAATCCTTCCTTGTCGGCATCGAGTATTGCCACGAGCGACACTTCGGGCAGATCGAGGCCTTCGCGCAGCAGGTTGACACCTACCAGCACATCTATTTCGCCGCGACGCAGCTGGTTGAGTATTTCTACACGCTCGAAGGTGTCGACATCGCTGTGTATGTAGGTGCATCGCACTCCGTTCTGAAGCAGGTATTCGGCCAGTTCCTCGGCCATGCGTTTCGATATGGTTGTGACCAGTACACGCTCTTCGCGCTCTATGCGCAACTGTATCTCCTCCATGAGGTCGTCGATTTGGTTGGCTGTGGGTCGCAACTCTATCTTGGGCTCCAGCAGTCCTGTAGGGCGTATCACCTGTTCGACTACCACTCCTTCAGAACGTTCCAATTCGTATTCGGCTGGTGTGGCACTCATGTATATGGTCTGGTGGGTCATCTGTTCAAACTCGTCGAAGGTGAGCGGACGGTTGTCGAGTGCGGCGGGCAGGCGGTAGCCATATTCCACCAGTGTAGTCTTGCGCTTGCGGTCGCCTCCATACATGGCTCTGATTTGCGGTATGGATTCGTGGCTTTCGTCGACCACGAGGAGGAAGTCGTCGGGGAAGAAGTCGAGCAGGCAGAATGGACGTTCGCCAGCCTGACGTCCGTCGAAGTATCGTGAGTAGTTTTCGATGCCGCTGCAGTGTCCCAGTTCGCGCAACATGTCGAGGTCGTTGGTCACTCGAGTCTCGATGAGGTTGCGTTTTTCGGTGTCGCCCAGTTCTTCGTAGAACCTGATGCGTTCCTGCAGGTCTTCCTGTATCTGGCGTATGGCCTGTTCGGTGCGTTCCTTGGTTGTGGTGAAAAGGTTGGCAGGGTATATCTTGTAGGTTTCGGGCCTGTCGCATACAAGACCAGTTGCAGACTCTATTTCTTCGATGGACTCTACCTCGCCAAAGCCGAACCTGACACGCACCATACGCTCGTCGTAAGCCAGGAATACGGTCACCACATCGCCTTTTACCGAGAAAGAACCACGTCCCAGCTGGGCGTCGTCGCGTATATATTGGCTTGAAGCCAGACGTCGCCAGAAGTCGGGCATGTCCAGTTCTTGGCCCACACTGATTTCTATGATGTTTTGGGCAAAATCGATGGGCGACCCCATGCCGTAGATGCACGACACGGAGCTGACCACTATGACATCGCGTCGTCCCGAAAGCAACGAACGTGTGGCTGCAATGCGCAGACGGTCCACTTCTTCGTTGATGGCGAGGTCTTTTTCTATGTATGTCTGTGTCGACGGTATGTAGGCTTCGGGCTGGTAGTAGTCGTAGTAGCTCACGTAGTATTCCACCGCATTGTCGGGAAAGAACGACTTCATTTCCATATACAGTTGGTGTGCCAGTGTCTTGTTGTGGCTCAAGATGAGGGTAGGGCGGCCTATGTTGTTTATCACGTTTGCAATGGTAAACGTCTTGCCGCTGCCCGTGACGCCCAGCAACACCTGGGCATCGATTCCGTCTTCGATGCCTTGTGTCAGTGCACGTATGGCCTCGGGCTGGTCGCCCGTTGGCTGATACTCCGATGTCAGATTAAATACACTCACAATCAGTAATTAACAATTAATAGTTAACAGTTAATAATGAATAGCGTACTGGAAACAATTCTGTGTCGCTTAGTCTTGGTAGAAGTCCATATTTTCGCGCATTATGAGGTCGATGCCCACATAGTGCAACACTTGCTGCTTCATCTGCAATACGCATGAGTTGAACAGGCTGCGGAAGCAGTTGAGGCCTTGATGTTGGGGGTGTTGACCCACAAGGAAATCTACATATCCGTCGCGCATACATGCAATATTCTTGTCGATGGCGTCATATCCCAGCAGGCTTATGTGCGGATGGTGGGGCATTTCTTCTTGCAGGAAGTTGCCCACTATGTGTATCGACGAGTTGAACGACACTCCGTGTCTTACGTCGGTGTTTGCCTTGAAGAACTCTGAGAGTGTGTCGTGCATGCCGGCTTTGTCGTAGGCATACAGGTTGATGTCTACAATCTCGGTCTTGGGACTGTGGTGTTTCACGTATGCACGGAATCCGCGTTCCCTGTCGAGCTGCTGGCGGCTGGCCACGCGTCCTTCGCCCATCACCTTGAACATTGCAATGCGCTTCTTGCCGGCTGCTGCCATCAGCATCACTCTGGCCGAGAACTCTCCGCTCTTGAGGGCATCCTGGCCGTAGAACGTCACGGGGTTGAAGTCGGGCCAGTAGGAGTCGAGCAGCGAATATGGTATGTCTTTCGATTCGAGGCGCTTCACAAATTTCGACATCACTCCGTAGTTGAATATAGGACCTATGATTACCGCACATGGAGCATAAGCCATCAGGTTGCGGCATTGTGCTTCGAACGAGTCTTCGTTCCACTGGTCGTAGCTGAAGATTTTCAGGCTTAGCTTGAAGTCGCCAAAGCGTTTCACACCCTCTTTCAGTCCGGCCTCCACACGGGCCCAATAACTGTCTTCCTCGTGAAGGGGCAGTATGGCCGCAAAGTTGTAGATGCGGTTGCTGGCCAACGCACTGGCATAGTGGTTGGGCACATAGTTTATCTCTTCAAGCACTCGCTCTACTTTCTCACGGCTCAGAGCCGACACGTTGGCACGTCCGTGCAACACACGGTCGACCGTGCCCACACTGACACCGGCCATCTCGGCAATGTCCTTTATCCTAACACGGGGTTGTATATCCATAATCAATCTTCTTTTTTCATTGTTTCAAAGTCTGTTACCCAAACGGGCTTTCTTTGTCATGACTGATGCACCAGACTGAATTCCCTGCAAAGATACGTCATTTTTTCCGAACCACAAAACAAACACCACAAAATGTATGCCAAAGCACAAAAATACGAGGATATCCTCAACGCCTTGCGAGGATATCCTTACAACCGCGCAAGGATATCCTCACAGGCCCGAAAGGATATCCTCGTTTTCATGCGTGCGCGTGCATATATATAATGTAGAATGAAAATAGGGGTACAGAGCGCAGTTTTAGGATTGAAACGATTGTAGGAACGAAGAAAAATGCTTAACTTTGCAGCATAAAATGTGACACAGGCACAATCCAACCACAAAACCTCAAAACATGAGCAAACTAAGATTCGACGTTGTGCAAGATGCCTTCAAGAAGAAGGCACTGCCAGTAGCAACCCCAGCCTGCCGCCCATCGAAATACTTCGGTGAGCTGGTTTTCAATCGTGAGAAGATGCGCAAGTATCTCGACTTCTCTACCTATAACGAACTCATTGTGTGCATCGACGGTGGCCAGCCGCTGAGCCGCGAGGTAGCCGACCGTGTGGCCGAAGGCATGAAAACCTGGGCCATGGAGCAGGGTGTGACACACATCACCCACTGGTTTCAACCACTGACCGAGGGCACGGCCGAGAAGCACGACTCGTTCATGGAGTACGACGGCAAGGGAGGCATGATTGAGAAATTCGACGGACGTTCGCTCTCGCAGCAGGAACCCGATGCCAGCTCGTTCCCTTCGGGCGGAATACGTGCTACGTTCGAAGCACGGGGATATACGGCATGGGACCCCACATCGCCCGTGTTCATACAAGACGACACTCTCTGTATTCCAACAGTTTTTATTTCATACACAGGCGAAGCACTCGACTATAAAACTCCGCTGAAACGAGCCATCAAGGCTGTGAACGAAGCGGCAACCGACATCTGCCGCATGTTCGACCCCAAGGTGCAGAAGGTATATTCCTACCTGGGATGGGAACAGGAGTATTTCCTCGTCGATGAAGACCTCTATGCCGCACGCCCCGACCTGATGCTCACCGGCCGCACACTGATGGGACACGAGTCGTCGAAAAACCAACAGCTCGACGACCACTACTTCGGTGCCATACCAACACGTGTAGCGGCATTCATGCGCGAAGTGGAAATCGAAGGCTACCGACATGGAATACCCATCAAGACACGCCACAACGAGGTAGCACCCAACCAGTTTGAACTGGCTCCGATATATGGCGAAGCAAATCTGTCGAACGACCAGAACCAGATGATAATGAACCTGATGAACAACATAGCACGCAAACATGGGTTCGTACTTCTGCTTCACGAAAAACCATTCGCAGGCATCAACGGCTCCGGAAAGCACAACAACTGGAGCCTCGGCACCGACACCGGAGTGCAGCTGCTGGCTCCTGGAAAAGACGCAAAGAGCAACCTGCAGTTCATCACATTCTTCGTCAACGTGCTGATGGCGGTACAGAAACACAACGCACTGCTCAAAGCATCAATCGCGACAGCCACCAACGCCCACCGACTGGGAGCCAACGAAGCACCGCCAGCCATCATATCGTCGTTCCTGGGACATGCCATGACAAGCGTGCTACGCAAGTTGCTCACCGTGCCTTCAGACACACCAATCGAGATTTCAGGCAAGCGAAGCAAGTCGGTTGGACTGATTGAGATACCCGAGATATTCATCGACAACACCGACCGCAACCGCACCAGCCCATTTGCATTCACCGGCAACAGGTTCGAGTTTCGTGCCGTAGGATCAAGTGCCAACTGTGCAGAAGCACTCACCACACTCAATGCCGCTGTGGCCGACCAACTGCGTGAGTTCAAGACCGTTGTCGACAAAGAGATGGCTGACGGCAAACCGATGAACATAGCAGTCATGGATGTGCTGAAACCCATGATAGCCGACATCATAGACACCGTCTGCTTCGACGGAAACGGATATGCCGACGAATGGAAAACCGAGGCAGCACGACGCGGACTCGATATCGAGACATGTGTGCCACGCATGTTCCTCGAATTCACGAAAGCTGAGACTGTGGACATGTTCAAGCGTACAGGAGTATACACACTGACCGAACTCGAGGCACGCAACGAAGTGAAATGGGAGACCTACACCAAGAAAGTGCAAATCGAAGCACGTGTGATGGGACGCATGGCCATCAACCACATCATACCAGCCGCATTGGCATATAAGTCACGACTGCTCAACATCATAACCCAAACCAAGGACATATATCCCGACAACTTCGCCGAGATGGCATGCACCGAGATAGAGCTGCTGAAGAAAGTGAGCGACCTTGTAGTCGACATACGCACCAAGGTGGATGCCATGATCGAGGCTCGCAAAGCTGCCAACAAGATAGAAGATGAATACCAAAAAGCATTGGCATACTACGATATCGCCGAATCGCTCTTCGCCATACGACGTCCTATCGACAAGTTGGAAGAGGTTGTAGACAACGACCTATGGCCGCTGCCGAAATACCGAGAGTTATTGTTTATCAACTAAAAACAGTCATGGATATCAACTAAAACAGTCATGGATATCAACTAAAACAGTCATGAATATCAACTAATAATATCTTAAAGTTGTCCTAAAGTTACCCAAATACCGCGAATTGATGTTTATCAAATCGGTTAAGAATGGTGTACTAACTTTAGGCATCATGTTATTCATAGTTTTTCATAGCGTGAAACAAAGAACTGCATGGATGTAAAGGCAGTCAGAGTTGCTCATATTCAAGGGCTGCCCAGATGAAGGGACCGACTCCTTTGGCATCATTGTCGCGGACGGGTTCAGAGAGGTAATACTCGTAGGAACCGTCGCGACGGCGGTTTTCCTTGACCGACGGTGCTGCTTTCAGCACTTTGTCGCTGAGTCCGGGACCTAATCCGGCAACCGAACAGCAGGTTGTGAGCGAGATGAGGTCGTGATCATCTTGACGGATGAAATGCTTCACTATGCCTTCGAAGGCCTTTCGCCCTGCTGTGCGATACTTCGAACCCACGTATCCCTTGCGGCTTGCTTTCAGGAGCGAGTAGGCAAACATGGCGGAACAGGTGGCTTCGAGGTAGTTGCCTTCACGTCGAGGAGAGTCCATCACCTGATACCACAGGCCCGTAGGCTTGTCTTGCCATGCCACCACGGCTGCGAGGTCTTTCTTCAGTATGTCGACAAGTTCTTTGCGACGGCTGTAGTCGGCTGGCAGTGCATCGAGCAACTCAACGAGTGCCATGGTATACCATCCCTGGGCGCGTCCCCAGCAGTGGCGGCTCTGTCCAGTAAGCGCATCGGCCCAAAACATCTCGTGTGTCTCGTCCCACGCATGGCGATTGAGTTTCGTTGCGGGGTCGAGAGTGCGTCGGTAGGTTACCGACACCTGGTCGACAGCATCGTCGTAGATGGTGCGTGCCGAGTCGGCCGGAAGCAACATCGAAGCTGCAAGCACGCGGAAGGGTAGGCCCATGAAGATGCCGTCGAGCCACACCTGATAGCTGTAGATAGCTTTGTGCCAAAAGACTCGGTCGGCCTCGGTGCGCGGTTGATTGTCGAGTTGACGCATGAGTGTCTGCATGGCTTTCAGCACTTTAGGCTCTGGATTGAGCTGATACATGCGTGCCAGGAAGTGTCCAGTGCGTATGTTGTCGAGATTGTAGTCGCTGTATTTATATCCGCGGATGCTTCCATCGTCGGCTATCATTGTGTCGACATACATCTGCACATAGTCGCGTATGCGTCCCACCTCATTATATTTAATATAGGTGTCGAGCATGGCTTCGAGTTCGATGCCCATCACGTAGCTCCACTTTGGCTGTGTCGAGAAGTCGAGCAGATAGCTGCGCGGCACTCGCGTCATCTCGCTTTTTGTCATAGAGAGGCTGTAAATGCGGTTCAGCAGAGGTCTGTCACTTGTCTGCTTGCCTGATGTCTGTGCTTTTACCTGCAATGAAAGCACGAGCATAAAGGCAATTGAAATGATAACAAAACGTATTGAATATGATTGACTTACCACGTGTTTGCTACAGAAAGGGTTGAGGGGTGGGGTAGTGAGCATGTTGATGTGAGGATAGATTAGCGATTGTGTGTAGTTGCAAGATTCACGAAGGGTGTACCCAAGCGAGTACACCCTGCATGATTCGGTTGTTTGTTTATGGTCGAAGCAAAGGGTAGGGTAGTGTTACTTCACGTACACCTTCTTGCCTTCAACCACGTTTACGCCCTGCTGCATGCCGTTCTGGCGCACTCCGTTGAGGTCGTAAACAGCTCCGTCGGTTGTGCCTGCTGTGGCGCCTGCTATGTTGCGGATGGCTGTAGCATCGTCGCCATGGCGGCTCACGAACTTAGGATTGCTGACGCCTGTGGCTGTGATGTAGCAGCGTGTAGCATAGAATCCGGTAGTTTCAGACGATACTTCGGCGAAGTTGGCCTCTGCATTGTCGCGCACGTAGATACCGAATTGTCCGTCTGCCTCAAGATGTGTGTTTGCACCTGCAAACTTGATTGAAGCTCCACCGATGCTGAACACCTGACATGGGTCGGCATCGTAGTGGACAACAGCCTCGTCGACAGCAAGTTTCAGACTCTTGTTCTCGCCTGTGTAGTATAGCAGATATGGCGTGTTTGCTTTCAGTCCCTCAGCCTTTACATCAGTAAAGTTGAGGTAGAAGGTGCCGCTTTCGAGGGTCACACTCTGCAGTTTTTCGAGTCGGCACGAGGGACCGAACGTTGCGTTGAGCTCGTCGGCTGTCATGTCGAATGGTACGCACAGGGTGTTCCAGCCGGTGTATACATTGCGATACATCGTGATGTTGCGTGTCTGGCCGTCATACTGTGCCACTTTTGTTCCGCTCACACTGCTCAGATAGAGCGCTTTGCTTTGTGCCATTGCTGAAAGGCTGAGCATCATACACCCAGCTGCAACCAATAGGTTTCGTGTAATTTTTTTCATGTTAGTCCTTTCTCTTAAAGTTATGTTTACTTCTGTTTTGTTCTTTTTGTGGGTTTGTAGGTCAAAATGCGATAGGTTATAGGCAGGAATTCAGAGGGTTAAATGCCATATTTCAATGGTTTGTCTGGCGGAAAAGCTCTGCGCATGCATCCTCGAGCAACTCTATGACGTGCTCAAAACCGCTGTCGCCGCCGTAGTAAGGGTCGGGCACATGGTCGGCCGTGTGGTGTGTGAGGTAGTCGGTCATACGGACTATTTTGCCCTGAGCCTCAAGTGTGGGAGCCATCCGATTGAGCCTCGACACGTTGTCTTCATCCATAGCAACCACGATATCGAAGTCTGCGAAGTCGTACTCGCGCATGGGTCGCGAACGATGCGTTATGTGGTATCCGTGCCTCCGTGCGTGCCGTTGCATGCGTTCGTCGGCTGGTTCGCCCGCGTGAAACCCTATAAGTCCCGCCGAATCGACGAAGTAATCGTCGTCTGCACCATGTTGTTCAGCGATATGCTTGAAGATAGTTTCGGCCATCGGACTGCGGCATATGTTGCCCAGGCATATGAAAAGTATCTTTGTCATTCGTCGTTATCTTTGTGCGTGGCGCGTTCGGTTGGTTGGTATGCAAGTTTATTTCACATGTAATGTGTGTTGAATCAACAAATCTTGTCTGTCGGATTCGCATCGCATGCGACTTTGTTTCACATCGCAAATATACAACTTTTATTTTACACCACAACAATTTTTTCAAACCTTTTACGCAATAAAGCCGTTTATCCACCAGTTTTTTCGTAAAAATGTAAGTGGAGGTGATAAAATGAATATAGATGCACAGAAAAGTATAATCACTGTTATGTTTAATTGATAATATACGTGTGTGTTTGATTTGATGGTTGTGTACGCTTGAATTGGAAGCTATGGACACTTGAATTGGTAGCTATGGACACTTGAATTGGTAGCTATGGACGCTTGAAATATTAATTGTGTACTCTTGATTAGTTATTCTCATTACAACAACGGCCATACTATTTAATTACAATTCAGTATTGTCATTCCGACAGAGTGACGAAGGAACGACGGAGCGAATCTATGACAAGCGTGAGATTGTACCACATATTTAACCTTTATTTATTGGTTGCAGTTTTCAAACTGTCACAGATACACTCATCCGCTTCGCTTCTTCGGTATGACAATACTGGGAGGCTTTGTGGTATTTGGACGGTCATGCTTGCGACTTTATTATGAGTTTATTTGTTATTTGGAGTGCGATACTTGTGTCGTTTTAATGAGTTTATTTGTTATTTGGAGTGCGATACTTGTGTCGTTTTCATGAGTCTTTATAGCATCTCGATATTAGTTTTATACAAATAATTATGAAATATTTATTTGATTCTATATAAGAATTTGCCTGAACTTCTATAAGTATTTAGTCGCGCGTATATAGGAATTCTTAAATTTTCGTCGCAAATTATTAAATTTTCGGTGGAAAAACAGTAAATTTACGTCGAAAATTATTAAATTTACGACGAAAATTTAAGAATTCATATATACGCGCAGGACTTTTCTTCTACGTGCGCAAGCAAAATACTACGTATGCGCAAGGTGTTTCTTCTACGTGCGCAAGCAAAATACTACGTATGCGCAAGGTTTTTCTTCTACGTGCGCAAGCAAAATATTACATATAATTTCATTCATCTTACATGGACAATCGGCTTTCCGTACTACATTCCCTACCCTTATATTTTGTCATGCGGATTGTTTTTGTTATCTTTGCATGGTGGATGCGAACTGATATGTGCAATGATACATTTCTTGACTCAAGCAGTTTTTCCACACCTTATTAAATATATATAGAGAAGAAAAGAAGTGAAACATAAACGGATATTGACTTATGACAGAATTTGAAAAGATGCGTAGCAAGGAGTTTTACAACTTCTACGACCCCGAAGTGTATGCGAGTGTGGTAAGAGCAAATCAGCTTTGTTCTAAACTGCAGAGCCTCACAATCCCCCACCCCGACTATCGCAGCCTGATAAACGAGCTTGTGCCAGGCATCCCAGAGTCGTCGTTCATCAATCCGCCGTTCCAGTGCGACCACGGACACGGAATCCGTCTTGGCGAGAATGTGTTTGTGAATTATGGTTGTATCATGCTCGATGGAGGACTCATAACCATCGGCGACAATACTCAAATAGGGCCTGGATGTCGGCTCGTGACCCCAAATCATCCGATGAACTACCTTGAGCGTCGTAAGCCGCAGGAGCGTTGTCTGCCCATAACTATAGGCGACGATTGCTGGCTGGGAGCCGGTGTGGTGGTTTGTCCGGGCGTAAAGATAGGCAACCGCTGCGTGATTGGAGCTGGTAGCGTGGTGGTGAAGGATATTCCCGACGACTCGCTTGCTGTGGGAAATCCGGCTCATGTTGTGAGGACAATTCCTCATTAAGACGCATAAACCGACGCACAAAAACAGGCGTTGAAGTTACAAAACGTGGAAAACTCGGAAAACTTTTATATATAGAAAGTTTTCCGTTTTCTGAAATTGAAGTCCTGATTTATAGAGTAATATACAAATGTGAAGGTGAAAAAGTTTTCCAAAACATAAAACCGAGTGAAAATTTTCTTGCAAAAAAGTTTGCACGAAACAAATCTTTTATATAACTTTGCAATCGAATTTCGATAACACTTTTATGGGAACATTCCTTAACTCAATATCAAACCGAAAAAACAAATGATACAAACAGTAAAAAAACGCGACGGCCGTATAGTCGGCTACAACGAAGAAAAAATCAAGGCTGCCATACGCAAAGCCATGCTTACCACCGAGAAAGGTGAAGACGAAGCACTCATCGGACGCATCACCGACAAAATCGGCATGCAGGGCAAAGAGCAAATGAGCGTGGAGGAAATACAAGACATGGTGGAACTCGAGCTCATGAAGAGTCCGCGCAAAGAAGTGGCAAAGAAGTATATATCGTATCGCGACAAGCGCAGCATTGCACGCAGAGCCAAGACCCGCGACATATTCCTCGAAATAATCGAGGCAAAACGCAGCGAAGTGACCCGCGAAAATGCCAACATGAACGCCGACTCGCCTGCCGGCATGATGATGAAGTTTGCCAGCGAAAGCACCAAACCATTCGTCGACGACTACCTGCTGAGCGATGACGTACGCGATGCAGTGAAGAAAAACTACCTGCACATACACGACAAAGACTACTACCCTACCAAGTCGCTTACGTGTGTGCAGCATCCGCTCGACAACATTTTGAAGAACGGATTCAGTGCCGGACATGGTGAGAGCCGTGCTGCAAAACGCATCGAAACAGCAAGCGTCATCGCATGCATATCGCTCGAGACAGCACAGAACGAGATGCACGGCGGGCAAGCAATACCTGCATTCGACTTCTACATGGCTCCCTACGTGCGCGCATCGTATGTAGAAGAGGTGAAATACGTGGAAAGCCTCACCGGCACCGACCTCAGCGAACTATACGACGTGCCTATTACCGACTATATTTTTGCTCCGCTCACAGGGCTCACAGGCCGCGAACGTGCTAAACAACACGCTATAAACCGCACCGTGCAACGCGTGCATCAGGCCATGGAAGCATTCATACACAACATGAACACCATACACTCGCGCGGTGGCAACCAAGTGGTGTTCAGCTCGATAAACTACGGAACCGACACTTCGGCCGAAGGACGATGCATCATACGCGAGCTGTTGAACTCAACCTACGAGGGTGTAGGCAACGGTGCAACCGCCATCTTCCCCATACAGATATGGAAGAAAAAGCGCGGAGTGAGCTACCTGCCCGAAGATCCCAACTACGACCTTTACTGCCTTGCATGCAAGGTGACCGCCCGCCGCTTCTTCCCCAACTTCGTCAACCTCGATGCCACATACAACTTCCACGAGAAGTGGCGCGCCGACGACCCCGAGCGCTACAAGTATGAGTTAGCAACGATGGGATGTCGCACACGTGTGTTCGAAAACCGCTTCGGCGAAAAGACCAGCATCGGACGCGGCAACCTCTCGTTCTCGACCATCAACATCGTGAAACTCGCCATCGAGTGTATGGACATCAAGAACGAAGAGGAAAGCATCAATGCCTTCTTTGCTAAACTCGACAACCTGCTCGAAATCACAGCCAAGCAGCTCCACGAACGCTTCAACTTCCAAAAGACGGCACGAGCCAAGCAGTTCCAACTGCTCATGTCGCGCCTGTGGATTGGAGCCGAACACCTGAAAGAAGACGACACAATCGAGTCGGTCATCAACCAAGGAACCCTCGGTATCGGATTCATCGGACTGGCAGAATGCCTCATAGCACTGACCGGACACCATCACGGCGAAGACCCCAAGAGCCAAGAACTGGGATTGAGGATCGTGACCTACATGCGCGACCGCGTCGTTGAGTTCAGCGAACGCTACCAGCACAACTATTCAGTGCTCGCCACACCAGCCGAAGGACTTGCCGGACGTTTCACACGCATCGACAAGAAACAATTCGGTGAAATACCAGGTGTGACCGACAAAGACTACTACACAAACTCCAACCACGTGCCCGTGTACTATCATTGCAGCCCGCGCCATAAGGCAGAAATCGAAGCTCCATACCACGAGCTGACACGCGGCGGACACATATTCTACGTCGAGATCGACGGCGATGCAACCCACAATCCTGCTGCCATCATGAACATCGTAGACCTAATGGACCGCTACAACATAGGTTACGGCTCGGTGAACCACAATCGCAACCGCTGCATGAACTGCGGCTACGAAGATGCAACCGAAGGACTCACCGTATGCCCAAAGTGTGGAAGCACACACATCGACACCCTGCAACGCATCACCGGCTACCTCGTAGGAACTACCGACCGCTGGAACTCCGGCAAACTGGCCGAACTGAAAGACCGAGTAGTGCATAAATAGAAACTATAGCAGAGATAGAAACTATAG
>JAFUSD010000015.1 GCA_017480685.1 Bacteroidaceae bacterium
CGATTTACTATTTACTATTTACTATTTATGTACTATTTAATTATTTGGTTATTTCCATCCGGATGGCACTCCCTCCCCATAACGGGGGAGGGCTGGGGAGAGGGTCTATTCCCCTCCTTGGTAGGGGGTAGGGGAGGTTACCCCTATCCCATCACTACATCGAGCACCATCATCAGCACAAAGCCGATAGCAAATCCTATCGTACTCAAGTTGCTGTGCTTGCCTTCCGACGCTTCGGGGATGAGTTCTTCCACAACTACATAAAACATAGCCCCGGCTGTAAAGGCAAGCAGGTAAGGCAGTGCCGGGGTCATGAGCGATGCCAGCAACACGACAGCCAATCCGCCCACGGGTTCCACGGCTCCACTCAGGCTTCCGATGAGGAACGAGCGCCACCTTGAGTTGCCTGCTGCTCGCATCGGCATCGAGATGATAGCCCCTTCAGGTATATTCTGTATAGCAATACCGATTGATACCGCCAATGCACTGGCAAGCGACAGGTTGGCCACCCCACCCTCTGCGCCGGCAAACACCACACCTACCGCCATGCCTTCGGGCAGGTTGTGTATGGTCACAGCCAGTGCCAGCATGGTGGTACGCGAGAGGTGTGAACGCATACCCTCGGGCGTGTTGCTTCCCAGGTGGAGGTGCGGAGTCAGTTCGTCGAGCAGGAGCAAGAAGCCCATACCGAGCAAGAAACCCACCGCAGCAGGCAATACAGCCCAAGCACCTTTGCTTTCTTCCATCTCCATTGCAGGTATGAGCAGCGACCACACCGAGGCGGCCACCATCACTCCCGACGCAAATCCCAGCAGTGTTTTTTGCAAACGAAGCGGCATTTCGTCCTTCATGAGAAAGACGAAAGCCGCTCCGATCATGGTTCCCAACAATGGGATAAGTAATCCTATAATGAGTGTAGTCATCCGTTATTTCGGCTCCCACTTACAGCGTACAGGCGATACGATTGCACCTTCCTTCTTCAGTTCGGCAAACGCCTTGTCCACTTCCTTGCGGTCAGCACCCAGCGCTTTTGTCACATCGCCGGCCGATACAGGCTTGCCTGCCTCGCGCATTGCTTGCAATACTTGTTCTTTCATCGTTTTTCCGAGTTATTTGTTTAGAACTGAACTGTTTCCACGAGTTCCATCATCTTGAAGAAGTCGGCCTTGGCATCCTTCAGGTAGTACATCACGCCGTTCTCGCCGTTTTCACCAAGTGCTGGTTTCAGCACCGGCATCTTGTCAACGAGAGCCTTGCCTACTTCCGGGCGGTTGTCTTCAACCAAAGTACACTCTATACGTAGTGTCTGACCCTTGAAGGCACATATCTCGGCTTTCGGGTTGGCTGCAATCTGACGGGTGGCATTAGTCTGTCCGAATGCCATGATGTAGATTTTGTCCTCGAAGTAGAGCATTGCTCCGTAGGGACGTACACGTGGCTGGTTGCCTTCGACTGTTGCGAGGTAGAATGTACCGGCCTTCTCCAGAAAATCGAATACTTTCTTTGCTGCTTCCATAATTGTTAAATATATTCAGTTAGTATGAGAATCGTCTATGCACTATTACATCATTGCAGTAAGGAAATTCTCGTAGCCCAGCTTGTCGATATAATTCAGATACTGAGCCTCCCAAGCCATGTGGTCCTTCTCGCCGTCGATCCACTTCTCAATGAGTTTCTTTGTAGGATAGTCATCATTGAATGCCTCGGCCAGCTCGCTCAAAGTCTTGATGGCATCGGGTGTGAAGTCGGTCTCAATCTGCTGCTTAGGATCGTCGTAGAATGGGAATTCTTGTGTCTTCATAGCCACCTGAAGGTCGGCAGGTTTGCAACCCATCTCAACCAGGCGATTGAGTACTTCCTCTGCCTCTTCCCACTCTTCCTCAGCTTCTTCCTTCCACTTGTCGGCCAACTTGTTCCAGCCCTGCAGACGGCAGTATGCCGAGAATGCAAAATGTTGCTTACTGTTTCCAAACCATACAGCGCCGAGTTCGGCAAACTGTTTCAATGCTTCATATTTAGTCATAATAATATATGTTTTAATGTTAGTGATATGTTTTCGAGTTGCAAAGTTACGATAATTCCTTTATATATATACAATCTCAAATGCACAATTATTCGTCTGAGACGAACATAGCACCAACTTTTCTGTTTTCGCCACACTGTCGGCACTTGGTTTCAAGATGTGATGAACACTTACATTCAACACATGATGGACGCGCAAAAGCATCAGTCGGAGCATTTCGCCGCATATATCACTCACATACAGCACATTCACGAAGCAAACGACGGCATGAAGGAAGTAGCGAAACCGATGAACTATACATATCGAAAAATGAGTGCGCACTCGCGACCCTGTGAGTCCGCACTCACCACCCTGCGAGCGCGCACTCTCGGGCCCGCGACTGCGCGCTCGCAACAGCGCGACGATACCGTTGTTGCTAAACATGCCTTATGACAGCAGTCGTCGTGGTCGCAAACGACTTGCAGCAGTTGTTTGAAACCGACATTCCATATTGAGTGTGTTTTATGTTTTTTTATTTGCTGCAACTTGGGCCGCCTGCTATCATTTTGCTTTTTATTGTGATACTTATATCCTCATATATGCAGAAAACCGGGTGGAAATGAACAGGGAGTGGAGATTTCTTTGTATATTTGCAGCGAAATGGCTTTCTGCCAAAAAAGGAGAAAGGACTGACGATGTATAAACTGCGCGAATATCTGGAAACGGTGGTGGGAATGCCTACCAGTGCGGTGCCGAACGACGAGTTGTTCTGCACCGGCACCGACATGGAGACGACTTTCCTCACCAACCGCATGCAGGATTCGCTGGCCGCATATACATATACGCTGGTGAGGCGCGGATGGCTCAGCCTTGTTTACAACGGACAGGAACTGACGCTCGGGCCCAACGACCTGTATATCTATTCACCGGGCTTTCAGGTGACGGTGCTCGGTGGGTCGGAGGACTACAGCGCCATCTGCCTCATGGCCGACGAATATATGACCCTGGAGTCGCCCACACTATGGAACATCATACGCACAGCATACCATCCGGTGGCCGAACTGGGCGAGCCGGTGGTGCACCTCAATGCTGAGCAAGCCGACCATCTGGCACACCGCATGCAGGAGGTGATGCGATACCTGAAGTCCGACCACCGGTTTCTGGCCGAAAGCCTGCGAACGCTATATACCTTGTTCGTGCTCGACCTGCGCAACATGATGGAACAGAGCATAGGCCACCACCACTACAGCGAACGTACCACCAGCCTGTTCATAGGTTTCATACACCTGCTGACACACAACTTCATCGAGCATCACGACATAGCATTCTATGCCGACAGGCTTCACATCACCACCACCCACCTCTCGCGCATAGTGCGACAGATATCGGGGCGTACCGTGGTGGATTATATCAACCAGATGTTGCTGATGGAGTCGCTCTGGCTCCTGAAAACCACCGACATGCCTTTGGCCACAATAGCCGAACGCCTCCACTTTGCCGACCAATCGAGTTTCGGAAAGTTCTTCCGCAGGATGAGGGGCGTGGCACCGAAGGTGGAGAGGGGAATGGCTCAAAAAAACCTCCCCTAACCCCTCTCTTATCTCCCCGTCATCCCCCTGCGGGGGACTGAGGGGGGACAAAATCCGTTCTTCTCCCCCTCGCACTCCCCCAGGGGAGAGGGGGAGAGGATGCCATCCGGGGAGAAGACCCCCTCCCCCTGCGGGTACTCCCCCAGACCTCACCCCCAGCCCCTCTCCGAAGGCGAGGGTAGCTTTGGTGGGAGAGTCCATCCGGACGGGAATGAACCTCCCCTAACCCCTCACTCTCCCTTGGGGGAGCGCGAGGGGGAAATCCGAACTTGTCCCCCCTCAATCCCCCGCAGGGGGATGAAGGATGGGAATTCCATCCGGATGGAAATAACCAAATAATTAAATAGTACATAAATCGTAAATAGTAAATCGTCAAATCGTAAATAACAATTAATCGTCAAATCGTAAATAACAATTAATCGTTAAATCGTAAATAACAATTAATCGTCAAATCGTAAATATATTGGTACTATGAAAAGACTGACAACATTGCTGCTGATGGCAGCTGTCACACTGCTATGTGTGGCAAAAAAGAGTGATTGGGTGCGCATCAAGAACGGCGACCTGTGGTACGACACGGCTGGAAACGTGGTGCAGGCACATGGAGCAGGATTCCTGCAAGTGGGCGACACGTGGTACATGATAGGCGAGGACCGCAGCCGCTCGTGGAACCCCGACGTCAACATGTATTCGTCGAAAGACTTGAAGACCTGGAAGTTTGAGGGCAAGATAATCGAAAACGGAGTGACTCACGAGGAGCTGGGACGCAGCCGGTTTATCGAACGTCCGAAACTCATGTACTGCAAGAATACGGGCAAATACGTGGTGTGGTGCCACTGGGAGGGCCGCAACTACGGTGCAAGCGAGGCTGGTGTGTTTGTGGCCGACAAGGTGACAGGACCTTACCGCTTCCATGCCGGCGAGCGTCCGCTTGGCATCAAGAGCCGCGACTGCAACGTGTTTGTCGACGATGACGGCACGGCATGGTTCATATCCACCATCGAGGAGAACCAGCACCTGGGTTTCTTCCGTCTGGCCGACGACTATCTCAGTGCCGTGGAGTGTACACAGCTGTTCAAGCGTCAGGCACGCGAAGCTCCTGCCATCGTAAAGGTTGACGGGACATACTACATGCTTTCGTCGGCTTGTACCGGATGGGACCCCAACCAGTGCAAGCTCTCGTGGTCGAAGAGCATGACCGACGGATGGAGCCGGCTGGAGAATATCGGCGACAAGATAGCCTACGACACCCAGGCAGCATCGATTCTCACCATCAAGGGCACGAAGAAGACCACCTACCTCTATGTGGGCGACCGCTGGATGGACCCCGACCTGCCACGCTCTAAGACCATCATCTTCCCCATCTCCTTCAGCGACGGACAATGCGACTTCACCTACCGCGACGAGTTCGAGATAAACTTCAAGACCGGCGAGTGGAGGGAAGTGAAATAAATATATAATATATAATCGAGAATATATATTGGGCCATTCGGCAGAAATAAATATATAATATATAATCGATAATATATAATGGGCCATACGGTGGGGATAATATATTATAGATTCTTTATTATATATTAAATAAAAACGGCCATCCGGCAAAGCGTGCAATGCGCAACATGCCGGATGGCCTCTTATATATTATCGATTAAATATTATATATTAATAAAATATTAACTATTTCACGCTCCACTCGTAGAGTCCGCACGATTTGTCGGCGGGTTGTACGAGTTCGAGCTTGACGGCTGTGGTCTTCACGGGGTCGAAGCTGACGGTGCATGCCACTCCCTTGTCGGTTGGGTAGCCCGATGGGTTCTTCACTTCAACCCAGTTGCCAGCAGCATCTTTGTAGTAGAGTTTCCATGAATCGGGCACTTTGCATCCCTGCCAAGGCTGGTCGTCGTACCAATAGACGGTTGATGTGCTGATTTCGGCTGCTTCCTTAAACTCGTAGGTGAGCCACTCGGTTGAGTTGGTCTTAGGCCACCAGTGGGTGTAAGGTATGCTGCGGTCGTTTCCGTCGGCAGGTATGAGGCGGTCGTTGATGGCAGATATTGATGGCAGTCGGCGCTGCGATGCGTCTACTTTGGCTTGTGAGGCCAGTGTCGGAGGCATTGCAGGAGTTGTGGCGCTGAGGTCGATTGGTAGCCAGACGGCCATGTTGCCGTTGCCGCGGTGTGCCCATGCATAGTATGGTATGAGTGTGAGGCGCTCGTCGTTGGTGGTGAGTCGTCCGCTTTCGTCGAACTTCAACGTTTGTGCACCGGTCACGAGTGTTTGTATGTCGGTGCCTTCGATGGTCACGTGGCCGATGGTGCACTTAGGTTGCTGGTTGAGCAGTACGCTGAGCACGTCGCAAGTGTTGTCGGGCCATTCAGCGCAGTAAACCAGTGGTCCGCGCTCGATGGCTGCACGTCCCTTGTCGGCTGCTACCTTTCCGTTAGCACGCACGAGGCGGGCATCCATGTCGAAGTGTACGGTCACTTTGTCGCCTGCTTTCCATTTGCGGTCGATTACGAAGTATCCGTCCTTGAGTTCGCTCTCTACAGTTTGTCCGTTCACCTGAATGCTATACTTCAGGCTCTTGCCGTCAGCGTAGTGGTAGAGGTCGCTTGGAACCACTTGTCCGCGTACCCATCCTGGAATACGTATGTTGAGTGCAAACTGTCCAGGTGTCTTCTTCACGGTCATCGTGATGTCGCCGTCCCAAGGATAGTTGGTTTCCTGCACGAATGTGAGAGCCTTGCCGCCAACCTTCACTGTTGCTTCGTTGCTTGCGAAGAGGTTTACGTAGAAGGCGTTACCCTTGACTGCATAGATGTACTGAGGGAATGATGGGATGAAACGAGCTGCATTTGACGGACAGCAAGCACAGCCG
>JAFUSD010000160.1 GCA_017480685.1 Bacteroidaceae bacterium
AATATGTAGAAAAGACAGATGAAGTGAAAATGAGAATCAATAACCGTGGCAATATAATCAATTATATAGAGGTTCCCATTCCAATAGAATATCTAAAAAGAATTGAAATAGGTCCATGTGCCAACTTCAATTTGGTTAAGTTAAACATTATACAAATGCTTAAAAAATATGGAGTTGATATTCCTGTTATTAAATCGAGAATACCATATAGACAATATTAAAAGAAATAATTATGAAACGAATAACAAAGAACATTCAAAGAGCGATGATGAGAGTTTTTCTATTATTACTAACTGCATTTGTGGCAGTATCAAACTTAAATGCACAAGAAGTTACGATTGATGGTTTGGTGTATCGTTTATCAGAAAGCTCTGCAATGGTTATGCATGTAGAAAAAGGAAATATGAGTAAAATTTTTCACATACCAGACAAGATTTCTTACGATGGACAAGAATACATCGTGAATACCATCTTGGATAGGGCTTTTGCGGGAAATACCAACATAGAGGAAATATATGCACCTGCATGTACTTATATTGGCTTACAAGCTTTTGCCTATTGTTCAAACTTAAAGCAAATAGAAATTCCGGCATGCAAATATATTGGAGAAGCGTCGTTCCTAAGCTGTAAAAAACTAACAGTAATAGAATTACCAGAATGTATTAAGATTAATGATGGTGGATTCTGTCAATGTGAAAGTCTCGAAATTATTTCATTGCCAAAATGCGAAACGGTTGAAAGTTCAGATAGCAGATGGGGGGCATTTTTTGAATGTTACAATCTAAAAGAAGTGTCATTACCTAAATGTATAAAAGTAGGACAATCGGCTTTTGTGAATTGCGGGAATTTACAGAATATATATTTGCCCATGTGCACTTATGTAGGTGGAGCTGCTTTCAGTGGTTGTACGTCTCTCAAAACCATCTGTTTAGATAAATGCAACCAAATCGGGGGTAGTGCTTTCAAGGACTGTACAAGTCTTCAAGAGATATATCTGCCCATGGTTTCTTTACTTGGTGAAGTCTCTGGTAGTTATAACTCTGGTAGTTATTACTATGCATATACCTTTAGCGGATGTGTCCAACTTCAGAGCATAGACCTTCCTATGTGTAAGATTATAGGTATAAAAGCTTTTGAAGGTTGCACGTCGCTAAAATATGTTTCACTGGGCAAATCAACTGATTACATTGGAGAAAGGGCTTTTGCAGATTGCAAGAATCTGTTGACATTCAAGGTTCATTCAATTATCACACCTACTGTTGGTACTGATGCTTTTGGTTCGGACAACAGGATATATGCCAATTGTGAGCTTTATATTCCAGCAGGAAGGGAAATTGCATACAATAGTGCAGACGGATGGAAAAACTTTGTTGTAATAAAGGTCATGGATGGTGCAGAACCAGGCTTGCCTATAAGCCAGGATGTAAACAATGATGGTACGGTTGACACTCAGGATGTGCTAGAGATATATGAATATATGCAAAAGCATTAGGATGGATGTTGAGGGATGAACAGATGCGGAGTCGCTGGGGTGCGGCTCCGCATTTGGTTATTCGGTACTGTTGTTTGATTTATTTTTCTCAAGGATTAGTTCCTCTGCAAGATATTCATCGCTTAGACAATGCATATCTGCGACTCCTTCGCTTATGAGTTCAAAAGTCTTTGAATTGTAGAAGAAATCTAAGGCCTGCTCGTATGTCTGATTTGTTTGCTCGGCAAAAAGCTTTACAATACGTGCATATTTTCGCTGCAGTAGGATGGAATTAGCTTGCATGGGGTCAGAGTTTTACAGATTCTATAAAATGAAGATATTTGTCGAGTATTTCCTGTGATGTTATGCACAACTGATGATTTGGAGTTTTCCATCTCAGCTGGTCGAGTGCTTGCTCACGCGAATATACTCCAGTAAGATAAAGATCCACAGTATCGAAGACCTGATCATCTGCTATTCCTCCTTCAATGATGTCATATTGTTCATGACCCAATCCCTTTCGGCATGCAGTGATATAATCGAGCCAGTCACCATCATAATTAGGGAAGAACTTATGGCTGTACAGACTGTCTTTTATATCAAATTCATAGATGTTCATGATTGCAGGGTCGCCCCGACGAATAAATCTTTGGCCATAGTTTCTTGCTTGCGACTCTAATACCGTAAGATAGAACCCACGGCCAAAATCCAAATGGTTTCTCGAGTGCAGTGTGTCGGGAGTGGGTATGGATATTGTCGATGTGTGATATACTCTCATTTTGTTGTCAGCACTCCGCGTTTTGTCATTAGGTCAACAATGTCTTCTACAATGTATTCGCGTGAAAATGTATGTAACACATCGTAGCAAGGGACGATATAGTCGGAGATTATACGCCCTTGGGACATTCTGTGGTATACATCCCTGGCGCTCATCTTCAACGTATCTGCCACACTGCCAACACAGAATATTACGAAGTTCAGTATTTTGAAGTCCATTGTTGTATATATTGTTTTACGTCTGCAAAGATACGTGTTTTGCGCGAAACGACGAAAGAAAAATGAAAAAATGAAAAACGAATGATGAATTGCGACACGTAAACGCCCGTTTTTGCTTTCCCGTCATCAACTTTTCACTGTTTCGCTTCGCCGTTATCTGTATGATTTCTTGATTGAAACTTAATACAAACAATATTTAGTGAGGGGGGGGGGAAAAGGCCCGACTGCTGCGTGGGGCTGTGCAGTGTCGGGCCTTCATGTCATTTCTTGCTCTTATACCATTCTTGCAGCACATAGAATGCTTTTTTCTTCTCTCCGCCGTCGGATACCAGTCCTTTGCGGTTGTAGTAGTCTTGCACTCCGTTGAGCAGTCGTCTTGGTGAGCGGAAGTCTTTCAGTATCCACGGTGTTGTGCCTGCCAGTCCTTCTATTTTGTCGAGCATGGCTGTGTTTTCGCGATAGAGGTTTTCCTGGAATTCCTCGGTCCATCGCTGGTTGGTCTCTCCGTGCATGCCTGCCTTGGCGCCTCCTCCAAATTCGCTCACGATTACTGGTTTGTCGTATGGTACTTCCCATGTCATCTTGGCTGCGTCGTTCACATCGCGATACCAGCCTATGTATTGGTTGAAGGAAATGATGTCGACATACTGGTTCATGTTGTCTTGCAGTCGGTTGTGATAGTTTGAAGCCGATGTCACTTCCATCGCCATTGAGATGAGTCGGGTGTCGTCGAGCTCGCGTGCCTTGCCTGCAAGTCGGCTGAGGAATGCGTCGCGCTGTTGGCTGTGTGGTGTCTCGTTGGCTATGGACCATATTATCACGTTAGCGCGGTTTTGGTCGCGGTGTATCATGGCAGTCAGTTGTCCGGCTGCATTGGCTGCGGTCTGTTCGTTGGTCCATGCAATGGTCCAGTATACGGGTATTTCTGACCACACCAGTATGCCTTGGCGTTCTGCCTCGCGCACCATGTGTTCGTTGTGTGGATAGTGTGCCAGGCGCACGAAGTTGCATCCCAGTTCCTTCACCCATGTCAGCAGTTTGCGTGCATCTTCGGTTCCGTTGGCGCGTCCGCCGCCGTTGGGTTTCTCTTCGTGCATGCTTATGCCGCGCAGGAATATTGGTTCACCATTGAGCAGCAGTTGCTTGCCACGGGTCTCGATGGTTCGGAATCCTATCGCATCGGTCAGCGTCTCGTTGGCCAGGGTCAGTTCCACGTTGTAGAGTTTTGGATTGTCGGGGCTCCACAGTTGCAGGTTCTTCACTTTCAGTGTTGCGCCTACGTGTCCGTCGGCATCGGTTGTGAATGTCTGCTTGATTTTCAGTTCGGGTATGCTGACAGTCACAGCCTGTCCGGCGGTCTTCGAGTTGAGCTGGAGGCTGAAGTTTATCTGCTTGCGGTTGGTGCGGTCGAGCGACAGTTTGTAGTTCTGTATATATGTCTCGGGCACGTCTACGAGCAGTACGTCGCGAGTGATTCCGCCATAGTTCCACCAGTCGAAGATGAGTGTAGGCACATTTTCTGCACGTCGTTTGTTGTCCACCTTTACAATCACGAAGTTTTCGCCGTCGCGCAGCAGGTTGGTCACATCGTAGTTGAACGGAGTGAATCCGCCCACGTGTGTTCCTACTTCGCGTCCGTTCACATACACCACTGCCTCGTAGTTCACGGCTCCGAAGTATAGCAGGGCTCGGTGTCCGGGCTGCTTGTGGTGGGTGAACGAGCGTTTGAACCACACGGTACCCTCGTAGAAGAAGAGGCGTTCATCGCGTGTGTTCCAGTCGGAGGGGATAGTCATCTTGTCGGCCTTGTCGAAGTCATACTCCACGAGGTCTTCGGGGCGTTGTGGCTTGGCATTGATGAAAAAGCCGTTTCTCAACTTGTCGAGCCGGTAGCCGTAATATCCGGTCTCTTGCACATCGACAATGTAGTTCCACTCGCCGTTGAGCGAGGTGTGTTGTCGGTTAAAAACGTTGCCCAGCAAGGGCAGTTCGTCGGCATGCAGCGACACGGCCGCTGCCAGCAACATGAGTGTCAGGATTTGTTTCTTCATTTTAAGTGTTCGAGGTTATTGGTTTTTACGATTCTTTGTTCCCAGAGTTTTCACGTGCAAATATACGACTTTTTTCTTTCAGTCGTGGCATCTTTTGCAGAAAAAACGTCTTGTTTGCGCGATTATCAGAGAAAACGCATGAAACAGGCTGCCGACACACCCCTTTACAGCTATGCACAGGGGCTGGGCAAAACGAGGATATCCTCGCAGCCCGTTGACGATATCCTCGCAGCCCGTTGACGATATCCTCGCGGCCCGTTGACGATATCCTCGCAAAAAACAAGAAAGCCTGACAAAAAAGCGTACTCCATTTTGAACCCTGGAATATAAAACCAAGGCATAAGCAGCGTGGAAGCGCAAGGAATCGGCAAATAATTATCAAATATCAATTGCCGAATGTCAATTATTTTATATCTTTGCAGTCATGAACGAAACAAACCATACTGCAGGATATACGCTGAACGTGGGCGGACGGCTGACCGACCTGTCTACCCCCGTTGTGATGGGCATACTGAACATCACGCCCGACTCGTTCCACACAAGCATAGACCCCTGCAGGGCCGATGCCTCCAGGCTCGTGGCCGCCAAGGTGGCAGAGATGCAGGCACACGGTGCAAGCATCATCGACGTGGGCGGCTGCTCCACACGTCCGGGCAGCAAGCCAACCAGTGCCGACGACGAATGGACACGTGTAGACCTGGCTCTGAGCGTGATTAAGGGTCAAAGTCCTGACACTGTGGTGTCGGTCGACACGTTCCGCACCGAAATTGCACAAAAGGCAACCGACCGCTACGGCAGCATAATAGTCAACGACATATCGGGCGGATGTGACGAGATGTACGACCTCGTGGCAAAAAACGGCCTGCCCTACATCCTCACGTTCAACGAGCCGCGACATTCAGGGCAGACCATCTGCCAGCAGGCACTCCTCTTCTTTGCCGAGAAGATACAACTGCTGCGCGATCGCGGCCAGAAAGACATTGTGCTCGACCCCGGGTTCGGATTCAACAAGACCCTCGACGAGAACTTCCAACTGATGGCAAACCTCGACTCGCTGCGCATATTCCGTCTACCGCTGCTCGTAGGCATATCCCACAAACGCATG
>JAFUSD010000161.1 GCA_017480685.1 Bacteroidaceae bacterium
AGGATGCCGAGCAAGTGGTGCCCTACATCCCCATCTACTTCTATGCATTCCGCATCATGGTGGGCGGTGGATGCCTGTTCATCCTGCTCTTCATCCTGCTCATCGCTTATCTTTATAGCGACAAGATCACATCGCGGTTCAAGTTCGTGAGCCTCGGTTGGCTCACAAAACGTGCGAAATGGTTGTGGACGGCAGCCCTGTGGTGCATACCTGTAGCATATATAGTGAGCGAATGTGGATGGCTCGTAGCCGAGTTCGGACGCCAGCCGTGGACCATTCAAGACATGCTGCCTACATGGGTAAGCGTCAGTGCACTGCCTGCCTCGTCGGTCATGACCACGTTCTTCATCTTCCTCGTGCTCTTCACCCTCATGCTGGCAGTCGAGATAAGTATCATGTGTAAACAAATAAAGAAAGGACCCGAACTATGACATACGAATTTCTGCAACATTACTGGTGCTTCATCGTAGCACTGCTGGCTGCCCTGCTGGTATTTCTCATGTTTGTGCAGGGAGCCAACTCACAGTTGTTTGAACTGGGCCGCACAGCCGACGAGCGACGACTGCTCGTAAACTCAACAGGGAGGAAATGGGAGTTCACATTCACCACGCTCGTCACCTTCGGCGGTGCATTCTTTGCATCCTATCCGCTGTTCTACTCCACCTCGTTTGGCGGAGCCTACTGGCTGTGGATGATAATACTCTTCTCGTTTGTGTTGCAAGCCGTGAGCTATGAGTTCCAAAACAAGTTGGGCAACCTGCTGGGTGTACGCACCTTCCAGGCATTTCTCGTCATCAACGGCATCGTTGGTCCGTTGCTCCTGGGTGGAGCCGTGGCTACATTCTTCACCGGCAGCAACTTCGTGGTCGAGACCTCCAACATGCTCAATACCGAGAGCATCGATGCAAGCGGAGCCATAGTGAGTCGCTGGGCAAATGCGTCGCATGGCCTCGATGCACTGCTCGACCCCTGGAATCTGGTGTTCGGCCTTGCTGTGCTGTTTCTTGCACGCCTGCTTGGCAACCTCTACACCATCAACAACATCGACGACACCACGCTGCGCCAGCGCAACCGCCGTGCACTGCTCATCAACTCAGCCATCTTCCTCATCTTCTTCCTCACATTCTTTGTGTATGTCATGCTGAAAGACGGCTATGCTTACGACCCCTCGACACTCGTCGTTACGATGGAACCCTCCAAATACTTCCACAATCTGTTCGGCTCACTCCCCCTGTTGACAGTCTTCCTGGCAGGTGTGATACTTGTGCTTTACGGCATCATCATCACCTTCATAAAGAGTAGAAACACTGCCACATACATTCATGGCATCTGGTTCTCAGGCATCGGAACGGTGCTGACAGTAGTAGCCCTGCTGCTAACTACGGCCTATTTCGATACATGCTACTACCCGTCGAATGCCGACCTGCAGTCGAGCCTCAACATGCACAACTCGTGCAGCAGCGAGTTCACACTGCGCACCATGTTCTATGTGTCGTTGCTCGTTCCCTTTGTCCTGGCTTATATCGTCTATGCCTGGCGTAGCATGGACCGCAAGAAGCTCACCCACGAAGAACTCGAAAAGGAAGAAGAAAAGTATTGAGAGCGTCGTTTTACTGACATCATAACGGCCAAACAAGCAAAAAAAAGCTATTCATAATAAAAAAACACCGATTTGTGAATTGCTGTATAACAAATAATTCGTAACTTTGCAGATGATAACTTCTGTAAAGTTAAGTTTTTTTTCGCGACAGAGCAGTAGTTATGCCTGCAAAGTTACACTGAAGAGCGTTTACTGGGCGTCATTTTTTATTGGTTACACATAATAATATTTTAGGATATTCACTCTGTTTCCATAAGCTCGTCACTACTGAATTCCACCAGTAAGGCGAACACTTGAGGCAACAGATAAATATTTTACACATTATGAACTTATACATCCGTTATTTTGAACAAGACACCCTCGCCACCAACATGGACGAGGCTGTTGCATTTCTTGAAACCGTTCGCGACCTCAAGATGAGCGACGAAGTGGTAAACCGCATCACTCTCTATTACAACTCCAACAATCTCTATCCCTATCGTCTGAAGGTGGGCTACACCAACTATGTGCTGTTCCTCAAGACCGAGGCATCCACTCTCGAAGAATTCAAACGTATGGAACAGATTCGCAACGAGCAAAAAGCCAATGGTACATACGTGCCCGAGAAGAAGAAGTCATTGCTCGAAATCATGTCGGAGCCCAAACCTGGATGGTATGAAGCAGCACTTACCTTCAAGCGCGTGGTACAGATTCGCGAAACCAGCAAGTTCCAGTATCGCGACACACGTTTCCGCGTACGACTCAAAGCCGAAAGCCCGCTCGATGCATACGACCGCATCGTAACTCATCTGCGCAACCGTCAAGACGTTGATTCACGCAGTCAGTTTCCATCGGCAAAGAGTTCAAGTTTCACCTACAAATATCTGGGAGAAGAAACACCTGCACCCAGCGCAGAAGAGTCGGAGAATTGAAAGATTGAAAGATTGAAAGATTGAAAGATTGAAGAATTAAAAATGAAGTTCATGCATCCACGATTCATCACATCAGCAGCCGTTGCATTACTTTGCATTGCAACACATGCCCAAGACCCCAACTTCCAAATCTACCTCTGCTTCGGGCAGTCGAATATGGAAGGCAACGCAACCATCGAGGCTCAAGACCGCCAGAATGTGCCCGAGCGTTTCAAGATGATGGCAGCGGTGAACATGAACAGCATGGGGCGCACCAAGGGGAAATGGTACACCGCCACCCCACCCCTCTGTCGTGAAAACACCGGACTGACTCCTGTCGACTACTTTGGCCGCACCATGTGTGAGCAACTGCCCGAAAACATATCGGTTGGAGTCATCAACGTAGCCCTCGGCGGATGCTCCATCAAGATGTTCGACGAAGACGAGATTGATGCCTACCTGCCCACATGTGCCGACTGGCTCAAAGGCTACGCAGCACAATACAACAACCACCCTTACAACGAACTCATCAAACTGGCCAAACTCGCCCAGAAAGTCGGAGTAATCAAAGGCATACTGCTACACCAAGGATGCACCGACAATGGGCAGTCGTGGTGGCCAGCCGAAGTGAAGAAGTTGTATGACCGCATGCTGGCCGACCTCAACCTCAGTGCCGAGGAAGTGCCGTTGCTGGTAGGCGAACTGGTAGGCCAGGCCGAAGGAGGAGCCTGCTATTGGCACAACACAGCCTGCATTGCCAAAATGCCAAGCCTCATCAAACAATGCTATGTCATCTCGTCGGCTGGCTGTCCGCAGAAAGGCGACGGCCTCCATTTCACAGCCGAGGGTTATCGCACCATCGGCCGACGCTATGCAACAGCAATGCTCGACTTCCTTGAGAAGAACGACCTCAACAGCGAATTCTCTGCCACAGGCCTCACACCGTCTGCCACCGAGATAAATGTCACACCAGGTTCTTCAACAGAAATAACAATCTTCAGCACCGACGATGAAGGCAAGTCGCACAACGTGACACGCCGCTGTACATACACAGCCGACGACCCCACCCTTGTGAGTGTAAATGGAGTGCAACTACAGACAGCAGCCACCACTGGCACCACCACCCTCCATGTGAGCTTTGCCGATAAAGACGGTAAGATCGTAACAGCCGACATAGCCGTCAACATATCATACTTCCCCCTGGCCGAAGGAGCCATAAACCCCTCAATTCAAGGCAGCGGCACTTTCAACGCTCGTAGCAAACAACTGCAAACCGGGGCCGATGGTTTTGCAGGATGGGTATACAACAAGGGAATCGACATATCGGCATACAACTACCTCGTTGTTAAATTTCGCATAGGTTCGACCTGTCAGCCAGTAATCCGAATCTATGACTCTACTAACTACAATGCCAATCACTACGAATATGAGATGAAGACATCAAACACTGCTGTCATCGACCTGAAAGCACTTGCACAAACCGATGATGCCCCCGACCTCACACAGGTGAAAATGATTGGCATAAGCAGCAACGGCAGTCGTGCCATTTATCTCAGCGATGTATTCCTCAGCATGGACGGCGAGACACCGGCATCGGGCATCACGATGATTGACAACAGACAAATGACGATTGACCATGTATATAATCTGCAAGGAGCACGTCTCTTCACTCCACAGAAAGGCCTGAATATCATCAATGGCCGCAAAGTGCTGGTTAAGTGAGCGCAAAGCAAAAGCTTGTTTTTTTAGTTTTGCCGAACGTGAAGCACTAAGACGATAGTCAAAGTGCTGATTAAGTGAGCGCAAAGCAAAAGCTTGCTATAACAAACAATACAGGAAGGAGCTACCGATGGTGGCTCTTTTTTTGTATTGTCGCCACTACTTATGTCATGCAGTCGTATTCGCCCCTATTTCGTGCACTACGTAGTACCACCCGTCACGTTTTCGTTGTTTCTCGAACGACATCTTGGTCATTATGCGCCCCAGGACAATCAAGTTGTTCATATCGCTCTTAAACAGCGGATTTTTTTTCACCCTCATCATGATGTCTGTTATCTTCATAAGTGTGAATGTCTCGCCGGCTTCGGGCACCGAATAGCAAGTACGCACTATATGTTCGAGGGGCGACTGCTGTTCAAACTGCCGGTTGGCACTGTTGATCAGCGCTTCATCGGCCGCATCAATCCAGTATTGCTTGCCATCGCGTATGTATGCTACTGCCTGTGCATACAGTTGCTTGTAGTTGAGTGGGAGGTCGGTCTGTATGGGTGCGGTGACTTCCACACACATGTATCGGCGGTTGCCCGTAGGGTCGCGCAACACATCGGTTTGGTTGGTGGTAGCAATGAATGAAGCGTATCGCTGATGTGTCTCTATCACACTGCTGTATGAGCGTCGCACACTCACTTCCGGCTTCTGAAACAGGTGTTTCACCTGTGCAAACTGGCTATCGCTCAGTTGGTCAAACTCGTCGATGTTGATGAGCAAGAATCGCCCGAGCGAGCGTTCGGCCTCTATTTTGTTGCGCATATCAAGCCCGTCGGTGTAGTAGTCGCGCAACTCAGGTGGCAGCAAAATGCGGCAGAAAGTCGATTTGTGAAATCCCTGTGCACCTATCAGTATCGGTGCCGTAGAGTTCGAGTGGTCGCGGTCGTAACCCATCCAGTGAGCCACCCTCGAGAGGCACCACCTGGTGACGAGATGACCCCAGTGCTGGTTGTTGTTCGGACCTC
>JAFUSD010000162.1 GCA_017480685.1 Bacteroidaceae bacterium
CATCAGCATCAGCCCACACCTACATCCAACTTGAATGCTGCATTACGGGAGCAACCAGCTACAGCGGCACGGCATACATTCCATTTGCCGCAACCCTCGAGGCAGGTATGCAGCACGACGTTACTATCAACATTGGCATGAACTCGCTATATAGCGGTCCGAACAATAAAATAATCAACTAAGCAATGAAACGAACATACACAAAACCACACACCCAAGCCATCATCCTGCAAAGCAAGACACACATGCTCAGCCAGTCATACACAGTCAACGAATATCGTCATGGCAGGTCGATTACCGTCGGCGACGAGGATGAGCCTTCCACCTCGCGCAGTTCACGTGGGCGATGACGTTTCCACACGCGCTCGCAGTCTCAGCCCCGAGAGTGCGCAGTCTCATAAAACAAAACGTGAGCCAGTCCATGATTTTGGACTTGCCGATGCATGTACTATGACCCAACAGACAAACAGACAACTTACACAGAATAATGAAACAGAGAAGAAAAGCCCAATTACTAACGGCTTGTTTTGCGACAATTGTCGCAATGCTATTCACCACCTCATGCAGCAAAGACGATGATGCCAGTCCCATGCCTCAACCCAGACCACAGACTGAGTTTGCAACACTGTTACAGTCACTGAATTGGGGCACCGACACCTGCTACATATATGGCCACAAGACCCCCGACGTCGATGCCGTCACCTCGGCACTGTCATACTCCACCCTCATGCGCAAGATGGGCTACAACTGCAAGGCCAAAGTGTCGAGCCAGATGAACCGCGAGACTGCCTATATAGCTGGCGTATTCGGATTTCCGCTGCCCGAACTGAAACCCAGCGTACAGCCATTCACGCGCCTCATACTGACCGACCACACCGACTATGCCCAATGCGTCGATGGTGCACGCGAGGCCATCATCCTACAGAAGATAGATCACCACGTGGAAGGCGATATCAGCGACAGCGGCATCCCATTCGTGCGTCGCGAGATGGTAGGTTCTACCAACACCATCATATATGAGATGTTCACAGAGCAGGGCATCGAAATCGACGATACCACTGCTCGCATCATGCTGGCAGGCATCATCAGCGACACACGCAACCTGACGAAGACCACCACCGCCCGCATCGACACCGTGGCACTGCTCGCCCTCACCGCCCAATTGGGCATCAGCCCCGACTCGGTTGCACGTCTCGACCAATACATGAACAATGCTGCCAGCGACTACACAGGCATGACCGACACCGAGATATTCCTGTCCGACTACAAAGACTACGAAATCAACGGAGTCCGTCTCGGTTTCGGAAATCTTGAATGTAAGCAGGCCGACATGGATGCGTTCATCGACCGCATGTTGGCAACGATGCCACAGGTGATGCAACTGAAGGGGCTCAATATGGTGGTTGCCAAGATTGACAACAAGGTGACAAACACAGGAGACGACCGCGACGCCCACCCATACATCAGTGACGGCACCTATTTCATATACTACGGCGAGGGAACCCAGTCGATGGCCGAATCCATATTCGGTCCCTCGTTGCGCACCGGTGTGTGCTACACCACCGACAACCTCTCGCGCAAGCAGATTGTGCCGCAAATCACCGAGGTACTAAGCAAATAAATAAACCCCTCTCTTATCTCCCCGAAGGGGAGAGGATACCATCCGGATGGAAAAGGCTCCTCCCCTTCGGGGAGGCGGGGGAGAGGTTACTTCTAAACGAAAGACAACAGGTTTATGCAGACAAGATTCAAGAAAGCGACCAAGATTTTCGACATTGTCGTAACGGCCTTGGGCGGTACGGTGTCGGTCGGCGTGATGCTATATGCCGTCGGTCATTTCGGGCTGCGCGAAGCATGGCCCGAACTGGTACTCAACATGTGTTACATCGCCTGCCTGGTGATGATATGGATATACTTCTTCGGGGGTGGCCTCGACAGCCGGAGGTTCAACTATTGGTGTTCAATGGCTGTCGGCATGACAGTCTTGCTGCGCGACATCCTCTTCGCACCGCCATTGGCCAACTATGCCCTCCACCTGGCATGTCTTACATTGTCAGTCTTGCTGCTTTGTATGCTTACCTACTTCTATGCCCGCAAAGATTGGAAGAGCTACACCAAGCGCAACCTGTGGGCCATCTGCATCATCGACATGCTCATTGCCGCACTCTACAACTACGACATCTATCTGGAGCCGATAAACGAATACACCAACTATCTGCTCACAGAAATATGGATACGGCCAACCATCACCTACGGACTCGTAGCCTGCTTCGTAAGGGAATAACCTCCCCTAACCCCTCCCAAGGAGGGGAAAAGACCCTCTCCCTAGCCCTCCCCCTTTATGGGGAGGGGACTCCATCCGGAAGGGAAATGAACAAATAATGAATGCTCAAATAAAATAAATAGTAAATGGTAAATCCGTAAATAGTAAATAAATAAATAGTAAATAAAATGATGGTAAAAAGACTTTTAATTCCACTTCTTGTGGTATTCGCATGTGTGACGAGCAGTTGCGGCAAGGACGATGGCGGAGCTGCGACACCGGCGAAAGATTATTTCACACTATGGAACTCATGTGAGGCACTGAGTGCGTTGAAGGAATATGTGGAGGATGTGACCAATCCGGCATCGGCCAACTACATCAAGACCGAAGACCGTATCGCAACGTTCGATATGGACGGCACATTCGTTGGCGAACTCTATCCTACGTATTTCGAGTACAACCTGTTGGAGTATCGTGTGCTCGATGATGAATCGTATCGCGACATCGCCCCCGACGACGTGAAGGAGACGGCACAGGAGATTCGCGACTTCGTGAGATACGGCCGTGCACTGCCGTCGCAATTCGACGTGAAACACGCACAGGCAGCAGCCAAGGCCTATGCAGGCTTGACCATAGCCGAGTTTGATGCCTACGTGAAGGCTTATGCAACGCAGACGGCCAACGGATTCAGTGGCATGACCTACAGTCAGAGTTTCTACAAACCGATGCTGCAGGTGTTCGACTATCTTAAGGCCAACGGATTCACCTGTTATGTCGTTTCAGGTTCTGACCGCTTCATCTGCCGAGCACTGGTCGAGGCCATCGGTATCGAACCCAACCGCGTGATTGGTATGGACGTGAAGCTCATGTCAACCAGCCAGGGCACCGAAGCCGGGGTGAACTACACCATGGGCAAGGAGGAAGACCTCGTACGCACCGACGAGTTCATCATCAAGAACCTCAAGACCAACAAGGTGCTACAGATAAGCCAGGAGATAGGCAAGGTGCCGGTACTCTCGTTCGGCAACAGCGGAGGCGACGCTGCCATGCACAACTACTGCCTGAGCAACCCGCGATACCGCTCGGCGGCATTCATGCTCATAGCCGAGGACGACGTGCGCGACCATGCCAACCGCGACAAGGCACTGGCACTTGCCGCCCAGTGGCGCGAAGCAGGCTATCACGTCATCTCGATGCGCGACGACATGCGCACCATCTATGGCAACGAGGTGGAGAAGACCGACTTTGTATTCGAGCCCGACACACGTGTACTCACCGAGTGGCAGGCAGGCAGGACGGTAAGCGACAAAGAAGTAGAGGCATTCGGAGGCATCGACAAGTGTTTTGCTGCCGAACCCATCCCCGATGGCGTTTGGGAGCGGATGCAAGGCAAGACCTACAAGGAAAATCCATATATCGGGCGCGACGACCTGCGCCACATACGTGCCTTGCACTGGGACTACGACAACCAGATGCATGTGGGCGAGATGATTTGCAACAAGGCCATTGCCGACCGCGTGGCACGAATCCTCCGTCAGCTCTTCGATGCTAAATATCCCATACAGCGCATGCTGCTGCCCGATGTGTATGATGCCGACGACGAGACCCAGATGCGCGACAACAACTCGTCGTGCTTCTGCTACAGGGCCATCGCCGGTTCGGCCAAGTTGTCGAAACATGCGCGCGGACTTGCAATCGACATCAACACCCTCTACAACCCATACTACAAGGACCGCACCGACGGCACACGCTTCATACAACCGGCTACTGCCGAGAAGTATTGCGACCGCACTTGGGACTTCCCCTACAAAATCGACCACGACGACCTCTGCTTCCGCCTCTTCACCGAAGCCGGCTTTGAGTGGGGCGGCGACTGGACCTCGCGTAAGGACTACCAGCACTTTGAGCTGATTGAGTAGCGCGGGACCGACAGTTCTCAACGTTCGGACTGACAGTTCTCAACGTTCGGACTGACAGTTCTCAACGTTCGGACTGACAGTTCAAAGCGTTTGGACTGACAGTCCGAAGCGTTTGGACTACTTTGTTTCCACACAGTAAACACGTCATTTCTGTGTAGTAAACACGTTGTTTCTGTGTAGTAAATCTGTTATTTCTGTATCTTCTTCCACTCTCCTATCTGCGAGGGGTTTATGGTGGAGAGTATGTCGTACACTTTGGTCTTCTCGTTTTCAGTACCGTGTCCGCGATATATTCCTACGATTTCATCGCGTTTGAAGTCGGTGAAGTATTGTGGCAGTATCGATAAAGACTTAGCTTTGTATGCCTCGTTGAGCATTTGCAGTGCTTCGGTCACGGCGGCACGTCCTCGGTCGGCATTGTCTGACATCTGGTCGAGGCCCTCACGATGGTATTTATACATGGCTTGTCGTATGGGTTGCATGGCCGATTCCATATAGTCGTTGATGATGGCGTGGCGGTTCTTGGAATCGCCAAATGCCTTCCATCCGGCCGATGGCAGGTTTTGAGCGTTGTTCACTATCTGCATCACCTTGCCCAGCACGTCTGAGCCGCCCAGGGGTGAGAAGGTGTCGAGGTCGAGACCTATGAAGAGATAGGCGTAGTAGGCAAGCATGGCGGTGAGGTTGTTGTTCATGTTCACCTCGTTAAATTCGAGCACGTCGTTCTCTTCATATTGGAACGTGAACTCGGTGTCGTGTGCCGAGAAGATGGTGGTGTTGTAGCTCGAACCCCACACAGGGCGTATGCACTGGAAGAGCAAATCGCAGCTGAAGGCATGGTCGTCGGCTTTATATTGCTTCACTGTGATGTTGAGGTTGCAATCTATGCGCTCGTTCTGCGTATATTGCAGGTCGGTCCAGGTACGTTGGTTCATGAAGTCGGTGATGGCCTTTTCAAGAGCCTCGAACACACTGCTGTTGGTGCCTTGCACGGCTGAGCGATTCAGGCGGACCTTGCAGTTCAACTCTTGTGCCGCCGATGCAAGTGTGACGGCAAGCAGCGTTATTATGATAATCATCTTCTGTCTCATATCTCCCTATGTTTTTACTTAATACGATGCAAAGATACGAATTAATTCATAATACTCAGCCATGATTTGCTATTTAATTTTGCATTGTGCATTATGCATTGTGAATAATTTTGTATCTTTGCACATTAAAACGTGCAAAGATACGGTTTATTGCGTTTCTTGGGCACATTAAAACGTGCAAAGATACGGTTTATTGCGTTTCTTAACATAATAAAAAAGAAATCATGGCATTAAAAGCAGGAATAGTAGGCCTACCGAATGTAGGCAAATCAACTCTCTTCAACTGTCTGTCGTCGGCAAAGGCACAGGCAGCCAACTTCCCGTTCTGCACCATCGACGCTCAGATGGGGCAGATATCAGTACCCGACGAGCGACTGACCCGACTGGCAGAGCTGGTACACCCGGGGCGCATAGTGCCCGCCGTGTGCGACATAGTAGATATAGCCGGACTGGTGAAAGGAGCCAGCCACGGCGAAGGGCTGGGCAACCAGTTCCTGGGCAACATACGCGAATGTGACGCCATCATCCACGTCTTGCGCTGTTTCGACAATGGCAACATAGTGCATGTCGACGGGAGCGTTGACCCCGTGCGCGACAAAGAAGTGATCGACACCGAGCTGCAACTGAAAGACCTCGAAACTGTAGAAGCACGCATCAAGCGCGTGGAGAAGCAGGCCAACGTGGGTGGCGACAAGATGGCAAAGGTGGAACTCGGCCTTCTCACCCGCTACCACGAAGCACTGTCGGCCGGCAAGAGTGCACGAACCGTGACACCACAGAATGCCGACGAAGAGGCTGCTGCCAAGCAGATGTTCCTGCTCACCACCAAGCCTGTGCTCTATGTGTGCAACGTCGACGACGCAAGTGCCAAGAACGGCAACGCATACGTCGATGCCGTACGTGAGGCCATCAAGGACGAAGACGCACAACTCATCATCATCAGCGCACAGACCGAGGCCGACATAGCAGAGCTGGAAAGCTATGAAGAGAAGCAGATGTTCCTCGAAGACATGGGACTGGAGGAAAGCGGATGCAACCGCCTCATCAAAGCAATATACTCGCTCCTCAACCTCGAGACATTCATCACCGCAGGCCCCATGGAAGTGAAAGCATGGACCTACCGCCGCGGATGGAAGGCACCACAATGCGCCGGAGTAATCCACACCGACTTCGAGAAAGGATTCATACGCGCCGAAGTGATAAAATACGACGACTACATACACTATGGCTCGGAAGCCGCAGTGCGCGAAGCCGGCAAACTGGGAGTGGAAGGCAAAGACTACGTGGTGCAAGACGGCGACATCATGCACTTCAGGTTTAATGTATAAAAACAAAGGAGACCGCAGGGTCTTATTCTGACATATGACAGCATTCATCGACTGGCAGCCAAGTGCCGAATTGTTTCAGATAGGCAGTTACAGCATTCGCTGGTATGCACTGATGTGGGCAACAGGTCTCATATCAGGATATTTCATCGTGCGCCACCTGTATCAGCAGCAGCGCATACCGCAAGAGAAGTTCGACCCACTGTTCCTCTATTGCTTCTTCGGAATACTCATCGGAGCACGACTCGGACATTGCATCTTCTACGAACCCGAGCGATTCCTCACATCCAGCCAAGGCATCGTTGAGATGCTGCTGCCCGTCAGGATACAGCCCGACGGCAGCTGGACCTTCCACGGATATGCAGGGCTGGCAAGCCACGGCGGAGCCATCGGCGCCTTCATAGCCATGCTCATCTACTCAAAACGATGCGACGTGAAGTTCCTCACTGTGCTCGACAACGTGTGCATTGCCACACCACTCACCGCCGCATGCATACGCATCGGCAACCTCATGAACTCCGAAATCGTGGGCAAGCAGACCGATGTGCCATGGGCTTTCATATTCCACACCCGCGACGCCATGGTCGACGGACAACTCGTGCCGCGACACCCAGCACAACTGTACGAGGCACTGGCCTACATCGCCATATTCATCATCACATTCATCATCTACAACGCCAACCGCAAGAAGCCGGAACCGTCGGCCATCACTGCCGGAACCGGATTCTACTTCGGACTCTGTCTCGCACTCATCTTCCTCTTCCGATTCTTCATCGAGTTCCTGAAGAAGGAGCAAGTGGACTTTGAGCGCGGCATGACACTCGATATGGGACAGCTGCTCAGCCTGCCATTCATCATCGTCGGTATCTACTTCACACTACGACCACTAATCAAATCACGACAACATGAGTGAAAAGAAATCACACAAAGGACTCATCATCACCATCATCGCCATCATCGTTGTGGCATGTGGTGGAGGCCTCATTTGGTATGCCTGCCACGACAAGCAGAGCGACATCAACCTCGCGGACTACACACCGTCCGAAGAGTTCAAACCCGCCTACGAAGCAATAAACCAACAAGTGGAAAACCGCAAGGCAGAACACGTCGACCCCGCTTACGACATCGAAGAGACTGTGCGAATACTCAACGGCATGGAAGCCGCGCAGTATCAGTCGGAAGACTTCATGGCATTCCTCGAGTATATGGCCAAGCAAGACTACAGCCGTGTGCCCGACGATGTGCTCGAAACCAAGAAGAAACTCTTCCCCATATTGCAGAAGATGTTTGAGCTGAAACAGAAATACAAGGAACTCGACAACATCTGGCTGCTGGCACGCAGCGCCACAAGCGGAGCATCCAACTTTGCCGAGAACATAAGCCCCGTCGCACTGCTCTCGGCCATATTCACCGGCGACCCGCTCACCGTGGGTGGAGTGAGCAAAAACGTGAACGACGCCAAGAACGCCGCCTTCGAGCAATACGAGAAAGACATGAAGCTGAAAGAGTCGCTCAAGAAAGAAATCGACGAAGTGCGGCTGGCATATATCGACTATCTGGCCGACTACGCACCCGTATATATGAAGTATATGAAAGAGTGGGACCGCCTGTGTCTCGACCGCGACAAGGCATACCTCGACATCTATGCAGGACGCACCACCGATGCATACAATGCAGTAGAGAAGGTGCTCGAGCGCTATCCCACCAACCGCGAAGCCATGCTGCTCAAGGCCCTGTGCCTGGTGCAGATGGCAGGCACCACACCTCAGAACACTATCGGCGAGATAAACAAAACCATAGAGATAGCCGACAGCCTCTCCGACACCGACGACACCCGCGAGCAGCACCTCACCCAGGCACTCACCATGCTGCAAGACTACACATCGCTCTACCCCGACCGCTCGGCACCGGCACTGGTGCTGCAAGGCATGATAAGCCTGAAAGAAGGCAACGAGTCGGCTGCCATGTCATACTTCGACCAGGCAAGCACACGCTATCCGCAACAAGCCGAAGCACTCACCGACCTGCTCGACTCCTACAAAAACCGCTCATATCTCAACCGCAGCATCGAAGGCAAGTACATGCTACGACTCTACCGCTCAACTATGGAGGGCTACGGCATGTTCAGCCCCAACCTCATCAAAGCAAAATACTATGCCGACCGCGGCGACATACAGCGCAGCAAGGAAGAGATATTCAACCACTTCTACCGCCGCGGCAACCAAGGCGTCTACGACTGTCTGCTCTCCGACATGCAGTATTGTGAGGAAAACATGTACAGCATATTCAAGCAACTGCTCATGGAGCAATCGTTCCTCGATGTGAGCGTAGAACCCACCACCGACTGGCTCGTGTCGAAGAACGACGACGAAGTGCGAGTGTTTATCAACAACCGCAGCGACATCGACCTCGAGAACGTGCGCATATTCCTCTGCCTGCACTACACCGACATGTACACCGACGAATACGACGTGGTGAAATGCCCATCGGTCAACATCCTGCCCCACCACAAGAAGACCGAAATCGGAGTAGTGACCCTCAACTACGAAGACAAGAAGTATGACGACATCACCCGCGTACGTGCCATCGCTATGACCGACGACAAGATTTGTTGGATAGACAATGTGGACTATAAATACGTACACGCCTACGAGGCATCGCGCCAATCGTCGAAAAACCGTGGCGTTACCCTCGACCGTCGAAAGTCGTTCCTCGACGACTTCAACGTCGACAGCCAGTCGTTGCTCGATGCCATCAGTGCCGGCATCAAAATCTATGGCGACATAAAGAAAGGCGACCGCTCACTCTGGGACAACGTGACAGGCGTATTCACCTCGGGCAGCAAACTCGAGATAGAGTTGCCACGCATACTCTCGCTCATCGACCCAGTCTTCTCTCTCAATCAGCTGGGCGATAAAGACAAGTCGGTGCGGCCAAAGGAAGACTACCTGGCAGGCAGCAACATACGCCTCAAGTTCGACTACAAACCCGAAGAAGGCGAGACCCTCCCACTCTATGTCTACAGCGATTACGTCAACTTCAAGATAACACTCAGCTTCAAGGACGGCAAAGCATCAGTACAAGATATCAGCATCGTAGATTGAAATACAAAACACACATATTACCAATCATTATCCTCCTCGTCACCGCCTGCACCGGCGGCGACGACGAGGCAACTATTGCAGTGCTCGACCGTGCCGAGGCCATTATGGAGGAATATCCCGACTCGGCATACACCTTATTATATAATATAGACTCGCTCCGCATCGAGTCCGACGATGTGCCCACCTCCCTCCGTGCCCGCTACTACCTGCTTCTCGGCACGGCGATGAACAAGACCGACCGCCCCATGGCGTTCGATTATTATCAGTCGTTTTCTCGCCAAGACAAAATGCAAGCAGTTTGTCCTTCTGGCTTAACGAAAACGTTTGACTCGCTGTTCCAGCATACCGTTGTCGACTACTACGACCGTCACGGCACCGCCAACGAGCAGATGCGCTCCCGCTACATCCTTGGCTGCATCTGTCGCGACATGCACGAATCACCCCGTGCCATCGAGTGGTACCTCTCCGCCACCGACTGCGCCGACACGCTCTCCTCCGACTGCGACTACCTCACCCTCATGCGCATCTACGGGCAGATGGCATACGTATATCACCATCAGCTCATGTCTGACCAAGAACTGGACGCATGGAAACTATCCAGCAAGTATGCTGCAAAATGTGGCAACAACGATGAATCCATCCGTGGCATAGAACTGCAGCTTGATGCCTACAATACTATGCATGATACCGAATAGATTTTCACACTTACCGACAG
>JAFUSD010000163.1 GCA_017480685.1 Bacteroidaceae bacterium
CAGGGCATAACAATAAATGAAGATAATTACATATATTGCATAATCATTACAGAAAGCAGCATGGAGAAATATTCGGTTCCGGAAATGGTAGAGAGTGATTATTCTGATGCCAAGTACTCGTTCACATATGAACAGATGAAAACTCTGAATTTCAAAATAAAGTACACTGGTAAATAACACAGATATGAGACATATCGTATTTATTGCTATATTAGCAGTCCTTCGGCCTGTCACAGATTCTCTCATCCGCTTCGCTCCTTCGGAATGACAATAGGGGGAGGTGGTGCTACATTAGGGAGGGCTTCCGCGTGGGGGATGGTTCTCCTTTTCTCATGAAACTCCTTAGAGAGAGTCAATGCGGGTGGATGTGTGTTTCAAGGTGGGGAACGGTGTCAGGCAAAGATGTCGCGGAGGACTTCGAGTGACTTGAGTTCACCGAAGGAGGGGAGGTGGAGGCTGTAGTAGGTGTTGATGATTTCGAGTATGCGTCGGCGCTGGTTGTGGGATAGAGGGTAGAGGTGCATGTTGTCGTAGTTCATGTGGAGTATGTAGCGCAGTCGGCTGGTTTCCTCGGGTGGGAGGAAGTGCTGGTGGAGGGGCTGAAGTGTGGTGTATTCGCTGTCCATGAGGTCGAAGTAGCAGAGGGGGGTGGATGGTGCATGTGATGGTGGTTCGATGCCGATGAAATGGGTCATGCGCATGAGAAACACGAGATGGAAGTTGGAGTATTGGCTGGTCGATGTGTCGAGCCACATGAGCGACTGCTCGATGTATTGGTATAGTAGTGGGTCGGGTGTTTCTTCGCGCAGCACTTTGGTGAGGAATTCGGCTACGAACATGACTATCGTGGACTTGAGGGGGTGTGAGTGTAGGGATGTGAATGTGTGGTAGCTGGTCATGTTTGTGGCACGTGGCATGCGTTGTCGGTCGGCCAGGTTGCATTCCATCTCGACGAGTGATAGTGGCATGAGATAAGTTGGTCGGGTTCGTCGTCTGCTGTTTGACGCCGAGCCCGACCTTCTGTATGTCATGACTGCCATGCGGCCATGTGATGGTGTGAAGAGGTCGACCACGACTCCGCTTTCACCATACTTGATGGTTCGCAGTACTATGCCTCTGATGTTTTGGTGTTGAGTATTGTGCACAATGCCTGTAGTGATTTGTCGACGAGTGTCTGCTGGCCCGTGACCATGTTTTTGATTGTCAGCTTGCCTTCTGCCATCTCGCTTTCGCCCACGATTGCCACGTAGGGTATGAGGCGTGAGTTGGCGTAGGTCATCTGCTTCTTCATCTTGGCGGCATCGGGATAGAGTTCGGTGCGTATTCCGGCTTTTCTCATCTCGGCTATGAGTGGCAGTGCGTATAGGGTTTCAGCTTCGCCGAAGTTGACGAAGAGTACTTGTGTTGCGTTGACTGCCTTGGCAGGATAGAGGTCGAGCTGGTTGAGCACGTCGTAGATGCGGTCGGCTCCGAAGCTGATACCCACGCCCGAGAGTCCTGGCATGCCGAATATGCCGGTGAGGTTGTCGTATCGTCCGCCTCCGGTGATGCTTCCGATTTCGACATCGAGTGCCTTGACTTCGAAGATGGCACCGGTGTAGTAGCTGAGTCCGCGTGCCAGTGTGAGGTCGAGTTCAACCTGGTTGTTGAGTCCCAGCGGTGTGAGGGTGTTGAGTATGAATTCGGTCTCCTCGATGCCTTTCAGTCCTGTCTCGCTGCCTGCCAATACGCCCCGCATGGTTTGCAGTTTCTCTTGGTTGGTGCCGCTGAGCTTGATGACGGGTTGCAGTCGTTCGATTGCTTCGGCTGGTATGCCAGCTTCGGCCAGTTCGGCGTTCACATTGTCGAGTCCTATCTTGTCGAGCTTGTCGATTGCCACGGTTATATCCACTATCTTGTCGGCCTGCCCTATCATTTCTGCAATGCCGGTGAGGATTTTGCGGTTGTTGATTTTGATGCATACCCTCACTCCGAATCGCGAGAAGACGGTATCGACGATTTGCATGAGTTCGACCTCGTTGAGTAGTGAGTCGCTGCCTACCACGTCGGCATCACACTGGTAGAACTCGCGATAGCGTCCCTTCTGCGGACGGTCGGCTCGCCACACGGGTTGTATCTGATAGCGGCGGAATGGTAGTGTGAGTTCCTCGCGGTGCATCACCACATATCGTGCGAATGGCACTGTGAGGTCGTATCGCAGTCCTTTTTCGCAGAATTTGCTTGCCAGCTTCGTGGCATTGCGGCTCAGGAGTTCCTCGTCGGTGAGTGAACGGAAGTAGTCGCCCGAGTTTTGAATCTTGAACAAGAGCTTGTCGCCCTCTTCGCCATATTTGCCCATCAGTGTTGAGAGGTTTTCCATGGCGGGGGTTTCGATTTGCTGGAACCCGTAGAGGGCATACACCTCGCGTATGGTGTTGAATATGTAGTTGCGTTTCGCCATCTCGACAGGCGAGAAGTCGCGCGTTCCATTTGGTATTGATGGTTTCATGAAAATAGTTTATATATGATTTATGTATATGCCGCGGCGGCGTATAGGCCATGTGGCAATCTGACTGCAAAGTTACGAAATAATTGATAACTGGCAATTGATAAACGTTGATTTCTTGATGCTGAAGGGTGAAAAAGTGGTAAAAGGTGGTGTCCTTGACCATGATGCCGCTGCAAGCATGCGTGTGCTTGCCGGAAAATGACGATATCCTCACAGGGTGTTGACGATATCCTCGCAGGGTGTTGACGATATCCTCGCAGGGCGTTAAGGATATCCTCGCAGGGCGTTAAGGATATCCTCGCAGGGCGTTAAGGATATCCTCGCAGAGCGCCAAACGATTTCCTCGCAGAGCGGAGATAGGTCGTTGCAGATGTTTTTCAATGTGTGCACCGCGTTTTTTTGTGCGTATGCAGCAAATAAATCGGGTTTGCAAGTCTTCATTTCTCAATTATTTCGTACCTTTGCACATAAATACTCAAGCGTATGGCAAAGGAAGAGACGACACCGATGATGAAGCAGTTTTTCGATTTTAAGGCAAAGTTTGCCGATGCTTTGCTGCTGTTTCGTTGTGGCGACTTCTACGAGACTTATGCCGACGATGCCGTGGTGGCCGCCGACATACTGGGCATAACCCTGACACGCCGCGGCACCGGCGGCAGCGAACGGCAGACAAACACCGCTATGGCCGGATTCCCATATCATGCACTCGACACCTACCTGCCAAAGCTCATCAGGGCTGGTAAGCGCGTGGCCATCTGCGACCAGCTGGAAGACCCCAAGCTGACGAAGAAACTCGTGAAACGTGGAGTGACCGAAGTGGTGACTCCCGGTGTGGCCATGGACGACGGTGTGCTCAACCGTCGCGAGAACAACTTCCTCGGAGCCGTACACTTCGGCCGCGGCACCTGCGGACTTGCCCTGCTCGACATATCGACCGGAGAGTTCATGGTGGCCGAGGGGCAGAACGACTACATAGGCGGGCTGCTCACCAACTTCGCCCCGAAAGAGGTGCTGTGTGAAGAGACAAAACGAATCCAGTTTGAAAACCTATTCGGCACAAAGATATGCAAATACCTGATGCCCGACTGGGTGTATGCCACCGACGACAGCTACAACCGAGTGACCCACCACTTCGGAGTGAGAAACATGAAAGGCTTCGGCGTTGACCACATGCGCACAGCGCTGACCGCTGCAGGGGTCATACTGCACTACCTGGCCGAAACCCAGCACAACAACATAGGCCACATCCTGCGCATAACACAGATTGAAGAAGACCGCTACGTAAGGCTCGACAAATTCACCATACGCAGCCTCGAACTGCTCAGCTCGATGAACGAAGGCGGCACCTCGCTCCTCGGAGTCATCGACAAGACCGTATGCCCCATGGGCAGCCGCCTGCTACGCCGCTGGGTGGTATTCCCGCTGAAAGACGCAAAAGCCATCAGGGCACGCCAGCAAGTGGTGGAATGCTTCTTCCGCCACACCGACCTGCGCAACCTGCTGCGCGACAACCTCGAACGCATAGGCGACATAGAGCGCATTGCATCGAAGATAGCAGTGGCACGAGCCACTCCACGCGACCTGCTGGCACTGAAGACGGCACTGGCAGCAATCATACCAATACGCCAGGCATGCACCGAGGCCGACGACGAAAGCCTGAACCACCTGGCCGAAGGACTCGACCCATGCACCACGCTTCTTGAACGCATAGAACGCGAAATACGCCCCGACGCACCACTGCTCATCAGCAAGGGAGGAGTGATGAACAGCGGAGTGAGCCGGGAACTCGACGACCTGCGACAAATTGCATACTCGGGCAAAGACTACCTGCTGCAGATGCAACAACGCGAGATAGAACGCACCGGCATCACAAGCCTCAAGATAGGATACAACAACGTGTTCGGCTACTACATGGAAGTGCGCAACACATTCAAGAACCAAGTGCCGCCAGAATGGATAAGAAAACAGACACTGGTGCAAGCCGAGCGCTACATAACCCAGGAACTCAAGGAATACGAAGACAAAATACTTGGAGCCGAAGAACGCATACTAAGCCTCGAAAGCAAACTATATGCCGACCTCGTGGCATTCTCGGCACAATTCATACCACAACTGCAACGCAACTCGGCCGAACTGGCACGCATAGACTGCCTGCTCGCATTTGCCATGGCAGCGGCCGAGTACAGATATGTGTGCCCCGTAGTCGACGACAGCCTCATCATAGATATCAAGGCCGGACGACATCCGGTCATAGAACGGCAGATGCCCATAGGCGAGCAATATGTGGCCAACGACGTGATGCTCAGTTCCGACTCGCAGCAGATAATCATCATCACCGGTCCCAACATGGCAGGCAAGTCGGCACTGCTGCGACAGACGGCCCTCATCACCATCATGGCACAGATAGGCAGCTTCGTGCCAGCCGAGAGTGCACGCATAGGTATATGCGACAAAGTGTTTACACGTGTGGGAGCCAGCGACAACATATCGATGGGCGAAAGTACATTCATGGTCGAGATGACCGAGGCAGCAAGCATACTCAACAACCTCTCGCCCAGGTCACTCGTCTTGTTCGACGAACTGGGACGAGGCACCAGCACCTACGACGGCATCTCAATCGCATGGGCAATCATAGAATACATACACGAGAACGCACACAGCCATGCACGCACCTTGTTTGCCACACACTATCACGAGCTGAACGAGATGGAACGCCTCTTCTCGCGTGTGAAGAACTATAACGTGTCGGTGAAGGAAGCCGACGGAAAGGTCATCTTCCTCAGAAAACTGGTGCCTGGCGGCAGCGAACACTCGTTCGGAATACATGTGGCACGCCTGGCTGGCATGGTGCCCAGTGTGGTGAGACGTGCCGACCAAGTGCTGAAAGAGTTGGAACGCAACAACTCGGGCGACGGTATCTCACGCCCGCAGACACAGACGATACACGACAGCGGCACACATCAGCTGTCGTTCTTCCAACTCGACGACCCAGTGCTCTCGCAGGTGCGCGACGAGATTATCGGTACCGACATCAATGCGCTCACACCACTCGAAGCACTCAACAAACTAAACGAAATAAAGAAAATCCTCACAGGTAAGTGATCAATGACACGAACAGACTTTGAGATAATGGCACCCGTGGGCAGCAGGGAAAGCCTCGCCGCAGCCATACATGCGGGAGCCGACAGCATATACTTCGGAATCGGACGCCTGAACATGCGGTCGCATTCGGCCGGACGTTTCACCACCAGCGACCTCTACGACATTGCTGCCACATGCCACGAGGCAGGAGTGAAAAGCTACCTCACCGTCAACACCATCATCTACGACGACGATATCAGCGACATGCACGAAATAGTCGATGCAGCAGCGAAGGCAGGCATATCGGCCATAATAGCGAGCGATGTGGCTGTCATGACCTACTGCCGCACGGTGGGGATGGAGGTGCACCTAAGCACTCAGCTCAACATATCTAACACCGAAGCGCTGCGCTTTTACGCACAGTTTGCCGACGTGAGCGTGCTGGCTCGGGAATTGAACATGCACCAGGTGAAGCATATATATGAGCAAATCAAGGAGCAACACATCACAGGGCCTTCAGGACAAGAGGTAAAGATCGAGATGTTCTGCCACGGAGCCCTCTGCATGGCCATCAGCGGCAAGTGCTACCTCAGCCTTCAGAATGCCGGACGCAGCGCCAACCGCGGCGAGTGTGTGCAGATTTGCCGACGCGGATACGAGGTGACCGATGTGGAGACAGGCACACAGCTGAATATCGACAACAAATACATCATGTCGCCACGCGACTTGAAGACCATACGCTTCATCGACATCATGATAGATTCGGGTGTCAGAGTGTTTAAGATTGAGGGGCGTGCACGCGGTCCTGAATACGTCCACACGGTTGTGTCGGCATATAACGAAGCCATCAATGCCGTAATCGACGGCACATTCACCCCCGAGCGTAAAGACGAGTGGGACCGCCAGCTCGCCACCGTGTTCAATCGCGGCTTCTGGGATGGCTACTACCAAGGCGCGCGCCTTGGCGAGTGGTGCGAGGTGTATGGCAACAAAGCCACCGAGAAAAAAGAATATGTGGGTAAATGTGTGAAATACTTCTCAAAGTTGGGTGTGGGAGAGTTTGTAATCGAGAACTCACCCCTCAGTGTTGGCGACAAGATACTTGTGACAGGTCCTACCACCGGTGCTCTCATTCAGCAAGTGGAGGAAATCCGCTTCGACCTCGAACCCGTCGCTACAGCCACACGCGGCCAGCACATAAGCATCAAAACAAATGAAAAAGTGCGCCCCAACGACATGCTTTATGTGATGAAATAGCCGCCCCTAACCCCCTCCAAGGAGGGGAACTCCATCCGGATGGCATCATCCCCCCCCTCTCTCCCCTGGGGGAGTGCGAGGGGGAGAAGAACGGATTTTGTCCCCCCTCAGTCCCCCGCAGGGGGATGACGGGGGATAAGAGGGGGGCTACCTCCTACTCTTATATATAGTCACGCTGAACCACACTATGGCCAGTGCGAATACGGCGGCATACATCAGCAGCGAGGGGTCGTGGAGTATGCATGACGCCCATATTGCGCCTCCCAGGCAAACCACGAGGAAGCACAGCGATGTAATCATCAATATGCGTTGCAGCTTGCTCATTTCTTCAACTTCCAGCTATATCCGTCTTTCGTATCTTTTACTTCAAATCCCAGTTCGGCCAGGCGGTCGCGAATCATGTCGCTCGTGGCCCAGTCTTTGTTGGCTTTAGCCTTCATGCGCTGTTCGAGCAGCATGTCGACTACGTGTCCGAATGCTTCTTCGCGAGCCGCGCCACTGCCTGCCTGTGAGCCCGTGATTTGCAATCCCAGCAGGTCGATGGCAAAGAGCCGGAACAGAGAGCGTGCTGCCTCGAGGGCTTCGGGAGTGATGGTGGCATGGTGGTCGGCCACTTGGTTGATGAGCTTCGACATCTCGAAGAGGTTGGATATCACGATCGGGGTGTTGAAGTCGTCGTTCATGGCTTCATAGCATTTCTCTTCCGTCTGCTTTATCTGGTCGATGCCGATTGAGCCTCCGTCGGTTGCACTTATGGCACCGAGGGTCTTGTAGGCATCGGTCAGGCGTTCCAAACCGCGCTCGGCAGCTATGAGGGCTTCGTTGCTGAAGTCGACGGTGCTGCGATAGTGTGCTTGCAGGATGAAGAAGCGTATGGTCATCGGGCTGTAAGCTTGCGCAAGCATTTCCTTGCCGTCCTTGTCCTTATGGCTTCCGGCAAAGAACTCGGCCAGGGTGATGAAGTTGCCGAGACTCTTGCCCATCTTCTGTCCGTTGATGGTTATCATGTTGTTGTGCATCCAGTAGCGCACCATCTGGTCGCCCTGACTTGCCACAGCTTGTGCTATCTCGCATTCATGGTGCGGGAATATGAGGTCCATGCCACCGCCGTGGATGTCGAAGTGGCTGCCCAGATATTTGCGTCCCATGGCCGTACACTCGCAGTGCCAGCCGGGGAATCCGTCGCTCCAGGGCGATGGCCATCGCATGATGTGTTCGGGCATGGCCTTCTTCCACAGTGCAAAGTCGGCTTGGTTGCGCTTCTCGCCCACACCTGCCAACTCGCGCGATGCATCTTTGATGTCTTCCAAATTGCGTCCCGAGAGCACACCGTAGTGGTGTTTCTTGTCGTATGCCTCGACGTCGAAGTATACCGAGCCGTTCGATTCGTAAGCAAAACCGTTGGCCATGATTTCCTTCACCAGCTGTTCCTGCTCGATGATATGGCCGGTGGCATGAGGTTCAATCGATGGCGGCAGGCATCCGAGCGCACGCATGGCATCGTGGAAGCGGTTGGTATAGTACTGTGCCACCTCCATCGGCTCCAGTTGCTCCAGTCGTGCCTTCTTGGCTATCTTGTCTTCACCCTCGTCGGCATCATGTTCCAGATGTCCCACGTCGGTTATGTTGCGCACATACCTCACCTTGTATCCCAGGTGGGTGAGGTAACGGAATACGATGTCGAAAGTGATGGCCGGACGTGCATGCCCCAGGTGGGCATCGCCATACACGGTTGGACCACACACGTACATACCTACATGTGGAGCGTCGATAGGCCTGAACAATTCCTTCTGTCGGGTCAGAGTGTTATATACAATCAAGTTCTGTTGCATCATACTACATAAATGTCTTTGCACTGTAAACTAATGTTTTCAAGGTGCAAAGGTACAAAATAATTGAGAATATAGTATGTGCAAACCCAAATTATTTGCTTCATTCACACAAAAAAACATGGTGCACACATTGAAAAAACACCTGCGACGACCCATCTCCTTCCTGCTAGGATATCGTTTGGCACCCCATATCCTCCCCCCTCCTTCTCCACACCACATTAGCCCATGTTTCGCCAAGAGCCATTGTAGCCATCACTCAAAACACCCATTATAACTACAAACCCTCCCCCACACCACAATTATTTCCAATAAATTCAAAAAAATCTTAAAAAACCTTGCAACAATAACAATTATTTTCATTATCTTTGCAACCGAGTGGAATACACAATCCACTGCGACACCATGTGTCGTGACATAATTAAATAGAAGCGTTATGCTCTTTCTTGCAAGCTGAAAACGTAGGAAATTTTCATTCATTGCAGAAATGTTTTGAGAGGCTCGCGTGCCAACAACGGCCAACTCGGATCAAATTAGGAGAAAGCATATCAGCTTCACGCCTTGTGCGTGGGACTGATTATTGTATTCCATCTTATTTGATTCGGGTAATTCCTACGACCCTCAGCTTGAAGATGCGGACATAGCAGTTCCACGCTTCTTTCGTTAATCACAATAAAGGTCTTCATGGGGCTGGGAAGGCAACATACAAAAAAACATGAAAAGAAAAGTTTTATTATTGGTAGTTGCCATGGTATGCTGCATCAGCGAAGGCCTGGCACAAAACAGCGGATTAGGCTTCAATTATCAAGCTGTTGTGAGGAGACCAGACGGTGTGCTTCTGGCGAATTCTGACGTTATGCTACGCATTTCGCTCTATCCAGGACAATCTGCATTAAACGCAACATGGATTGAGACACACTCTGTACACACCGATTATTCTGGATGCTTCGGTATTACAGTAGGTAAAGGTGTGAGAAGTGGAGGAAGTATTGCGTCAAAATTTTCCGACATAAACTTCGCAGCTGTTTATTACTGGATGAAAGTTGAAGTTCAAGAGGGCAACATCTTCCGTGAAGTAAGTTTTACCGCATTACCTAGTACACCTTATTCGGAAGTAGCCAATAATGCCATGCTTGCAGCAGGAGTCATTGCACCATTTGCAGGTCCAGCAGACAAAGTTCCTGCAGGATGGTTGCTCTGCGATGGTTCGGCTGTCAGCCGTTCTCAATATGAAAGCTTATATAATGCAATTGGTGTAAGCTGGGGTATTGGCGACGGGAGCAGCACATTCAACCTTCCTGACCTGCGCGGAATGTTCCTGCGTGGTGTGTCTGGAGATTCGGGCAATGATGCAGATGCCGATAGTCGTACAATGCTGACCGAAAACGGAGGAAATATAGGGAACAATGTTGGTAGTTATCAAGGAGATGCAATAAGGAATATTCAAGCTGGCAATATTATGTTTGATAATCCTTGGGGAGCAGTTGAAATAACATTTACAAAAAAAATTAAGGGAATCGACGATAAAAGAAGTTTTGGACATTTTGATGCCTCAAAATTAGTTCCAGTCGGAAGTGACAACCGTCCAAAGAACGTATATGTAACCTATATCATTAAATACTAAGCTATGAAGAAGTTATTATTATCAATACTATTGGCAGTGATAGGACTATCGGCCTTTTCACAGTCGCCCAGCAAGCTTATCAGCATGATGCCATCATATCCGCTGACTATAGGTGAAAGCACGTCGGATGATGTTATGCTGTCAAGCACTGGGCTACTGATTCAGGATATCGTTTTGGATTCGCTCCCTTCGTATGAAATTGGATATATCGACGAGCAGTCCTTTCTATATACTGAAGATGGATATGGCTTTTATATAAAAGCAGACTCGCTTCATTCCACAAATGTAGTCTATAGCTATGAGGTTAATGAACAGCCACAAGGTGAAATTCACTTTGATGCGGAAAAAGGGTTGTTCGTGTATTACCCTACAGCAAACGAATATGACTCGTTCCAGATTACGTTTACGGCTACAAATGGTACGGAAAGTGTCTCTGAAGTTGTAGATTTATACCCTATGCCATTGATGCCATCTAATGTAGATATTTTCAGCAGTCGTGGAGTACTGCCCGATGCAGGCGACTACACGGTTATTGCGGAATCATCAACTTCAAAATACCTGAATAATCAAACTCGCACGTCATATAGTATAAGCATATCGGGTAAAGATGTTATTTTTGACGATGCTCTTCATAATAAGGTGTGGGGGCTGAATGGTCGTGAAGATATCTACGAGTTGAACATCTATGCCGAGCGGCTTATTGTCCGCTCAAGGCTTGCATTTCCAGAAACTTACATCACGGTTTATGCAAAGGAACTCATATTCGAAGACCGTGGCAACGTGATAAGTTGCATCAATACAACCCCAATGAATAATGAAACATTAACTGATGGTAATGGAAGTAGAGGTGCTTATGCAGGTCACATCGACCTTTATGTAAAGGAAATAAAATATAATTCTGGCAAACGGTTAATTGCCAATGGAGCAAATGGGCAGTCAACAAACCGAAACGGAACGCCAGGTATTGGTGGAAACGGTGGGCAGATATCGTCTACAGTTGATGTAGAAAGTATCTGCGACTTTGCAAGAGGTAGCGGTGGAGTGAAATATGATGTTGCAGCAGATGGTTCTACCAACAAAGGCCCTATTATTGAACATGGAGCCAACGGCTCTGATGGCGCCTTTCACCTTATTAATTCACCTTATGCATACTTACATCCATACTATATAGCAGCCGTTCTGCGATATGCTAACGATGCATACATAAACAACTGCATTGAGGAAGTATATGCTACATGCACCGAATACGAGACTCTGCTAAACGGATATTTGAATCCTACTTCAGCCGAAGGTGGCAAGAATGAAGGAATTAAAGATGAGGCTGTTGACGGATTTGACGATAGGCCAATAGAAGCAAAACATCGGTTAGAGGCAGCAGGTATGAGTGATTTCACTTCACTTGAATTAGAAAATAATCTTATGGAAATTGAAGCCATTTTGTTTCGTCTTGGACAGGGGCTCGACTACTTTGGTAATCCTGACGGCTGGGTTCCACTTATGTCGTTCGAAGTTTTTCTTGAAAACTATAAGAACGAGATTGACCGTGCCATCCCTACGCTCTACATGTACTACTGGCTCAATCGTATCGACCAAACATTGCAAAACCAGGTAAGTGCCTGTCAGTTTGCAGCTGATGCAACCGAGCAGGATCTTGACGATTGCATGTCTTCCCTGAATCAACTGACTCTCGAAGTGCCCGTCTTACAAGATGAAGCTGAAAGAATTAACTCTGAAATAATCACTGTAACTACAAAAATAGAGAAATTGCAAAAGCAACTGCTTCGGAAAGCTAAGCATAATGTAAGAAAGCGAAATCGATTAAAGAAAATATTTGGAGTTGTCAAAGCCGTTGCAAATGTAATACCGATAATAGGCCCTGTAGGAACAGCAATTAGCAAAGGTATAAATGAAACTCTCACATTGGCAAACAATATAAGTAGCCTTGTGGGAGGTGAAAGCTTCAATCAATTTTACCAAGAATTTGACAATACCACTTTGGCGATGGATGATTCATTCAGCACAAAAGTTGAAACATCTCTTTTGGATATAAAGAATGGAACGCAGCAATTTAACTTGAATACTGTACTTTCTGCCAGCAACTCTCTTATAGGATCAATTCAACCATTAGCCTCTAATATAAACAAATTACAATCAACTTTGTCAAAAAGTTCAACACCTAAAGCCGAGGTTCAACAAGAACTCAATAAACTGATGGCAAAATCCAAGACTTGGAAATCTCTTCAAGCACAGATTATGGAGCTTAACGCTCGAAAAGAAAAGCTGTTAAGCCAAATAAACCAAGTTTTCTCTGCAATGACAACAACCATGGCAGACATCAACAACAACGCCTTGGCTCTTGATGCTTTCCGTAGGGATGCTTTCACAGGCAACAGCAAACGCGACCTCAATGCAATGTTGTATTTAGAGAGCATGGAACAGAAAGCAAAGAATCGTTTACAGTTGTACAGCTACTATCTGCGTAAAGCATACGAGTACCGACTGCTGAAGCCATACGAAAGTGAAGAGTTTAACCTCGTTGGCATGTTCGAACGCTTCGAGAAACTTGGATTGGCATTAGATTCTGTGGTAAATCAAGAAGCTTACGATGCCTTGAGCAATGTGTTTAAAGAAACCATATCTGAAATGACAGAACGAATTGTCAATGAATACACCATGAACCTGCCAGAGCAGTCAACATCGAGTAATATTATAATACCAAAAGATCAACTCGATGTAATCAATGCTGGAAACGACCTTACTATAAACTTCCATGAAATGGGAGTATTCCCTGCAGACAGGGAGAATGTACGAATAGTAGGAGTAGATGTACTTCACATGAAATCACATGTGAATGGCAATGTTGGACAGGCTGGTAGTATGGAGTTGAATTTTAAGCATAGTGGAACCTCCACTTTCCGCAAGGATGGCAACCTTTATTGGTTCAACCATATATCTCAGTCAACAACAAATCCACACACCTGGAGTGTCAATTATGATGCACTTGGAGATGTGACATCCACTATTAGCCCATCAGCAGCTAACAGTTCGTTGCTATCTTCTATCTTAGGCTTAAACACCGACATCATGTTCTTCTCTCGTCCCTCGGCATGGAGTGATATAACAGTTTCTAAAAACGTAAATACAGTTGGTGGTGGAGATATCGTCATAGACTCACTGGTAATTCGCCTGCAATACGACTTTACACGTCGGCCAGACAACATCCGGAATATCGATATCGCAACAAACGACGGTTGGATGCCATACATAGAATGCTCCACTGAAGATATTAACGGACGTAGCAGTGGCAACGGACGACTTTACAGGTCGTTCCGTGCAGGTAATCAACCTGTCACATTCACAGCTGCCGACAGATATGAAACTTATCGTTTCAAAGAATGGACAGACAGGGCTGGCAATGTAGTTTCAAACAATAATAGTCTGACAGTAACGACATCGAAAGACCAATTCTACATCGCAAACTATGAGCAATACATTCCTGTGCTGGATGTACCAGATACCATCAGGGTTAGCTATGCTGGAGGTACACAAACTGTCAATGTCCGTAACAGCGGATTAGGCGACATAGAGATGGATTGGGAAGTATCAGATTCGCTTAGCACATGGGTAAAACTTAATGGAGACACAGAAGGAATAGATGACGGTACGTTCTCATTTACATTCAGCGCAAACGAAACAGCATCAATGCGACTTGACTCTCTTGAAATATTTGCATCAGAAACAGACGAACTGTCTAAGGTCATTTATATTCTGCAAGAAATAGATATGTCAAAGTTTTCAAACGTTGTCTATGTAGATAAGACAGAAGCTGTTCCTGGGCAGAGAATTGCTCTACCAATACAGATAAGAAACGATAGGGATGTAGCTGGAGTGAGCATGACATTATGTTTGCCAAAAGGTATGACTTTAGCCAAAGATGCTGACGGTGACATTATTTATCAGCTTAATAGCAGCCGTGTAAACAAATCGAAATTCTCTGTTTATTGGGCAGTGCAAGCAGATGGTTCGTGCGGATTCCGCATTATGCCTAATTCCACCGCTACCATAAACGGAACCGAAGGAGTTGTGTTGACCGTAATGGTCGATGTTGATACATCCATATCAAAAGGAGACCATACAGCTGTGCTAAAGCAGAACAGCTTTACCATCAAAGACAGCAACGGAACGACATCTACACTCGGTTTACCTGACACGCAAAGCACCATAAGTGTTATTGATGTCACTCTTGGTGATGTCAATAGTGATGGTCGAGTTGACCTGACAGACGCAATAATGATTGTATATTCATCACTTGGAATGGCTCAGACAGGATTTGTGACTAGAGCTGCAGATGTAAACTCAGATGGACGCATTGACCTGACAGATGCCATAATCGTTGTCTACAAGAGCCTTGGAGTTGAGCAGAAGAGGATTCCAAAACGTATTATTAACCATTATAAAATATTACAAACATTACAATGAATACAAGATTCTTTTATATGACATTGGTATGGTTAGCCAGCATAACCAGCATGAATGCTGCTGACGGCTTTGTAATTAAGCCTGTAACCATACCGCAGGGAGGTGAGACAGAGTTTCAAATTGGATTCAGTTTCGATTCCGAAACAAATTATGTTGGTTTTCAACTTGATATCGAGTTACCTGAAGGTATTACTACAATCAAGGACGAGGATGGTACACCCGTTTATAGTAAAGACGAAAGCTCTTGTGGTAAACTAACCATAGTCCCTACATCTGACGATGGATTTGGTGCCATTCCACAAACAACCTCTGCTCGCATTCAGGGGAGACAAGGAATATTATTTAGCATAAGTCTAAAGGCAGATGAATCATTAGTAGCAGGAACAGAAATGACGGCAACAGTCACTAATGCCATGTTTACAATGAAAGATGAAAATGGGGAACTGCATTCTATAGATATGCCCGACTACACCTTTAACATCACAATAGGAAACCCTGCTGATAATAGAGTCTTGTTAGATGAAAACGCAACGGCTGTACCAAATGATGCCAATGGTGTAGATATACGTGTAAAACGAACAATTAATGCTAACGTATGGAGCACACTGTGTTTACCGTTTACAATGACAGGGAATCAGGTGAAGGAAGTATTTGGCTCTGATACGGAACTCGCAGACTTTGATGGTATAGAATCGGAAACAGATGACGATGACAACATTGTCGGAATAACTGTCAAATTCACCCCAACAAGCAGTATCGAAGCTAATCATCCGTATTTGATTAAGGTTTCTAAGATAATTACAGAGTTCACACTCGACGGTGTAGATGTAGTAGTTGAAGATGAGCCTTCAATCGATAAAGACGCATATACGGTTGGCAAAGGGAAAACAGCCGTCACATTTTATAACCGCATGATTGGAACTTACTGTGCAAGCGGCACCATACCCAACTTGTGCTTGTTTGTATCAGAAGGTAAATTCTGGTATTCTACAGGTAAGACATCTATGAAAGGCATGCGCGCATACTTTGATTTCTACGACGTTCTTGCTGATGTTGAAGACACATCGAATATTAAAATCAGAATAGGCGATGCAACGACAGGTATTAATCTCATCATGAACGACCACACAACAAATAATTCTGTTTATGATTTGGGCGGTCGTGCTCTAGATGGCGTACAAAGAGGTATTAACATTACTAACGGCAAAAAAGTTTATCAGCAATGAAAAAATATAATAGACCCCAAACAAACGAAAGCCCCATCAACATTAGTGCTATTATGGTAACAGTGAGCGGAGTAGTTGGTAACAACATGAATTATGGTGGCATTGATGAAAATGGTGACCAAGTCATGGAAATAAAACTATATGGATGGGAGGAGATATAAGTATGCTTATTAATGCATTATAAGACAATTTATCACTCTCAAAAAAGAAAGAGGTTGTGTCAATGTGAACGGGCACGGCCTCTTTATTTATATTGAGGAAATTGATTTGCGGCCAGTAATTATTTCTGATATAAAATCGGGATGATTACATGGATTTATATGCTATCTGATGCAGTTTTGTTGTGTCGAAGGTGACAGTCTTTTTCCGCTGCCGCACATAGTAGTACACTCAGAGTGGGGATGTGGATGCCTTGGATGTTGTGGTGGTGCATGCAAGCAGGCAGTAATGGTGGAAGTAGTTTCAATACTTTATGTTGAAGTATTGGAGGGTGGCCTTGAAGTTGTCTGGTGCGGTTAGGCAGGTGTCGCGCAGGAAACCATTGGACAGCC